>JBLFZA010000072.1:0-16235 GCA_047610025.1 Bradymonadia bacterium | reverse complement strand
GCGTGCAGAGCACGAACCACAAAGATGGGTGGGGCGTCGCGTACTACGTCGGCGGGTCCCCTCACCTCGTGAAGAGCGCGGCGTCAGCGATGGAGGACGCGATCTTTCAGCGCGTCTCCGGCGTGGTCGCGTCCGAGACGGTGGTGGCTCACGTGAGGGCGGCTACGCAGGGCGAACTCAACCCGCTGAACTCCCACCCCTTTCAGCACGGACGCTGGATCTTCGCGCACAACGGCAACCTGGCGAACTTCGCCGAGCACCGCCCCGCGGTCATTGCGCGTATCGCGCCTAGCCTTCGCCGTTACGTGCTCGGCACAACAGACAGCGAGGTGCTCTTCTACCTCTTGCTGTCCAAGCTTCAAGCGCGCGGGCCCCTTCATACGCGACACTTTCACATCGACGAGCTCGCGGCTGCGGCGCAAGAAGCGGTCGCTGACGTGTGCACGGTCGTGGGGAAACTCTGCGGGGACGCAGCCGGTCCACCGACGGCGTCCTATCTCACTTTCCTCCTGACCGACGGGCAACTCATGTTGGCGCATCAGGGCGGAAAGCCCTTGTACGTCAGCACGTGGAAACACCTCTGCCCCGAGCGAGACACCTGCGCGAGTTTCGCGGCGGAGTGCGAGGCAAAGACCCAGAGTGGCTTCGTGAATCACTTAATCCTGTCCAGCGAAGTACTTCAGGGCGAGAACGTCTGGCTCGCCCTGAAGCCCGCCGATATGATCGGCGTCGACGGCTCAATGCGGCTGCACGAGTACGCCGGGGACACCGAGGTCTATTCATGAGTACGATTCGGGCCGCTGGTCTTTCAGCGCTGGCGATCCTGCTCGGCGCCTGCGCCGGTGACATCACGCGGGAGCTCCCGAGCGGTGCTGCGGCGGCGATGGAGGAGCAGGCGCGGGCGTGCGACTCAGGAGACGCCTACGCCTGCACCAATGTTGGCGCGTTCTACGAAGCCGGTGAGTCGATCGACGTCGATTTGCAGCGCGCGGCTGCACTTTATGACCGCGGGTGCACAGGCGGCGCTATGCTCGGCTGCACGAACCTCGCCGAGATGTATCGTGAGGGCGCTGGTGGCGAGCGCGATGCTGTTCGCGCGGCGGACTTGTATGAACGCGCGTGCGCGATGGGCGAAAATCCTGGGTGCATGCACCTCGGGGAGATGCTCCTGACGACCGAGCTCGGAGCACCGGATCTTGAACGGGCGGACGAGCTTCTTGAGCGGTCGTGTCGCAGCCTTCTTTACGAGGCGTGCCACGTGCTGGGCAGCGCCGTCGAGGCCCACGACCCGGAGCGCGCGCACGAGCTACATCGCTCGGCGTGCAGCGGTGGCACGGCGATCGGCTGCCGTAAGCAGGCGGAGCTCTACCTCGCCGAGCGAGTCTCTACGGGTGACCGAGAGCGCGCGGGGGAGCTGTTGGTGCGCGCCTGCCTCGGCGAAGACCGGATCGCATGCGGCCGTGTCGCAGACCTGTTGGAGGACGGACCCGTCGCGGGGAACGACCCAGGCGAGGCACAGCGCTACCGCGAACGGGCGCAAGAGTAGCGGAGAGGCGAACACGCGGAGGAGGTGACGGGCCCGCTCGGGAACTCTCCGCTCACCATGCTCGGGTTCATTGTCGCGGAGCTGCTCGAACGATAGGGTAGCCGCGCACCTTGAGCACCCCGAATCGCATGGCCGCACGACACCGCATCATCATCTGCGACGACGATCACCTCATTCGGTTGTCGATCTCTGCGTATCTTGAGCGTTTCGGATTTGCGACCGAGCAGGCGAGCAACGGCCAGGAGTGTTTGGACGCCCACGCGCGGGAGCCGGCGACCGTCATCCTGCTCGACTTGCGCATGCCGGTGATGGATGGCGTGACGTGCATGCGAGAGCTCCGCCGCGTCGACCCGGACGTGCCGGTTCTGATCATGACCGCGTATAGCGACCTCACGTCCGCGATCGAGACCACCAAGCTAGGCGCGGCCGAATTCTTGATGAAACCGACGGACCTCGCTCAAGTCGTCGAGCTGATTCAGCGCGTCGTGCACGAGCAAGGTCCTGCGTCCCCCGATGACTCCGAGGTAACCCGCTACGGCACTATGCTGGGGAACTCGGCGGCGATGTGTCGATTGTTCGATCGTCTGAAGAAGCTGGAGACAATCGACGCACCGACCGTCATGATTCAGGGGGAATCAGGCACTGGCAAGGACTTGGCCGCGCGCGCCATTCACGCGTACGGCCCGCGCCGGAACGGCCCCTTCATGGAGGTCGACTGCACGGCGCTGCCCAAGGATCTTGTTGAAGCGACGTTGTTTGGCAACGAGAAGGGCGCGTTCACGGATGCGAAGGAGCGTCGCCTCGGCCTGCTTGAGTCAGCGAGCGGAGGGGTCGTCTTTCTGGACGAAATCGGGGAGTTGCCCTCGGATGCGCAGTCGAAGCTCCTGCGCGCGCTGGAAAATCGAGAATTCAAGAGGGTGGGCGGCAGTCGCACCATCACGCTTGATGCGGCGGTTATCTGCGCGACAAATCGCGACCTGAAGTTGGAAGTGAAGGAGCGCCGCTTTCGTCAGGATCTGTTCTACCGGCTCGCCGTTGTGGAGTTCGCCGTTCCTCCGCTACGGGACCGCGGCTCGGATGTCCGTATGTTGGCAGAGCACCTGCTTCGTCGTTACGCGGCGTCGTTTGAGCGAGAGGTTGAGGGGTTCTCAGCCGACGCGATCGACGCGCTTGAGCGATACGACTGGCCGGGCAACGTCCGCGAGCTGCGAAACGTCGTCGAGCGCACGGTAATCTTCCAAGAGCACCCGGTCATCCGCGAAGTTGACCTGCCTCAAGAGGTGAGGGCTCGAGTCGGGAGCGTTCAGCACACGTCGTTCACGCTGCCCGATGCCGGAGTGTGTTTGGATGAGGTGGAGCGTACGCTGATCGAGCAGGCGCTGGAGCGTAGCGACGGCAACCAGAGTCAGTCAGCGAAGCTACTGAATCTCTCTCGAGCCAAACTGCGGTACCGCATGAAACGACACGGACTATTGAGCGGTGATGACGAATAGGCTGCCCGACGGATGTGTTTGTCGCTCGTATTCTAGCGCGAGGTTGAGCGAGCGACAGAAGCGCTCCGCTACGGCGAGTCCTAATCCAAGATGGTTAGGCAGTGTGCTAAACATCGGCTCGAACATTTCCGCCTCGATCTCTGGCGGTACGCCGCAGCCCGTGTCGCGGATTTCGATGCGCGCATCGTCGATCGTGACTTCGATGTAACCGTCTTCTGCGGTCGCCTCGCTAGCGTTCTTGAGGAGCTCCTCGAGAACACGGCTGATCAAGCGCGCATCCGAGTGCCAAACACTGGTACCTTGCACTCGAACAGGAGTTCGAGGCGCGGGCGCAAGAAGCGCGACGACCGACTCGACGCACTCTCTCATCGAGAACGACGCGATGCGCACGTCGGGCTCGCGCGCGATGAGGACGAGGTCACTGACAAGGCGATTGAGGTGGAATCCCTGAGCGATCATTCCCTCGGCCATTGCTGCGCGCGCTCCGTTCTTCGGCAGGTCTGCTTCGAACACTTGCATGGCTCCGAGCATCCCGGCTAGCGGGTTGCGGAACTGGTGCGCGAACTGTCCAAGGATGAGCAGCCCCCGCTCTCGCTCCGCTCGTCGAACGGAGCTCACGCTCTCGGTGATATCAACGAGCTCGAGCAGTAGTCCGCCGTGCCCGCGCGGGATCGTGCGCGCGAACCAAGTACCCGTTTCGCGCCCGGCGACGTCGATGCGTGGCAGCTCCGCCGGCGCGCCCTCTCGGAGAGCACGCTCGACCAACCGTGTGAGGGAACCGTTCTCGATGAGCTCGGGAGGCACCTGCAACATCCAAGACTGAGCGGCTGCGTGAGAGCCGCCGTAGGGCATCGCCTGCCCATCCGCTGACAGTTCTAGGGTGATGTGGCCAGCTGCGCGGGGCAGGCCTGCACCATTTGGATCACCAATATGTGCCATATGAGACAGCGTGGTTCGTGTGACTGAACGGAAGCGAAGCCGACGCGCAACCTACGAAACGCGTTGCCGAAGCTCAACGTCCTTGTTCTGTGGGAGATAGCGGCAGATCGGCGGAATAGATTGGAGCCCTTTGCTTGGTTGGCATGGTCCATGCTTTAGACAAGACTATTCCAACAAGATGAGCGACCTGTCTGTGACCTACGATTCAAAAGAAAACGCCGAGAACCCAATGACTGAGCAGCTGGGGGGCTGTGACGTGAGCGGAGTTGAGGCTGATTCAGTGGGTTCGCCGTCAGGACCGTTCGGGGGAACGGAGGGCTCGTTGAGTTGGACGCTCCACCTTGCTCTTAGCGAGGATTCAGAGAGCGAGCTTGCCTGTCTTGATAGCTGCCGGGGGGAAGCTTCAAGCATGGCGGGACAAACACGCGAACCGGAGTGGCCGGGGGGATGTTCGGTTTCGCAGCAGCGCATTGTCGATTTGGATACGCATCGGGGGGTGCCTGGACGAATCCGACAGTTGCAGCCGCAAGGGAGAAGGGTTGGGGGACCAGTCTCTGCTTTAGAAAGACGCTAGGCGTCGAGTTCGAATGACGGCTGGGCCTGGGGGGACCAGTTGTTGTTACGTTGAATGACGGCTGGGCCTGGAGGGACCAGTTGTTGTTACGTTGAATGGCGGCTGGGCCGGGGGGACCAGTTGTTGTTGCGTTGAATGGCGGCTGGGCCGGGGGGACCAGTTGTTGTTGCGTTGAATGGCGGCTGGGCCGGGGGGACCAGTCGTTGTTAAATCGTTCGGATGCCAAACGCGTGATGAGCGCACCTAACGAACGCGTCGGGCTACTGACTGAGCACGATGCGAAGCTGATTACGCGTCTCGTCATCACTCGGCTCAAGCTCGAGCATGCGGCGCAACGCGTCCTCTGCCGTCGATGTGTCGTTGCGCATCAGCGCGATCTCCGCCTTCTTACGATAGAGCGCGCGCGCGGAGCGGAGTTCAAACGGCTGGGCAATTTTTCTCCTCACCGACACCCGCTGTTCACGCGTCGAGAGAGAGCGCCACGCAACATCGAGCCCCGCGGAGACGGCCTTCGCGATCGCCTTCTGCTCTGAGGTGCCGTGCTCACTGATAAACGAGAGATCGAGCATCCGTTGCAAGCGCCGCAGAGAATCCCGCAGCAGCTTGTCGTCGCACGACCAGTGTGACTCGAGCAGCTCAAAGGGATCACCACCCAGCATCTCCAGGCGCGCCGTCACGGTCTCGTAGCTCCGCGCGACGCGACGCGCGGTCACATCAGTCGACTGCCAGTCCAGCAGCCCGATGCTGTCGAGGGCGGCGACGATCGCGCGCGTCGCCGGCGGGCGCAGTGGCGACTGCGTCAACAGCTGCGCGCACGTCAGCTCCCCGGTGAGTAGCTCAACAACGAGACGCCGCTCACGGCCCTCGAGCCCGAGCGAGTGTGCGGTCAACCTCGCTTGGTCAACGAAGCGCGGGCGTTCGGACCCGAACGCCTCGATCATCGCTTCCACCTCACTCGGCGGCATCGCCGAGATCTCCGCCACATGATGCTCCCACGCGCGGCGAGCGAAGATGATCGGGGGTGCGTCCGCGAGACCGACCGACTGATAGCCTTGTGCACGCCAGTGGTCAGATGGATCATGAAGCAATGACTCAAGCATCAAACGAAGCCGCGCGGTTCGAAGGGCCTCGACCTCTCGAAAGCGAAGCGTGCCGTCCGCGACCAGCTGGTCGAGCAACGAATGCTGATTCGCCTCGGCAGCCGTCTCGGCCGCGGAAAGCGCCTCCCCTGACGCGAGCCCGGACTCCTGAATAAGATGGTAAACCTCGAAGCTCTTCGCTTCGGGTTGTTGCTGGATATCGAGCACTTGGTCTTCTCGCACCAGCAGGCTCCACTCGCCTTCCAGAGTCGCGATCTGCACGAGAGCGCTGGGCCACTTTGCCGCGACTCGCAAGAGAACGCAGGCCGGGCTCGAGAACTCCTCCACACTCTCCTCGACGCCGAGCTCTTCACCGAATTCTGGCGAGTCGTTAAGAATGCGCTTCCGCACCGAGCTCGGCGTCGGCACCCGGGACCACGAATCCACCGCTGCGAATCCTGCGCTGCTCCAAGTGCGGTCTCTTCGGTCTCGGCTTTCGTCTACGGGAGGTGCTGCAGGCACCGTCTTGTGGGTAGCGCTGCTGTGACGGTCATGCAGGTCTGGGCGTGGGGCGGAGGCCACGACGGGCTGCGGTGCGCTCCGTCGTTGACCGGTATCCTCAAAGGGCCACCGCTCTAGTAGCTCGTCTGATGCTGCCGGAGGCGGGGTGCCTGGGGCATGTTGCGGAGCATAGGTTTTCGGCATCGCCGGTGCTTGCCCGCGATCAGCGCGGCGTGCGGCAGCGACGGCGCGCCTCTTAGCGACACGATCCGCGGCCGTCTCATCCGACAAGACCGTCGCGGTGCCGGCAGTCGGCGTTCGCGCAGATGCAATGGCGCGCAACTGGTCATTTGCTGCGTTTCGCGCGTTACCGCGAGCCCCCGTTCGGCGCTCGTGCGCGCGTCGACGGCGTGCATCGATCAGCTCCTCCTCCGTCTTCGTGTCGGCGATGAGTTCGGACGAAGACGGCGAACGCGGCACCGTTCGGTGCCCGGTGCTCGACCGCGGCGGACTCATAAATGCGGTGGGTGTGGCGTCGGGTTGTGCTTGCGCGATGACGCGATGCGTGCCGGTTTGCGAGGCGGACGCACGCTCAGCGAATGCTCTATGCGCGCAGACTCGAAGCGCCTCCGGCAGTTCTGCGATCACGACACGCACAGAGCCGCCAACGCTCGCCGCGCCGGGCACATTGTGATGCCTCCCTCCACGAACACCGACCCGGAGCAGCACGGCAGACGCGTCCTGTGGCGGCGGGTCGAGCGGGAGGACCAGCTCGCCGGCTTCTCGTATCTCAAAGGCGAGAAGATCGAGCGCGGCATGGTCTTCGACCTCAAGCTCTGCGGTTTGTTTGTCCGGTGCCCAGAGGAGTCCAAAGTCGGTCGTGACTCCGCGCACCCAAGTCGCGGTTCGCGTCGGCGGAGGCGGCCCGGCGGCCTGCATCAATGACGTCTTGCTTCGGGCAGACGCCGACCCCGAAACGTTCTTCGAGGCCGCGCGCGGGGCAGCCGAAGCGCGGGACGCCAGCGCGCTGTGCTTCGTATTGGTACGCTCGGCCCCACGAGAGTTCTTAAAGGAGGGGATCGAGGCGGTCGAACGCCGACTCTCACCGGACGCACTGCGCGAGGACGGTACACGAGCGAAGGAGCTCGGTCCTGGAGTATCGAACGCGTTGGGCGGCACCGTCTCCGATGGGGCCTCGACGATCGGCCTGGACCCCGACGCACGAACCAAGCGATCGACGTGCTGCAACGAACCCGCAATCGCGGCGTTCGCATCGCGATCGCTCAGATCTGCGAAGCGGTGCTGAAGCAACCCGTCGAGCACGGCTCGAAGGTGCGCTACGATCATCGCTTCGTCCTTGGACCGCGGCGGCCCAGCTGGGATTGGCCCGCTCGGCGATCCGCGGCGGCCAACAGCTTCCGCGCACACTTGGTACAAAACCCCCGTAGGGAGCTCCGCGTAGTGTGCGACCAACAGGGACGATAGCTCGCCCTGCAGTCGCTGAGCCAAGGTTGAAGACATAGTGCCCGGGACACGAAGTAGGCAGCGACCGCTACTAGTAAGACTGTACGGTTAGCGCAGCGTTTCGGATCACACCAGAGTTGATCAGGTAGGAGCGTCCAGCGTCCAGGGGCCGGGGCGCGTCGGTTGGCCGAGCGACGCATCGAGCCGCCCGAGGTAGTCATCGCGGGAGATTTCGCACGCTCCAAGCGACTCCAGGTGGTCCGTGTGGAGTTGACAGTCGAGGAACTCGAATCCCCATGCCTCAAGCTGTCGAGCGAGCGTCACGAACGCGACCTTTGACGCGTCCGTTTCGCGATGAAACATCGATTCGCCGCAGAACATGTTGCCCAGCGAAATCCCATAGGCGCCGCCGATCAGCTGTCCTTCGACGTCCCACACCTCCACCGAGTGAGCAAATCCACGTCGGTGCAACTCGGCATACGCGTGCGTCATTTCGGGCGTGATCCAAGTGCCCTCTTCCTCCCCGCGAGGAATGTTGGAGCACGCCTCCATCACTAACTCGAACGCCCGATCTAGCGTAACGGTCCAGCCGCGCCGGAGGGAGCGCCGGAGGCTACGGCTCACACGCAGCTGTGAGAGATCCAGCACCATCCGGGGATCGGGCGAGAACCACGTGAGTGGGAGCCCTTTGATCGGCCAAGGGAAAATCCCCATTGTGTACGCCAACAACAAGCGCTCCACCGTGAGATCGCCGCCGACCGCCACGATCCCGTGCTCTTCGGCATTGCGGGGGTCGGGAAACTCAATCTCGTCGGTGAGCGCGTATATGGGCATCGCGACTGCTGCCTGTTCGAGTGCTGATGACCAGCGGTGGCGTCGTGAGGCGGTCAGTGTTGACCAACACGCCTTAAGGTCGCGCGGTGGTAGGGGGTGGCTGAGTGAACTGCAAGCCGGGCGAGAGCGGCCCCGTGATGGGGAACTGTATCGGGCCGCGCTCCACGCTAGCTCCCCATGCCGCGAGACCGAGTTCAATGGCAATTGGGACCCATGGCCCAAGGTCACTGATCTCCGCGCGCCAGCCACCGCCCGAGTTCCGAAGCTCGACCGACTCCAGCACTTGGCCGAGTCGACCCGCCTGCTCCGCTGACAGCACGCCTCCTGGCATGCCGCCGCGGGCGACGGCGACGATGCGTTCGCTCAGCACCTCAACCGACCACTGTTGGCTCGCGGGCGCACCGGTCAGCACGAGGCTCCGCCCGGGTGTCCACGCCAGGCCCAACACCTCGGTCTCGTGCCACGGCGATGAAGGAGCCCACATGAACGCGAGCGCGGCGGACCCCGGCATGAGCTGCGCGGCGTCCCGCCAGCGTGAATCCGCCTCCTCGAGACGCACATTGAACCCACTTCCAGCGCGTGAGATCAGCACGCCCTCCCCGCTCAGTAGCTGCGGTACACCGCCTTCGAGCAGCGTGTTTGGCCCAAGAGCGTTTGCAGTGCCGACTGGCAGAACCATCGCGCGTGAGGTCCCCTGGCTGACCCACGCGACAGGAGCGGGATGGTCGAGGCTGTCGACCCCGAGGGGGCGCGAGCCCAGACTGGCGGCCACGACGTCGCGCGGGAGCGCAAACGGTAGCAGACCACCCGCGCTCGGAGCCATCGCCCGCACCAACGCCGTCGCATCGCCTAGAACGAGCTGCGCGCCACTTCCATCCCCTGTCTGGCCATCTCCGAGCAGAGCCAGATGTCGCGGCAGCGACGAGGTGGTCTGCTGCCGGTCACATGTCGTTTGTAGTAGCGCGCTCATGGGAACGCGCGGCCTGAGCTCGAGGCTCTCGTCGTTCGCCGCCGCATCCATCCAACCGAGCAAGAGTGCACCGGCGAATGCGTTTCTTGAGACGCCACCGCAGCGCGGAGCCGGCAACCCGAGACGCGTAACGCCATCTTCTGTCTGCACGCGAAGTCGAGCCCATAGTGCCTCCTGCCATCGTGTGAGCAGAGTCACGCCGGCTTGCAGCTCGGGCGGAGCGCTCGTTCGAAGTTGCCCAAGCGTTTGGGAGGCAAAGGCCTGCCCGCGACCGATCCACCCGTCTACGGACGCGTTGGCGTCGAGATCCACCCAAACGGTGTCATCGCTAGCCCAGCCGACGCGGAAGCCGTCGGAGAGCAGCTGAGGCAGCGACTCGTCGGGCGCAGCTCTGAGGACCGCGATCGCCGAGGGCGGGAGACCTGTTCCAAGCGCGACCGTTGCGAGCGGACCGCCGCGGCGGCCGCCCGACCGCGCGACGCTCACCGGCCCTTCGCGAATAATCTCGGCCGCTCCCACGTTCTCGAGCAAACTCCCGAGTACCGCCAGCGTGACGTCTTGTGTGCTCGGGTCATAAGAAGCGGCTAGTGCCGTCACCAATGCCGGCTCGACCAGACGCGCACCGGCCGCTGCGGCGAGGCGTTGGAGCAAAGGGTCGACGTTCACATGAAGAGCAAACGCCGCGAACCCGCTGCTCTCCCATCGCTCACGCACGGCGGTGACATCAACGACCCCGAGATAGGGCGCATCCTGAATGTGTGCGAGCAGATCGACAGGCAGCGCGGCATTGGGCCCTGCGAACAAGGCGTCACGTGAGGCGTCAACGAGCTCTTGAACCGCTGCGGACGCGGAGTTTGGCGGCTCCAACCCGGGCGCGTCTAGGTCCACGGGTGCGTTGTTGTGCCGCACGTTGTTTGGGTCGGGCGCGTTGGCCGCGATCGGCAGCTCAGGCGCGCTGCTTGACTCGACGGCGGCGGCGCTCACTTCCACCGAGTCAGTATCGGGGACTTGGCAGCTCAGGCAAAGGAGCACCGATGCGCCGACGGCAAGTGTTCGTCTCAGCATGCTGGGTGGTTCGCGTGTAGTCATGTCAGCGAGCCTCTACTTGTCCGCTCGGGAGACGGCGGAGGCACGAGGACTAGCCGCGATCACATGTCGCCGGAGCCTTCACCCGAGCCTTCACCCGAGCCTTCACCCGAGCCCGCTTCTTCGCAACTCCATGGCTCGAAGGGGATGGTGTCGTTGAAGAAGACGGGGTCGATGCTCGCGTAGTCGGCGTCGAGCAGACGGACAGCGGCGAAGGTCGAGCCGTTCAAGTTCAGCGCGAGGGGGGCGGTGATGTTTCCGCTCATGGCACCGAAGGCGATATCGTCACCCACTACACAGCCATCGAGAATGACGGTCCCTTCGATGTCTCGACCGGTGATGCCGTTGGCTTCGCCGGTGACCACGACCTCGTTGTAGGTGAGCGAGAAACAGCCTTGCGAATCGTAAGCGGAGGAAGCGGTGTAACTGACGCCCGCTGCCGTACGCGGGTTGTCGGGCACGCTTTCGTCGAGCGGGTTCACGTCAAAGCGCAGCGGCTGTCCGACGGTGTTGATGGTTCCATCGTCCTCAAGCGTGAAGCTGATCTCAAAGTAGAGCGGCTTCTCGCGGTCGAGGTTCGCGGACAAGGCGAAGAACCACGCACCTACCGATGGATCCGGTGGCAAGCATGGCTCGCTGACGTCGCCACTGTCGTCGGTGATCACGTCCTGCGCGGCGTCCGGCGTGTCCTCGACGTCCGAGGCTGCGTCGGCGAACTGATCTTCGGTGAGCGAGTCCGTGCGCGCCGCGAATTCGTCCATACTCGCCACTGGATCTGGTGACTCACAGGCCGACACGGCGAGCGACAAACCAAGAGCACAGAAGAGAGGGGCACGAGATAAAGACAAGATACGCATAGAGTTCACACCGTGGGAGACGCAGTGCCCCCACGATAGCCCTTGACGGCGCGCATCACAACCGAATCAAATGATCCGTAAGTCCTTAGGCATTCATGGAGAACTCTCATGCGACTTTCACGCCGAATCGTTCCGGCTCTGGCCGCTCTTTCGCTGTGCGCTACAGTGCCCCTGTCGACTGCGGAAGCTAGCGGCATCGCAGTTGCTCGATTTGGCGGTGCGCATGGACACCCTACGGCGACGAACCCGAGCGCGCTCTATTACAACCCCGCGGGCATCGGAATGTCTGAGGGGACGAACATCATGCTCGATGTGAACCTCGCGCTTCGCAACGCGAGCTACGAGCGCTTTGGAGACGCGATCTCGCTCGCGAATCCGGACGAGGACTACACCGCCGCGAACACCGGGCGCGGCGAAGTGTCGAACGTCATCGCGGCGCCAATGATCGGCATCACCACCGATTTCGGGACGGACTTGCCCTTCGCGGCGGGCATCGCGTTCTACGCGCCCTTCGGCGGCCAATCCGTCTGGGACCAAGCAGACGCCAGCGAGCAGTACCCTGGAGCACAAGACGGCGCGCAGCGATGGTACGTCATGGACGGCACCATCCGCACGCTCGCGATCACGCTCGGTGCGGCTTACCACATCGAGCAGTTGCGACTCTCGATCGGCGTTGGCGTCAATCTCTACCTCTCTGAGATCGACACCGTGCGCGCGCGGACCGTCTTCGGTGACGATAACCTCAATAACGAGGGACGTTCGTACCTCAAGGCCACGTCGACCGACTTCGGTATTGGTGTGGGCGTGCTGGCCGAGCCGATCGAAGACCGATTGTGGGTCGGCTTGAGCTACCAGACGGCGCCGGGCTTCAATGGCGAGTTGGAGATGGAGGGTACCCTCCAGAACATCTTCCCGCCGAACTACGAAGACCCCAGCGACATCACGATCACAAACCAGCTGCCGGACATCCTGCGCTGGGGCTTCCGGTACCGCCCAGAGAACGACAACTTTGAGCTGCGTCTCTTCGGCGACCTCACGCGTTGGGGCGGGTTCGAGCAACAATGCATCGTCGGCGATGACGGGCTCGACCTCGTGAATGAACGCCGCGGCGACAACGGGCAGTCCGCGCTCGATCCCTACAGCGTCTGCGAAGTGCGACAAGACGGCTCCACCCGCGAAGAAGGGGTGGACGCCGCCATCATTCAGAACCTCGTGCGGCGCTGGCAAAATGCGGCCGGCATTCGCTTCGGCGGCAGTTACTACCTCGGCGAGCGCTTCCAGAACGGCCAAGGTGAGGAGATCGGGGCGCGCGTCGAGCTACAGCTCGATCTCGGCTACGATGGCAACGCCATCCCCGATGAGGCTCTTGAGCCGGCGCTTATGGATTTCAAGGCGATCAGCGTCGGTATTGGCGCGCGGTTCCGACTCGCCCGCGTGATGCACTTGTCGCTGCTCGCGAGCGACTTCATCTACTTCGAGCGCGACACGCGCGGCGTGGAAACGGCGGAGCGCCTTGTTCTTCCGTCATCGCAGCCGTCTTCGGCGGGCGTCTACAACCAGAACATCTTCGTGCTCAACACGAACATCGAGTTCTCCTTCTAGGCCGGATTGCACGGGCTCTCCGACCTGTTCGGAGGGCTTTGTGGCTCAGGATCGAAGAACCGCACCTGTTTGATGAATAGAGAGTGACAGAGGCCGTCTACCAAGCGTTCGACTCTCCTTCCTGACCACTCGCGGACCGACCATGAACACGCAAACCACGAAGCTCTACTTGCTGCTCGGCGCACTGCTGACGCTCGGAATCACGACGGGTTGCACCATCGCCGCAACTCCAGCGACGGTCACGGTCGGCGCAGCGCCTACGCATGTTGTGCACCACACGACGGTCGCTCCGGCGCGCGTCTACCACAACGGCAGCTGGCTCTACTACCGGACGGACGGCTACTACTACTCCCGCGGGAACACCTGGCACGTCGCGAGCACCGTCCCGACCCACGTGCACACGTACCACCGCCCGGGCCGCCCGGCTCACGTGGTAAGCCGCAGCGCACGGCCGACACACGTCGTCCGCACCTCACGACCGACACACGTTCGCAGCGGCCCGACCCATGTTGTGCACACCGGACAACCGGTTCATGTGAACCGCACCGTCTCGCCCCGCTCACGAACGACGACATCCCGCTCCTCGGGCAGCCGAGCCTCAGGCACACGGACCTCGACACGAAGCAGCGGCTCACGAACCTCGACGCGACGCACCTACCGTCGCTAGCGTTCGGCACCCCCTTCGGCGCGTTCTCACACGCGTCGACCGACCTCGGCCCTGGTTGGCCGGGGTCATCTCGTTTTTGACGGTGCGGGCGGGCGGGTTGGCTAACGGCCCACGCGGGTCGGGTCGTCTACGCGCCACGCGCGCTCGTAGAGCAGCTGTTGCAGTGACACGCCCGAGGTAACGACGGCGAGGTCGGCGACTTCGAGTTGTTCTCGCGCTGCGCGCACATCGAGCGCTGTTACCACCCCTAGAGACAGGGCCTGTTCCGCGAGCTCCAGGTTCTCCTGTGCGAGGTCGCGCTCCGCGGTCGCGGACACACTATTGGATCGCTCCTGCTCGATACGTCGAGACAGATTCCGGAGGTCCGCCGAGATTTGATGCTCGAGGCGCTCGCGCTGCAGCTCAACACGCGCGAGATCAACCTCGCGGCTTTGACGCTCCGCGCGACGAACGCCGCCATCATAGAGGGTCCAGGTCAGGCCGACCTGTAGGTTCCATGCAAGGGGGTCCCCGCCGAATGCCGTCTGTCGTCGCAACGACGTGTTAAAACGGGCGAACACGAGCGGGTACCACTGCGCTTGGGTTTCCTTGAGAAGCAGCTCCTGCCGCTGGATTGCGAGTGAGAATGCCTCGAGATCGGGGCGCATACCAGGCAGCTCGAGCACAACGCTAGAGGGCGAGTCGAGCGAACGCGGCTGCTGGACCTCAAAGCCGGGGTCGATATTCAACAATGTCGCGAGGCCCTCGATAGCGAGCTCTGCCGCGAGGCGCGCGTTATCGACATCCCTCTCCGCGTTGCGCAGCTCAACTTCGGCGCGCGTGACTTCGAAGCGGTTGCCAACTTCGGCCTCGAACGCCGCGACCGCGCGATCATAGGAGAGCTGGACCAGCTCCCGAGAGCGTTGTCTCAAACGAACGACTTGCTTGGACAGGATGGCGCCGAAGTAGGCCTGAATCACGGCGCCTTCGACCATGTACGCGACTTGGTCGGCGCCTTGCTCTGCCTGCACAATGTTGTGTCGCACGAGGCGGATGGCAGGCAGTGCGCGGGCATTAAAGAGCGTCTGCGTGACCGTCAGGCTCGCCCCGACATCGTGTCGATTCTGTACGATGGCGGGGTCGCCCGATTGCGCCAGCTCCGCCGGGTCGAATAGCCCGCGATCGGGGTCGCCTCCGAACTCGTCGAAGATGGTGTCCAGGAAGGGTGCGATCGGCTCCAGCGGGTTAGGGAAGCCGAGCGTGATCTCCTGGTCGTTGAGCGTATAGGTCGCGCCGAACTCAACGTTGGGGAGTACCAACGCATAGGCCCGGGCGAGGGCGGCTTCTGCAGCGTCGATGTTGAGCTGCGCCTCTTGCGCATCAAAGGAGCTACTGCGGGATGCCTCTAGGGCCTCTTCGAGCGACAAGACCGACTGCGCTTGTGCGGGAGGCGCGGTAAGGGCGAGGCCCGCGACAAGAACGGTGCCGACGGCAGCACGACGGAACAATGAAGACATGCGCACCTAAGGGAGCTTCCGAAATGATTCTGACGCCATGGGCAATGCACGCCGAGTGGTAGTCGCTTTGGTCGACGATGAAAGCGGCATTGTCATGACGCCGGCCCAATGGGCACGTCCCGTTGCATCGTGCGCGCGGGTCTACGCGCCCAGCCTAGTTTGCAGGTCCGTCGGAGGGGGCTAGGATCGTGGCCTTCCCTTCTCCCGCAAAAGCGCATGAATCAGAGACCAGAAGAGCAAACCGTCATCGTTGAAGGCTTAGAACTCGCGCTACGCGTGTGGGGGCCCGAAGACGGGACACCGGTGCTCGCGCTACACGGGTGGCTCGATAACGCGGGCACGTGGGACGGACTCGCTCCGCTGCTTCCTGGCATTCGTCTGGTTGCCCTCGACTTCCCCGGGCATGGGCACAGCATGCATCGCGCTGCGAGCGGAGACTACGCGTTCATCAGCTGGCTACCGATTGTCCACGGGGTGCTCGACGCGTTGGGCTGGACGACTGCTTGTCTGCTTGGGCACTCGATGGGCGGTGGCGTTGCGGCACTCTATGCGGGCGCGCAATCGAAGCGCGTCGAGCGACTCGTGCTGGTGGAGGGGCTGGGTCCGCTTGCGAGCGAAGCCGCCGACGCGCCCGAGCGGCTGTCACGTGCTCTCCTCCAGCGCGCCGCTCCTCCGCGTCGGCCGCGTGTTCTGCCTAGCATCGCGGAGGCGAAGGCCCGGCGTTCGGCTGCGAGCCCCGCGTTCGGAGAATTCGCGCTGAACGCGATCGTGTCGCGGGGGGTGGCGCACGTGAGCGGCGGCGTTGCGTTCACTCACGATGTTCGGCTCCGCCATGCCTCGTTGCTGCGGATGACGGAGGCGCAGGTGTTGGCGGTTCTCTCGGAAGTCTCGTGCCCGACGCTCGTGGTGCGCGCGCGAGATGGGTTGGCGTTTCCGCCAGAGTTGGCGCGCGCGCGTATCGAAGCGTTGGGGGATGTTCGTGTGGTCGAGGTGCCTGGGGATCACCATGTTCACCTGACGGACGCGTCTTGCTTAGTGGAGGCGGTGGGGGATTTTTTGGGTGGTCGCTAGGGGTTTGAGGCCTGCCCGACGGTGGTTTAAGGCCTGCCTTTAAAGCCTGCCCGACG
>JBLFZA010000071.1:0-16365 GCA_047610025.1 Bradymonadia bacterium | reverse complement strand
CTTCTGTTCCGATCGTCTCCGTCGCGCGATCGACCGCGGCTCCGGGTACCCACTCACAATCGAGCGGGAGCGGTTGCCCTGGTTGAGTTTCCCAAGGGATCGCTCCAAAGGTGCTTCGCGTCACGTCAATTCCGAAGTCGATAACCTCTCCGGAGACCGTGCCGCAGAAGAAGTCCGAAGAGACTCCGGTCGCGATCAACGACAGTGAGAGTCCGACGTCCGAGGCCGTGGGACTGTACGCCGCGGGCAGCGTGAACTCTCCGAACTCAGCGGTGAATCCAGAATCGTCGTAGAGCACATCGGACGCGACGACGATGACATCACTGACGCCCTCATCGTTGACGAAGCGCAGCGCGAGTCCCCCGATGGCGTCGTCTGTTACGTCACTCAGTTCCAGCTGCGCCGCGACCTCAAGGCCACCGAGCTCTGCGAAGGACACGCCCATGCTCCAGAGACCATCACTCGGACCAGCTGTCACCGCGTCATCAACCGCGTCGTCCACCGACCCGTCCGTGGTCTCAGCGTCCGTGTTCGAGCTGTCGTCGACTCCTGCGTCGCCGTCGTCTTCTGAGCCATCTACCGCGACATCGGAGACGCCGCCCACGACGTCCGCGGCCTCATCGCTGCATCCCGAAATCAACCCGACCGTACAACAGAAACAGAGCAAGGCGCGGAGGCCCAAGGAGTGATTCGTCATCGTATGATTCATTAGGGAGAGACGGCATTCTAAGGCGGGCGCGCGGCGCGCGGCGCCCGCTAACAGACTAGTTCTGGGCACGCCGGCCGGCAATCTCTTCTTGTGTAAACGGCTCAGCGCGCCCGCCGCATCTGCAGACTCAACGCCTCCTCGAGGCGAGCGTTTCGCGCGCGTTCGGCTGGCGGTCGGCGAAGGAAACTGGCACGCTTACTCTTGAACTTCCCGAACATACGCCACCTATGAACCTCAAACTTGCCACTCTTTGCTGCGTGCTGCTGTGGTCCTGCTCCGACGGGCAAGACCTCCCCGTTGAGTGTCGCTCGAGCGCTGATTGCGCAGTCGGCAACTGCCTGGAGACGATTTGCACCAGCGACGGCGTCGGAGGCCCGTCCCTGTTGCCAGGCACGCCGCCCGCCGACGTCGTCGAGGTGCTCGATGTTGACGAACCCGACGCCGATGCTGCGGACGCGGAAACCGACGCGGATGACACCGACGTCAATGTTGAAGCCGACACCGAAGCGGATGTCCAAGAAGACGCCGCTGTGATCAGCTGTGACGACCTCGTCCTCTCCGCCAGCGCGCTCACCGTCACCTCCGCAGGAGCCGCGCTACGGGTCCGGAACAACAGCACCGCGGCGGCCGTCGTCAGCGTCATCTCCGCTTCGCCCCCGTCCATCTTCCGGTTGGTCTCTCCGTCGAACACGCGGCTCCCGCTCTCGCTCAACCCGGACTCAAGCTTCACGATTGAACTTGAGGCCGTGCAGGCGGAGTCAGGCACGGGTGTGCTCGACATTACAACGAGCGCTTGCCTGATCTCTATCAGGCTGACGACGTAGCCGGCGCAGGGACGCCTTTCAGCAAACAGCCGGCGCAGGCTCGTCGAACTCCGGTGAGCAGACGTCTTGGCCGCTGAAACGCTGCGCCTCCCCCCGCGCTGAAGCACCTTCGCTTCGATGATGCGATCTGACAAAGCTCGAAGTCTGCGAGACGGATGCCGGCTCTCATGACGGCCATCCCCCCGGCTTCCGATACGGCGGTTAAGCTCTGTGTCCAGCGTGACGGCTCGGCAACGCTACCAACGACGACGTCCCGCCCTCCCATCGGCCCAACCTCACAGCGTTATCCGCGCGCGCGGTTGACGGGCGCACGGCGACCGGGAGCCGTCATGAGCTACTTTGGGCGAAGATTGTCCCGTAGAGTTGGGCTGCCTCGTCGTTTGTTACCACATGGCCAAGATGCAAAATCCGAGCTCCCGTGGCCGCGACTGGCTCGACGCTACGACCGATGATAATCCCATCGGTGGGCGCGCGGTACTCCCGCACGAGCGTGCCAAAAGCGTCGACCTGGGTGGCGACCAGTTGCCCTGCCATTACCCGCTCGGTGATGTCGGGGATCACGTTTAGGAAGCCTCCACGGTCCGCATAGAGCCATCGAGAAGACTCACAGATGATGGGCGCTTGGCGCGGCTCGGATGCCCGCCGTGCGACCATATCGAAGTCATACATTACGGCGCGAATTCCCGCCACGGTTGGCCGAATGTGGCGAGGTTGAATGCGATGGGGATCGCCGACTTCCACCGTGATTGCGGGGATTCCTCGCTCAGACGCTGCGCCGCGGAGCGTGAGATCAGACGGCGGATTGTGCAGAATGATACGCGGACGCTGAAGCAGCGCCATCCGTGCCGTGACCGGATTCTTCAGGTTCGCGCGTACGTACAGCGAGTTGATTCGCCCGAAGCTGGCAGTGTGCAGATCCACCAGATAGTCGGCCTTGCCCACAAATTCAGTCAAGAAGCGGTGTGCCCACTGCTGAGCTCCCGTGCCGGTCGGCGCGCCGGGCATGACCTTGTTCATGTCGGTGCCGTCATTGAACTCTCGCGTCCGGTCGAGCATCCCCGGGACATTTAGTACCGGGCAAGCAATGATCGTCCCGCGCAGACGCGAAGGCACGATGTTCGAGAGCAGACGATGAATGACCGGCACACCGTTGACTTCGTTCCCATGCAGCGCGGCCGTCACACACAAGACGGGCCCTGGCATTCGCCCGCGAATAACCACGAGCGGCGAACGCACGGGGACGCCCATACCATCGTCCGCGACGTGCCAACGAAGGTGCCAACGCACGCCTGGTTCGAGGGCCTCGAGGTCGAACTCACTGATGTCGAGCGTTCGACAGTCTACGTTGGAGAGCATCATCTCCGTGGTGAGTCTTTTCTTAGAGGGAGTCGTCACGTGCACACCTCCGCGACCAAAGCGGGGTCAGGATTAAGCGTCGAGAACCACTTGCGGCGGAATCTCCCCTTCGCGTTGACGAGGCGGGACGCCATCTCGTCGATCGCCGTCACACTCAGAATGGTCTGAATGTATCCTTCGATGAGATCATCGATTCCGATCCCGAGTCGGTTGAAGTCTCGCTCGGCCATCAGCATGAGACGCTCGGGTTCGGTGACAAAGCGACCATCACCAAGCGCGATGGAGAGGTTCGTTCCGAGCATCCCCCACGACGAGACGTCGGCGTCCAGTGACTCTGAGAGGGGCTCCCGAGCGCGTCGAGAGTAGATAGCGACGGGGAAAAACCCCTCCGGAGATGCGCCGACCATCATGCGAATATCCGCGACAAATATCTCCTTCCGCTTGTTCGGGACAGTGCCAACGTGGAACAGACGGCCGGCGTCGGTCCGCGAGGACCACGACGAGTTGCCGATCAGCGCCTGTACGATATAGCGCTCATAGACCGACTCACTCTCCATGAACGCCGCCAACTCGCGGGCCGATGTGATCGTGTAGACGCCCTGACCCGCGTTGGCGTACGGAACCTTCACGACCGCAACGCCGCCCATACGCTCCACCCAGAAGGGGACTTGCTCCTTGGTCACATCCCAGATCGTCTCCGGGACCCGAATCTTGAGCCCCGACCCCTGCAGCGCGGAGTTGTGCAGATCGTAGGCCTTTGCAGCCACGGCCTTGTTGCGGCCGCCCGCGAGGCAAACAACGGTCGGATTCAGAAGTAACGTCTTCATCACCGGCGGCAGTCGGTTCCACGGTTTTTGCGTCACGTATCGCATCGCCCCCCGGATGGGGTGCCAGTCGCCTTTGCCGCACCTCACGTGCAAGACACCGTTGGCGTCCACCTTGCTCGGCGCGTCGCCATCATCCCGCATCGGAGACAACCAGACAGGCTCACCGACGAGATCCGCGAGCGTAGCTGCGTAGCCGCTCGCTTCCATCTCGTTCTTGTCGTACACCACCGCCAGTCCGCCGCTCGGCAGCCCTCGTCGCTTGAGCGCCGGCAAGAACGCGCGCTCCAGCAGCGCGCGGTAGCCTCCCTGCTCGTCGTTGTCGCCGTCGAACGGCAACGACTTTTGACCCGACGGGCTCGAATTCGTCTCGATCAGAACCATGCGACGATGGCCTTCACCGGTGGCGCACAAAAATAGATCCGCTCCACCCCACCGAAAACGTCGCGGGGTATGCCCGAGCGCCGCGACGACAGCCCGTCGGTCGCACTCCGGGTGCAGATGACAATACCGCTCAGCGATGCGCTCATTGCCGAGTTGCAGCAGGTAGCGAACCAGCGGGTGAACGCGCGCGTTCAAAACGCGCGGATAGTAGTGGCGCTCCGCCTCGAAGCTTCCCGGGAGAATCTGCGTCGCGTGTTCATCGTCAAGCATTCGGCCTCAATGCCGCAAGAGCGCCACTGGCGCTGTCAACACTCCCGACGCTGCAAACGTCGACGGGTTAGTATCCCGCCAATCCCGTCACCCCGTCTATAAGATTAGCGAGAGGTCGACCGATTCACCACGCCAACGGAATCCAGGTCGAAGCCAGCGCTCGGGCTGGCGCCGCTCAGCGACACATCTTCGACCCGCACAAAGCGCACCTCATCGAGCCCAACGCTCGACAAGTCGAAGCCGTCTCCGCCGGTCGCAGCAAGGCTCAGCTCATCCAGCGCGCACGGCTCGTGGGGCAGCGTCGGGCTCTTGCCGGCGCAACCAATCGTCGTGTCTGTGTCACAGGAGAACCACGTGAACGCGACGCCGTCTTCGCTCACACCGACGGCGCCGAGCTCGGCAAACACGTCGTCACTGTCGGCGATCGCGAAGGCGTTCTCGTACACAATGAAGTCTACGCCCGGGCCGTCAACGATCGGAACGGCGAACGCGAGCGTAATCGCGCCTCCTGACCCCAATGACAACACATCGAGCGAGCCGACACCCTCCGGCGTCGCCGCTGGCGGCCCCGTCACCACGCCCGGGAGATCGTCGGTTCCGTATCCAGCTCCGTCTCCAGGCTCAAACGAAACAACCGCTTCCGCGTAGTGAGTCGGATCAATCACACACGGCATCGCAATCACAGTGCCAGGATCGCCTCCTGCGTCACCGCAGCCCATCGTCAAGACTGCGACGCTCGCCGAGGCGAGCGTAAGCGAGATGCGAGCCACGGCGATCACTCGCCTGCAACCGCGATCAACTCCGACCACGGGAAGCCGTTGCATCCATCTGTCGCCAGTCCAGTCACGTCGGCCGGGTCGACCTGCTCCGCCGCCTCTGCGGACTCCGCGTCAAAGGCGATTTGACAATAGTAGACGTTGCCGTCGGCCTCCGCCCAATCAAAGCGGCTGTAGCGGCCAGTTGCGTCGCCGTTGCCATCCCCATTGAGGGCGAAAACCTGACCCGCAGCGTTGTCGAAGCTCGTCACTTCGTAGATGTAGGTATCGGCCACCACCCACTGCTCTGCCGTGACTCCGTGTGACTGGCCGAAGTTGTCGAGCCAAGAGCCGATGAGCGGCAGCGGGCCCTGCCCCGCAGTGAGAGTCGTCCAAGCAAACGTGCTGCATCCACCGGTCGCCGGGGCCGCCGGATCCGCCGCTGGTGCTGCGATCGCCTCGGCTTCGGTTTCGGCCCCAAACTGGGTCTGGCACACGTAGAGCGTACCGTCCGCCTCGGCGAAGTCGAAGCGAGACCACTTGCTCGGGTTAAAGGCATCGTCCGCGGAGTTCTGCCCCACAAGCCACTGCGCCGAATTGTCGAACTGCGTCACCACCACGGCTGGCGCGCCGATGTAGCTGTCCCACACCCCGGTTTCCGTGAATCGATAGAAGCTACCGAAATTGGTGTCGTACTCGCCCGAGAACGCGAACGCCGCGTCGGTGCCTGTATCGGCGTCAGCGCCTGTATCGGCGTCAGCGCCTGTATCGGCATCAGCGCCTGTCTCTGCGCCAGCGTCCGCGACAAAACCGTCACCGACGGCGGCGTCAGCCGACCCTGGTGTCTCGGTGTCGTCATCTGCACAAGCAGAGATCAAAAGAAGTGCAAACGGTGCCGCTAGCGCGGAAAAACGAGAATTGAGCATGGTGCTCTCAGATGGTCGCGATGCTGATGGCATCGCAGGTTGCGCCGACCCCGTCTTGGGGGCTGAGCAGTTGGTCCTCGCCAACGGCTCTCGACAATCCGATCAGGGTGATCAGCGTGTGGCAGGTCTTCGGACTCCTCGGCGTGAGGCCTGAGCCTCCCTACTTGCCGCGACTTCCCAGGCGTGAGCCCAGTGTGTGCTGTCGGCGTTCGTTCCGAGATACCGCTGCGGGACAGTGCCGGAATTTCACCGGCTTCCCTCTTACGATGCGCAGCCCTAGGGCGGCGCAAACCTCACGTGTAGTCCGTGTACGCGACGCCTGCGATGCCCGTCAATGAATGATGGCTATCGAGCCATCTCTGCTCACACTCACGCTGCTTCGCGAGCAGGCGTTGCGCGCAGGGCAGCGCCCCGTTACGAGGGTTTGGCTCCTCTCGCTCCCTGCAACGCTATGCACGACGCCATTATCATCGGCTCCGGCCCGAACGGACTCGCCGCCGCGATCGCCCTAGCGCAAGCCGGCCACAGCACGCTGGTTCTTGAGGCGAGCGAGACCCCCGGTGGCGGCGTTCGAAGCGACGCCCTCACGCTGCCGGGCTACACGCATGACGTGTGCTCCGCCGTCCACCCGACGGGCGCGTTGTCGCCATTTTTCCGCACACTTCCGCTGGAAGAACACGGGCTGAAGTGGGCGAGCTGCGAAGCTTCTGTCGCGCATCCGCTAATGAACGGCGACACCGCGATGCTCTACCGCAGCGTCGAAGGCACCGCCGACCGACTCGGTCGCGATGCGAAGGCCTATCGCCGCCTCGTGACGCCCTTCCTCAAGAACCCCGAAGCGATGATGCGCGACTTGCTCGCGCCGCTTCGCATGCCGTCCCAGCCCTTCACAATGGCGCGTTTCGGGCTGCGGGGCTTGCCCTCCGCGAAGTGGCTCGCCAACCGCACCTTCAGGGACGATAGCGCGCGCGCGCTGCTTGCTGGGTGCGCGGCGCATAGCGTGCTGCCGCTCAATTTCGCCGCCACCGGCGCGGTCGGGCTCGTCTTCTTGCTGACCGGCCATATGGTCGACTGGCCGGTCGCTGTAGGCGGCTCCGGCGCGATCACCGACGCGCTGGTCTCGTACTATGAATCCCTAGGTGGGGAGATCCGCTGCGGCACGCGCGTGAAGGATCTCAATGCGCTTCCCCCACACCGGGTTGTCCTCTTCGACACGGCGCCTCGAACGCTGCTCGAAATCGCGGGCGATGCCCTCCCTCCCCGCTACCAGCGCACGCTCAACAATTTCGACTACGGGCCGGGAGTGTTCAAGCTCGATTGGGCGCTGAGTGAAGCGATCCCATGGTCCAACCCTCGATGCAGCGGAGCGACGACGGTGCATGTTGGAGGGACCTTCGAACAGATCGCGAAATCGGAGCGAGACGCGTGGGACGGCGTCGTCTGCGACAGACCATTTCTCATCCTGTGCCAGCAGAGCCACGCCGACCCGTCTCGCGCTCCGGCCGGTAAACACACGGGCTACGCCTACTGCCACGTGCCCGCCGGCTGCACCGTCGACATGACGCTCGCCATCGAGAGACAAGTGGAGCGCTTCGCGCCAGGATTTCGGGATACGATCCTCGCGCGGCATAGAACGTCCCCAGCCGATCTCGAGCGCTACAACCCGAGCTATGTGGGAGGTGCGATCGCGGGAGGGTCGGCGAAACTTAGCCAGCTCTTTACTCGGCCCGCGATGCGCATCAACCCCTACACCACCCCCAACCCCTCGCTCTTTATCTGTTCAGCCTCTAGTCCGCCTGGCGGCGGCGTGCACGGCATGTGCGGGTACTGGGCAGCCAAGGCGGCAACAACGGCGCTCGCCGGCAAAACTCCCCTGCTGCCATGACCCTCACACTCGAACGAGAGCCCTTCGTCTATCGGCCCACCGACGAGCCCTGGGTCGTGCTGTACGAAGATCGGCAGATCCTGGCCGTCGTAAAGCCGCAGAATCTGCTGAGCGTTCCTGGGCGAGCTGAGTCCGACAAGGACTGCCTTATCTCCCGCGTACAGCAGCAGTACCCGGAGGTGCTCCTTCTGCATCGGCTCGACCTCGCGACCTCGGGGATCTTGCTCTTTGCGCGCACCCGGGAAGTGCAAGCCGAGATGGCCCGCGCGTTTCAATCACGCCGGATCGTGAAGCGATATGAGGCGTGCGTCCATGGCGAGGTGCTGCCCGATGAAGGCATCGTCGAACAGCCGCTCCGCGTCGACTGGCCGCGCCGCCCCGTGCAGATCGTGGACCGCTGTAACGGCAAGCCGTCGCGCACGGCTTGGCGCGTGCTCTCACGGGAGAACGACACGACGCGCGTCGCGCTTGTCCCGCATACCGGTCGCACGCATCAACTTCGCGTGCACATGACGTGGCTGGGCCATCCGATGCTGGGAGACAACCTCTACGCCCCCCTAAGCTCGGCGGCACTTCATCGGCGCCTGCACTTGCATGCTGCCCTGATCATCTTCCCTCACCCTTTGACCGGTCTGCCGGTCAGGCTTGAGTCGGCCGTGCCGTTCTGAGTCTCTCTACGTGCCGGCTGTCGGAGTCTGGAGCACGCGCCACGCGCTAAGCGGGGTGTCGGCTCGCGGGCTACATCAGCGGAGTCGATTAGCGCCTGACGACGATGTCCTTCACATCAGGGTTCGTTCCGCCTTTCCAGATCACGCCGTCGAGCGCGTAGTGCGTGACTTGTGGCAGCGAGAGGAGCGCGACCCAGAGCGCCATCGTGACCGCTTGTCCGTGCGGAGCATCTAGCCCAAAGAGCTGCACGCCGTACTGTCCCCAAACGAAGGTGTCCCACAAACCTTCTTCCAGCAGGGCGAGCAGCAGTACCGACAGGTAGAAGACGATCCAGTGCCCGCCGTTGGCGACCCACCGAGAGACCGAGGGCGGGGACTGCTCTGCACGAAGACGCCGAGACGCAGTGAGACGCCGCCAGACGAGCATCGTGTAGGGGATGCCGTGGAACAGATTGATAAACGCCGCGGCGACGAAGAAGTGCTCTGCGACCCGAAGTCCGTACCACCACGAGACCCAGCAGCAGGCCACCCAAAGTACGCGTGGCGCCCGCAA
The DNA here is from genome assembly GCA_047610025.1 of Bradymonadia bacterium. Taxonomy (GTDB): domain Bacteria; phylum Myxococcota_A; class Bradymonadia; order REDH01; family REDH01; genus JBLFZA01. The sequence continues at coordinate 7,211 of JBLFZA010000071.1, read as the reverse complement.
TGTGCCCGCCCGCCATCGAAAGAGCTGACGGACTAGCCACGCCGACGCCGTCACGGCCATGAGCGTCACCACCGCAGCCTCAATCGGCGGCAGCCGAACTAAGAACTGCTCGCCTGAATCGAACCAGTCGAAGATCTCCGTCGGATCGGCGTGCCAAAGCAGAATAGGACCTAACGCTCCGACCCAAACGACAAACCGGTCGAAGGAGCGATCGCGCTGCGAGCTGGGCTCCTCCTTCGCGGAGTAGAGCGCTAGGAAGCCGATCTGCTGTTTGATGAAGTGGCCGATCGCGATGTAGGCGAGCGCTGTCCAGAACACGACCGGCGAATACAGGCAAAGGGCGAACGACGTGAACGCCGCCGCGAGGGGAATGAGCGCGTAGACGCGCGGGCGTCTCCTCCGTTCATCCGGATCAAAGTACGTGAGATAGATCGTCGTCCACACATGAGCGACGTCGAACGAAACCACGAAGAGCAGGTACCCCCAGAGCGGGCGTTCCATGTCGCTCGGCATCCCCAGATGAAGCGCAAAGGCCAGCAACAGCGGGCCGATCATCATGAGGAGGTCTTGTCTACGAGAGAGCAGCCAGGGCATAGCTCGCGGGGTTTGGCGCGCGAAAATCACGCGACGCGGCTACACCAGACCCGCGACACGCACCAGAGGGAAGCACTCGCGGGGTTGGGGATGACGAGGCTTTCCGCCTTGGGGGAAGGCGGCACGTGTTGCGGGCAGGTGTCCTTGTCCGCGTTTCGCACTCGCCCCGTCAGCCGACACAGAATGCGGCGATCCGCAGATCGCGCGTCGGTTAACCAAGAAGTGAGCGCGGCTCGACGCAGACGAGCCGGGGAAGCAGCGTGTGACGGGTTAAAGTCTCCCGAGGACGCGGATGGTCATGGTGCTGGTGGCCTGCGCATTTCGAAGCGTAAGTACCGAAGAGTTGGTCGTCACCTTGTGGTCGTGGTTCATTTCCCACAAGGCCCGCTCACTTGCGGGGGATTCCCACACATCGATAGGGATCTCCCACACATCGATTGGGATCTCCCACACATCGATCGGAATCTCCCACACATCGATTGGGATCTCCCACACATCGATTGGGATCACCGACAAGTCAACAGGGTCGCCCCAAGCGTCTGCCGTGATACCGTAGGTCGACAGCATTGTCGGCCAAACATCTTGATAAATCTCTATTGGCAGCAGAGTGGTCTTGAGGTGGTCATCGTCATTGGTGTTGGTCGCTGTCCCGAGGGGCCACCGGTATGCCTGATATCCGGCGTCGCTGAGGTGGGACACCTCGACGTAGACGTCCTGGAACACCACGTTCGCGACGTTCGTGTAGTCGGCGCTCAAGCAGACTAGGCCCTCGGTCTGCCAGGGGTCAGACCCAGTCGGAATCGCCAATTGGTGTACGGAGTTACAGCCCTCAGCATCCGTCTCAACTCCGCTGATAGCGAGCGACCCACGTGACGTAGGACTGAGCGGCCACGTCGCTGTCTCCGGCCAGATCGTCTCGGAATCCGCGACGCTAAACTGTTCGGCCACCAGAACGCCGCCTGTAAGCATATCAAGCTTAAACTGCCAGGCATCTAGGGTGTGCCAATCCGACGATTTCACGCCCTGGGTTTCCATACGCAGTTCCGCGGATGACAACTCAAACAAAGGCGCTTCAGCCTGCAACTCTGCACATGCAGAGAACGCAAATACGCCGATTACAGATAGAAGACGAATCTTCATGGGGGGGCCTCCCGATCGTGACCAAATATGTAAATCAACGTCTCTCCTAAAGACGTCTAAGCAGCCCTCCTAGAGGCACCTTCGTAGACCCCTACGCAAGTGGGATAGGCACGTCAACATCCCTACGTGTAAACTTCGACCCCACTAAAACTCACACCCACTGACAAGCGACCACAAGGGCACATAGAAGCATACACCCCCCCTATCCCCGACATCCCGACCGCAGCAATCAAGCAAATTCACCCTATTTACCTGACGAAAATTGCGCCGACGTACTTCAGGCACCATGGTAGTAGTGTGCGACCGTGAATCGCCCGCGCGCACGAGGGAAAAGTTCGAGCGAAACCAGCGAAGCGATGAACCTGAACCTCCACACCAATCGAAAGATCGCCAAAGCAGCCGTCGCTTATGCACTCTGCGTAGCGACACTCTCCGCGTGCCACCACGAAAGCGACGAAGGCAACAGCCACCTGCCGATGAGAGGCGCGCAGCAGGCCAATGAGACGGCCGCACCACATCTCGTTGGAGAAATCGCTATCAGCGCCTCCACCGAGCACAGCATCACGTTGGAACTCACGACAGTCGAGCTCGCCATCGTCAGCGCCACCTACGACACAGAGCGCTGGGAGAAAGACGCCTCCACCAACTCCTTCGCGACTGAACACACCCTCGTGCTCGACCGGCTCATGGCCGGAGACTCCGCCACGGCGGAGCTCACACTCCAAGATCAGTTCGCGAACACGACGCCCTTGCCAGAGCTCGTCGTCGATCCGCTCTCAGCGGAGGCCTCAACGCTGCCCGCACCCTGGGCGAGCCTGGATATTGGAGCGGTGAGAGACACGCTCGCGGGCTCTGCCAGCTACCGGGAAGACGATGGTGTTTGGTTCATCCGCGGAACCGGTACGGACGTGTATTGGAATGCGGACAGTTTTCACTTCGTCTACGCACCTGTGCAAGGCGACTTCGAGCTCACGCTACGTGTCGATGGCTATTATGGCTACCTGCACCAGTGGACGAAGGCCATGACCATGTTCCGAGCCGGCACAGAGTTCGACGCCGCAATGTTCAACCAATCGTTGAACTACGAAGGGCGCGACTATCTCTACTATCGAGCAAGTGAGGGCGCGCTGCATACCGACGTGACCGATTCCCAACTTCACTCCGAAGCAGGTGCACCGCTCTGGGGAAGACTGCTGCGACGCGGAAACACGTTCACCGTCTACACCTCGCTCGATGGCGAGAGATGGACCGTCCATGGGCCAGCGGATGGCACCACCGTCGCGCTCCCGACCGCCGGCTTCGTGGGCTTTGGAGTCTGTAGCAAAAGCAACGAGTACCTATCCGAGATCGCTTACTCCAACGTGACGCTCGCCATCTGCGGTGACGGCATCGTCGCTGGCAGCGAGCGATGCGACGACGCCAACACCGCGGATGAAGACGAGTGCCCCTCCGACTGCAGAGGCGAAGCGACATGCGGAGACGGAGTGGTCGACCCCGGCGAGGGCTGCGATGATGCCAACGAACTCGACGGAGATGGATGTTCCTCATGCGAGCCCGACCCTCTCTGCGGAGATGGCGTGATCGACCGCCTCGAGGACTGCGACGACGGAAACAGCGTTGATAACGATGGGTGTACCGCGTGTGCAATCGATGACAGCTGCGGCGACGCCCAACGTGATGACGGGGAAGAGTGCGACGACGGAAACACAGCCCTCGGCGATGGCTGCGAGAACTGCCAGCGCGCTCACTTCTGTGGCGACGGCCAGCTCGATGATGGGGAACAGTGCGACGACGGCAATGACAGCGAAGACGACGCCTGTGTCGGCTGCCGTGCCATTTCCTTCTGCGGAGACGGTGTCGTCGGCGAAGGGGAAGCGTGTGATGACCACAACATCGTCGACGGAGACGGCTGCAGCGCCGACTGCGAAGAGGAGCCCCCAGCACTCGATCGCGACAGAGATGGCGTCGCCGACGCGGTCGACAACTGTCCCGACGTCAGCAACGGTGAACAAGCAGACCTCGACCGCGATGGTGATGGCGACCCCTGCGACGAAGACCGAGACGGCGATGGACTCGAAAACACGCTCGAAGATCGCGACGCGGATAACACCGTCAACGCCAATGAGACCGACCCCGATGACGCCGACTCCGACGATGATGGACTTTGCGACGGCTTCGCCGCTCTGCCGATTGTCGATGCAGACGGCGCTGCCGTGTGCCGTAGCGGCGAAGACGTCGACTCCAATGGCAGCCAAGACCCAGGCGAGACAGACCCGCGACTCACCGACAGCGACGGCGACTGCGTGTCCGACGGAGATGAGCGATTTGGAGACGAGCCGAGTGATCCACTCGATGGCGACGACCCAGCTAACGGCTGCGGCGAGGGTCCCATAGAGCCTTCCCGGGACGCCGGCATGGACGCCGGCCCGGATGCAACGCCGCGAGATAGCGCGGGAGCATCGCCGTTCGGAGCGCCTGTCCGCCAAGAGGGCTTGGTGGGGTGCGTGGCAACGCCGACTGGCGTTCCGTGGTCCGCCTTTGCACAGGCCCTTCTATTGCTTTCAGGCTTCGTATCTACTCGACGGCGACAGCGCCGATGAACCGCCCTTACCGAATCGCGATCGGCATCGCGCCGATGCTGCTCGCGCTCGCGCTCGCTCCTCCGGCCGCTCGCGCCCAGGTGATCGAAGAGTCATTCGATGATTCAGACTTCGCGTCTCGGGGCTGGTACGACAACCCGACGTTTCAGCGTGTTCCGGTCGAGCGGGATGGGAGCTCTCACGCTGCGGAGTTCGTGTTTGACGCCGGCAGTGACCTTCCGCGCTCCGGCACAGCTCACCGCATTGCCCTGCCCGACACTCGGTCGGTCCTTATCAGCTACTGGGTACGCTACAGCGACGACTGGCAAGGATCGGGGAACACTGTGCACCCGCATGAGTTCTACTTGATGACGAACCTCGAGGGCCGATACTCGCCTCCCGCGCGCAGTCATCTCACCGTGTATGTCGAGCAGAACGACGGGATGCCACTGATGATTCTTCAAGACGCGTTGAACATCGATATCACCCGGCTTCGGGAAGACATTGCTGCGGAGACGGAGGAGCGTTCGGTCGCCGGATGCAACGGAAGTAGCGACCAATACGACGACGGCGATTGTTACGGAGGCGGCGATCGCTGGGCGAATGGCAAATTCTTCGGCAGTGACGTGCAGGCGTTCTCCCCGACTCCAGGCCCCTACTATCGCAGCGATTGGCAGCATGTGCGCGCTTACGTGCACCTCAATAGCATCGCCAACGGCCGCGCAAACGCGGATGGCGTTCTGCGCTACTGGGTTGATGATGAGCTGCTGATCGACGTTCGTGACGCAGTTTTCCGGACCAGCCAGCACGCGGACATGCGCTTCAATCAACTGTTAATCGGCCCGTACATGAGCGAGTCGCCCGTTGAGCAGCGGTTCTGGATAGACGACTTGGTTATCGACCCGACCGACCGCCCAGCGGGCGACCTTCCGGAGGCGGCGCCATCAACCGATAGTCCGGACGCGGCGCCATCCACTGTTAGTCCCGGGGCGAAGTCCGGCTGCAGCGCTCACGGCGCGTCGGCGTTCGCCTCCGCGCCCTGGGGTCCGCTAATCGCCGCAGCGCTGCTAAGCCGCAACGCCCGGCAGGCATGCGAGAGCCGCGCCAGCTAGAACCATCGCTCCACTGGGCGGAGCTCTGTGCCCGCTGGGCACTCAGCCCTGTCGTGCGCGCCAGTCGCCGCGTTCGAGCACAGCTCTTTTCAGCGCCATCTTGGCCAACTCGAAGCCAAACTGTTGTGGAGAGTCGAACCACGGCGAAACCGCGGTGCGACGGAGCGTAAAGGTGTCATCTGCGGGACGCACAAGCCCGCCGCCGCACCCGAGGCAACAGCGCATCCCCGCCTCCGCAATGAGCGCGCGGTTGCTGTCACAAATGGCAGAGTCCATGCCGTAGGGGAACGCGAAGGACGTGGGTCGCGTGCCGGTCTCCCGTTTGATCTTCGAGAGGCCATCGTCAATCTCTCGCTTGGCGATTGCGCCGCGCAAGACGCCGAGGTTGGCGTGAGTACTCGTGTGGCCGCCGATATCGAACCCCTCGTCCTGGAGTGTTCGCACGTGATCCCAGGTCATCCAGCGGCTCTCAACGTTGACCTTTTGATCCCACCACGTCTGGTGTTCGCTTCCTACGAAGTCGGAGGCGACAAAGAACGTGGCGGGCAATCCCCGCGCCTTCAGGGCCGGCGCGGCAACGGTGGCGTTGTCGAGATACCCATCATCGAAGGTAATCACGAGCTTGCCATCGATGCAGGCTCCTTCCTCGAGCAGGTCTAACAAGACCTCGAGAGAGACCACGTCGAACTCAGCTGCGAAGAAGTCGAGAAAGCGGTGGTAGAGATCGACTCCGCAGATAATGGGCGACTCCGCGTCATCGCGAATCGAGTGAAACGCGATGATGACTGCGCGGTCCTTCCATAGGCGAGCGGACAATGGGCTCGCGTAAACCGCGCTGCCTAGCCATCTCTTTGCGTTGCTGCGAAGGGACATCGCTAGGTGAACCGGGATTGGAGACTTATCTGTGTTGAGGACACGTTAGCGAGTGTCCGCTGTAGAGGCGAGAAGATCGTGAGAACGCTCAGGTCTGTTACACTCTTCTCTCCACGTAAAACAACCAGGCGTATGAGCACCGACCCGCCAATTCGCGACCTCGACATAGCCATCGTCGGCCAAGCCTGCCGGGTGCCCGGCGCCGACACACCGGACGCGTTCTGGCAGATGGTCGAAGAGGGCCGAGAGGCTGTCGTCGACGTCGGCGCTAGTTCGCTGCGCGCCTCAGGAGTGACCAACGCCGAGCTTGCGGACCCTCACTATGTGCGACGCGCGGCCATCATGCGCGATGTCATGGGGTTCGATGCGGGTTTCTTCGGGCTGAGCGCGCTCGATGCCGCGCTACTTGACCCCCAACACCGCCACTTTTTGGAAGTGTGCTGGGAGGCGCTGGAGTCCGCTGCTCACGCGCCGGCACGCTTCGACGGACGCATCGGAGTCTTCGCCGGCGTAGGCATGCAGGGCTACTTCGCGAACCACCTGCTGCCGAATGCCGCGTTGATGCGGGAACACGGCCTCTTCCTTGTGCGACACACGGGCAACGATAAGGACTTTCTCCCCACCCGAGTGTCGTACGAATTCGACCTGCGCGGACCGAGCGTCGCCGTGCAAACTGCCTGCTCCACCTCGCTCGTTGCCGTTCACATCGCCGCGCAGTCGCTGCTCAACATGGAGTGTGACCTGGCGCTCGCCGGCGGAGTAACCATCGAGCTCCCCCACGGTGTGGGATACACGCATGTGCCAGGCGAGATTCTCTCTCCCGACGGCCACTGCAGATCCTTCGACGCGAACGCGTCCGGGACGGTGTTCGGGAGCGGTTGTGGCGTTGTCGCGCTCCGCCGCGGACTCGACG
>JBLFZA010000070.1:0-16410 GCA_047610025.1 Bradymonadia bacterium | reverse complement strand
ATGACCACCAGCGGCTTCCGCCAAGGCCGAATCACCTGGCGACGAAGCAAGTGGAAGAATTGGGCAGGCGTCGTGCAATCGACGACCTGCATATTGTCTTCCGCGCAGAGCTGGAGGAAGCGGCCCAACCGCGCGTAAGAATGCTCAGGACCTTGGCCCTCGAACCCATGCGGCAAGAGCATCGTGAGGCCCGTCAAAAGCCCCCACTTGTCTTCACCCGCGCTAATGAACTGATCGATGATCACCTGAGCGCCGTTCGCGAAGTCGCCGAACTGAGCTTCCCAAATGACGAGGTCGTCGGGTGTCTCGAGGCTGTAGCCGTACTCGAAGCCGAGCACCGCCGCTTCAGACAGTGGGCTATCGAAGGCCTCGAACTTACCGCGACCCCGAGCTACGCGATCGATCGTCGTGACGGACTCGCCAGTCTCGACATCCGTCACATAGGAGTGACGGTGGCTAAACGTCCCGCGACGAGTGTCCTGACCTGTGATCCGGACACGGTGTCCGTCGCGAACCAGCGAAGCAAATGCGAGCATCTCTGCGGTACCCCAGTCCATAGGGGTCCCTTCTTCGGCCTTCAGGCGCTTGTCGTAGACACGCTTGACCTTCTTGTGAGCGTTCATGCTCTCATCCAGCCGCGTGATCTCGTGCAGCATCTCGATAAGGTCGGCCCGGGGCACGGCTGTGTCGACGTCTGGCACGCTAGACTCAGCGCCACCGCTATAAGGTGCCCACGCGCGCTCGCCGAGCGTCGGCATCTTTTGCGCGGGGTTCTCTCGCGCTGCAGCGAGCGCATCCGACATGAGCTGCTTACGAGAGGCGACCATCGCATCGTTCTGCTCAGCCGTAAGCTTGTTCTGGCGAATCAGATCCCCCGCCACCATCTCGCGCACCGGCAGCTTCTTATCGATGATCGCGTACATGTGCGGTTGCGTGAAGCGCGGCTCATCCCCCTCGTTGTGCCCGAACTTCCGGTAACCGACCAAATCGATCACAACATCGCGACCAAAGCGCTGGCGGTAGTCGGTCGCGACACGCGTGACGCAGGTCATCGCCTCAACATCTTCGGCGTTCACGTGGAACACCGGCACACGCAGGAAGCGAGACATGTCCGATGCGTAGCGCGAAGAACGCGACTCGCTCGGAGATGTCGTAAATCCAACCTGATTATTCAACACAATGTGGATGGTGCCGCCCGTTCGGTAGCCAGGCAGCTCCGCGAGATTGAGCGTCTCCGAGACCACGCCCTGACCGATAAACGCCGCATCACCGTGAATCGCGATGGGACATACTCCGCGGCCATCTGCCTCACCACGTTCGTCCATCTTCGCGCGGACACGTCCCGCCACAACCGGATTCACGAACTCGAGGTGACTCGGGTTGAAACACAACGAGATGTGGACGGTCTCACCTGTGGGTGTCGTGTGCGTCGACGAATGACCCAGGTGATACTTCACGTCCCCGCGGCCGATCAGCTCCTCGGAGTCCTTGTCATCGAACGCGCTGAACAGCTCGTGGTGCGTCTTCTTGAGAATGTTCACCAACACGTTCAGTCGACCCCGGTGGGCCATTCCGATCACCACATCCTCGACGCCGGCCTGGCCAACGCGGTCGATCATGTGGCGCAGCATCGGGATGACCATCTCAAGGCCCTCCAGCGAGAAACGCTTCACACCGACGTACTGAGTGTGGATGAAGAGTTCCATCTCTTGGGCGTCTGTAAGGCCCTCGAGCACGGTCTTCACAAAGTCGTCGTCCGGGCGGTACGCGGGGTTTGTGCCCTCAACCGTATCGAGCACCCACTGCCGCTCTTCGCGATCCTCGATGTGCATGACCTCGACACCGACCTTCCCGCAGTAGGTGTTCCACATGAAGTCGATAATCTGCCGTGGCGACGCCATCGGCAGTTCGGTGATATCGGTCGCGACCTGGACATCGAGCATGTCGGGCGTGATGCCAAAGACGCCAGGATCGAACTCCGTCGGCGCCTCATTGGACAGCTCGAGCGGATCGATCTGGGCGTAGTAGTGCCCACGTGACCGAAAAGCCGTGACCAACCGAGACGTGCGCCACGCGAGCTCTGTCGCGTTGTTGCCGGCCGTCTGACCTGCCCCGTTTGTGCTGTTTATCTCACCGCCGAGTTCACTCTGATCCTCAGGCGACAAGGCCTCGAAGAACGAGCGCCAGCTGTCTTCCACAGACAGTGGGTTCGACGTGAAACGACGATACTGGTCTTCGACCAGCGCTTGGTTAACCCCGAACGTAGGATTCATGCGATCCTCTTAGAGCGCGCGATGCCGAGCGTCGCGCTGGTGCGGTCAACGATGTGTTCATTTGGTCCATGAAGCGGTTGACCTGCTTCCACGGGAGCGACCCGCATGTCGGACGCGGCACCGACGCCGCGCGTGGCCGGCAGAATAGTCCGTCGCCGACGCACGTCAAGCTGTCCGATCATGTTGCTCCCCTTACGATCAAAAACGCGCAAACGCTCGTAAGACACATCGTCACGATGTCGTTGCCACTGAATTACAGGACCCAAACGAGCAACGGCGAACAGAGAGGCCCCTCTCGCTCGCCGTTGCTCGTACTCGATCCATCATCTCACTCAGCGATCGCGTCTTCACCTGATTCTTCCGTGGCGGGCTCTGCAGCTGCCGCAGCCTCTATCGCGGCGTCCGCAGCCGCGGCACGCGCTTCCTCTTCCGCCATATAGCCGTGTGCCTCTTCCGGAATGGTCAATCCGCGCGTCGCGAGGTCCATCATCGTAAAGGCGAAGAAGATGCCCATGAAGAACAGGCAGGAGACAAAGATCACCGCGTTGAAACGCTCGTCGTACTTCAAGTGCATGAAGAACGTGGCCACTAGACCCGCCTTAAACAGCGCAACGGTCAACGCGACAGGGAGCGCGTACACGCCCATGCTGATGCCTAACATCTGCGGGACAACCGAGACAGCGACCGTCAGCACGGTGAAAATCATCAGCGCGGCGAAGACCGTCCAGTACACCTTGAGGGGTGTAATGTGATGGCCGAGCGCGTCGTGGTGGGCTTCGTTGTTCGTCGACATGGATTCGTCCGTCGTCTCAAATAGCGTGTGTCATGGCGACCGAGGTCGCGGAGTGCGTGCGCGTCAGGCGCGCAGCGCAGGTCGCTTAGGCGACCAGATACAGCAGCGGGAACAGGAAGATCCACACGAGGTCAACCAGGTGCCAGTACAACCCAACGTTCTCGACCGGCGAGTAGTAGCCGCTGTGGAAGTGACCCGCTTGGGCACGAAGCGTGATCCAAGCGAGCACGACGATTCCCGCGATGACGTGAATCGCGTGCAACCCAGTCAAGCAGTAGTAGAGCGCGAAGAACATCGCCGGCTTACCCGGGATGTCGAAGCCCGCGTAGGCGTTAACCGCCGCCGCATCGTAGAACATGCCCGGCAGCATACCGTGGCTGAACTTCCCTTCGTACTCGAACGCTTTCACCACCAAGAATGCCAAGGCGCAAAGGATCGTCACGATGAGATACTTCACCTGCTTCTGACGCTCACTGGTCTGGCACGCGCGGACCGCGAGGGCCATCGTCACTGAGCTGAAGATGAGAACGACAGTATTCAAGCCGCCTAAACGCCAATCCAGGAACTGGTGAGCCGTCAACATCGTCTCTGGGTACCAGTACCGAAAGACGATGTAGAACATGAAGAGACCGGAGAAGAAGAGCAGCTCCTGCGCGAGGAACAACCACATCCCCAGCTTCGCCGACGACGCCTGCTGCTGCATCGTAACGAAGTGATGTTGGAAGAACGGATCATCTGATCCGTGGCCGTGTGAATCGTGGCTCATCGTAAATTTCTCGAGGTGCCCAAGGATTAGTGACCGACGCTTTGCGTCGTATCGATTTCCGGGAAGTCGTACGGTCCGCTACGGCAGATCGGCTGTCCCACGAAGTTGTGCTCAATTGGTGGGGTGGCTGTCTGCCACTCCATGCTCACGCCGCCCCACTGGTTCGCCTTCGCGTCCTCGCCCTTGAAGAGCGAGTGGAGCAGGTAGAACAGCGTGAGGAACAGGCCCGCCGCCAGGATGTACGAACCCACCGTCGATGCGATGTGGAACACCTGGAACTCCTCAACATACGTGTAGTAGCGGCGCGGCATGCCACGGCTACCCATGATGAACTGCGAGAAGAAGGTCACGTTGAAGCCCACGAAGACCAGCAGGCAGCCGATGCGTCCGAGCGTTTCATTGTACATCTTACCCGTCATCTTCGGCCACCAGTGGTGGATGCCACCGACGAACGCGATGAACGTGCCGCCCATCATGACGTAATGGAAGTGAGCGACGACAAAGTACGTATCGTGAAGGTGAACGTCGACGCTCAGTGCGCCCAGGAAGACACCCGTTAGACCGCCAATGGAGAACAGGAACAAGAACGACATCACGTAGCACATAGGCGTCGTGAATCGGATCGAGCCCCCGTACATCGTGGCCACCCAGGAGAAGACCTTGATGGCCGTCGGCACCGCCACCGCGAAGGTCAAGAACGAGAAGACAGTCGCCGCGAGCGATGACTGACCACTGACGAACATGTGGTGGCCCCACACGAGGAACCCGATGCCGGCGATAGCGACCGACGACACCGCGATAGCGCGGTAGCCGAAGATTCCCTTGCGGCTGTGGATCGTCACCATCTCACTGATGACACCGAAGCCCGGCAGGATCATCACGTAGACGACCGGGTGCGAGTAGAACCAGAAGAAGTGCTGGAAGAGTACGGGGTCGCCGCCGAGCGCCGGGTCGAAGATGCCGATACCCATGGTGCGCTCAACAATAAGCAGCAACAACGTGATCGCGATAACCGGCGTCGCAAGGACCTGGATAAGCGACGTGGCGTACAGCGCCCAGACGAAGAGCGGCAGCCGATCCCACGTCAGCCCCGGCGCGCGCATCTTGTGAATCGTCACCAGGAAATTGAGCCCGGTGAAAATCGACGAGAAGCCTAGAATGAACGCTCCAAAGGTCGCCGCAATGACGGCGCCTCCGGTACTCGTGGAGTACGGAGTGTAGAAGGTCCATCCTGTATCGAGCCCGCCGAGCAGGAGCACCGCCAGGAAGAAGAAGGCGCCCACTACATAGAAGTGGAAACTCGCCAAATTCAACTTCGGGAACGCGACGTCCTTTGCCCCCAGCATGAGCGGCAGCACGAAGTTTCCGAGCGACGCAGGTATCGATGGAACGAGGAACAGGAACACCATGATCGCGCCGTGAAGCGTGAACGCCTGGTTGTACTGATCCGCGGTCATGAACTCTTTGCCGGGCGTCAACAGCTCGGTCCGAACCATGAGCGCCGCCAGGCCGCCGATCAAGAAGAACGACAGCAGCGCCGCCAGGTACATCACGCCGATCCGCTTGTGATCGACCGTGATGATCCAACTCATCAGCCCTTTCTTGGCTGTGAGGTAGCTCGTGTGCTGCTCGTGAGTCTCGCCGTGAGGCAAATCAACTGCTGAGATGGCCATGATTCTTCCTTGCGATTCTCGCCGACCAGAGTGCGGCCGGCGTGTGTTCTTCGTTCAGGGAAACGCTTACTCGCCCAACGACTGGATGTACGCGATGAGTGCGTTCAACTCGTCCTCGTCCATGCGCCCGGCGTACGTCGGCATCTGATTCGCCTGGTAGCCTTCTACAATGTACGTGTTCGGCTCATAGATGGACTGTCGCAGGTAGTTCTCGTCCGCAACACCCGAGTCTGAACCTGGTCGAGGAGAGCCCGCGATCCCAAGCCAGCTTGGGCCGACAAGGCGAGAGCCATCGACACTGTGGCAGGCATTGCACCCACTGCGCGTGTAGTAGCGTTCACCGCACTCCGCGAGAGATTCGCCATCACCGCAGCCGGCCAAAGTGGCGACATAGGCATCGTAATCCTCACGGGAGACGACCTCGACTGTGCCGATCATACTGCTGTGGCCCGTGCCGCAGTACTCGGTGCAGAAGATGTGGTGCGTCCCGAGCTGTTCCGACTCGAACCACTGAACCGTGTAGCGGTCCGGGAGCACGTCGCGCTTAATCCGGAACGCCGGCACGTAGAAACTGTGCAACACGTCTTCTGAAGACATCGTCAGACGGATAGGCGTGTTGACCGGGACAACAAGTCGGTTGCCATCTGTGCCGCCGTTCGGGTGCGTCAGGCTCCACGACCACTTCATCCCGATAACACGGATATTCATCGCGTTGTCCGGCGGAACGGCCGAGTGCATGTAGCCCTTGAACCCCCACGCGAACACAAAGAGCAGCAGCAGCGTTGGAATCGCGCTCCAGAAGATCTCGAGCTTGTGGTTGCCACGAATTGGGCTCGTCTTCTCGACGGTTCCCTCAATGTAGCGGTACTTCCACGCAAACCAACACATCGCGCCAACGATGAGTGCGAAGAAGAACAGGCTCACCCAGTAGATGAAGTAGAAAAGCCCATCGGTGTCCGCCGCGAACGTGGACGCCGCTTCCGGCATCCAGAACGTAGCGCTGTTCGATCCGAGTAACATCATCGTTCCTGTCATAGTCACACCATCTCTGGCGTTGGCGTTGGCGCTCGCTCTCGGCGCCACCAGAACGCCAAGAAGCCTGCGAGAGCCAGCACAAAGAGCGCGCCGCCGAGGCGCATGAACATCATCGCGTCCTGCACATACGAACCCCGCTCGGGGTCGTAAACGTAGCAACTCAGAATAAGCCGATGCACGGTCGTGCCAATCTGGCCATCCGCTGCCTCGAAGAGCGCAAGTCGCACGTCACGTTCTTCATAGGCCAAACCGTACAGATAGCGTGTCACCACGCCCTCTGGCGAAAGGAACGTCAGCAGCGCCGGGTGCGCGTACTCGCCCGTCTCGTCAATGAAGTTGAACTCGAAACCAACGGCGTCAGCGAGCGCGTTGATGTTCGCCTCATCCCCGGTCAGGAATACCCACTCGGCGCCCTCTCGATCGAGCTCGTCCAAGTAGCCTTCCCGCTTCGGAGCAGACATGCTGGGCCCTTCATCTGGATTGATCGACACCGTCACAATCCTGAACTCGTCACCCGGTAGCCACGCCACTTGCTTCAGCGTGTCTACGAAGGCGTTGAGTTGCAGCCCGCACAACATCGGGCATTCAAAGTAGTTTAGCGTCAGGATGACGGGAACGTCGCCGTTCACGTAATCCGCCAGACGCACCTGTTCGCCCACTGTGTTCGTAAACAGAAGGTCGAGCGGAACAGACGAACCCAAGTGCTCGTCTACGTCGACTCCCACCAAGTCGCGCGGCAGATCTTCCGCCGCGAACGCCGATAATGGCGCCGCAGCGAAGAGCAGAACAAGAATGGAGGTTAAAAAGCGCATGAGTGCAGTAAGTCTCAGTGCCCGTGGCCAGTGTGGTCGCCTGCTGCGTGGTCGTGTCCCGCATGCGGGTCACCGACAACGGTGCCCGTCGGTACAACCGTCGGGACAACTAGCGAAGTGGGCAGCTCAGTGCCGCTGCCTTCTTGAGTGCCAGCAGCTTCCCGTTGAATCACGGGCAAAGCAGCGGGCGTTGGAGCAACTGTTTGGGTTCCCAACCAGTGCATGTCCAAGAGACTAGTGTCGCCAACCAGCATGTCCATACCCGTCGAGACAGGCACGCGATAAACCGTACGCATTATCGCAGGGCTACTCTCCGTCTCAGCCGAGACCGTCTCATCAACGACGGCGTACTCGCCCAGCACCTTCCGCGCCTCCTCGTGCAAAGCGGTCAGCCGGTAGTCCTCTTCCGACGACACGCTCGCGACGAACATGTCCGAGACGCTACGATACAACATCCCCACGGCAACACCGACGACGATGATGACGGCTACCAACGCCAAAAAGGTCACAATAAGCTTCGTCGTCGGGCCGCTATCCGGCTCGACGCCCATCGACAGTAGCTCACCATCCGTCAGGTCGTCGCGATCCGACTTGGTGTAGGCGTCATGATGCTCGTCCTCCGGCATGCTGACGCCGATGAGGTGTGCAGCAGCCGCGGCCACTGTGCCCTCATCAGACGTTGCCTGAACCTCAATCGGGTTCGACGCCACTGGGGCCTGCTCGCCGCTATCGTTGTTCTCGTTTTCAGTAGACATCGCTTATTGCTCCTCAAACGCGAGGGACTCGGGCAAGCGGGGATCACCCACCGGCACCAAGGGAGCGCTCGAAAGCAGCGCGGTATACGCCGCTAGAACCACGCCGCCGATGCCGACGAACGCGAGGATCTCGACCGGCCCCAATGCCGGTGACGCGTGCCCATGATGCATGTTCGGCTTAATCTGCCAGAACATGTCCACGTAGTGCATTGCCAGCAGATAGAGCGCACCGAGCAAGAGCAGCTTTGGGTTTCGCTTCACGTGTCGCGACATCATCGCGAAGAAGGGCAAAATGAAGTGGCCGATGAGCAGGACGAGGCTCCAAACACTCCAGCCGTTCTCCCAACGGTGCGCGTACCAAAGGGTTTCCTCTGGAATGTTCGCGTACCAGATCAGCATGAACTGACAGAAGGAGACGTAAGCCCAGAAGACCATCAGGCCCCACATCATCTTCCCAACCGCGTGGCGATGCTCGGTTGAGATCGCCCCGCCGAGGTAATTCCCGTTGTCGAGGGAGACCGCGACAATTGCGAGCACCGCGTGGCACGACATGAAGCCGCCGGCGAAATAGATGATGCCGAACATCGTCGAGAACCAGTGGTAGTCGAGCGACATGATCCAATCGATGGACATGAATGTCGTCGTCAACGCGGTCAGGCCCAAGAAGATGGGTGAGAGCATCTGTAGCCGACGCGTGATCGCGTGGTTGGCTTCCTTATTCTTGAGCGTGTCTTGCCGTCGCGAGCTTGTGTACAGGAAGAGGCCAATGCCTCCGACGATCACGAAGTAGAGGACCGCACGGACCAGGAAGAAGTTCTCATTGAGGTACGGCGCCTTTGATTGGAGGACCGGGTCCCCAATCAGCGACTCCGGCTTCATCCACGTCCACAGATACTTCCGTCCAACCCACATTGGGACAAAGAGCACGGCGAAGATCGGCAAGATCGCGGCCATCGTCTCCGTGATGCGGCGATTCACGATGCCCCAGCCGCCGCGCACGATGTACTGGATGATCGAGAAGAACAACCCGCCGAGCGAGATACTCAGGAAGAACATGAACGCGATCAAGTAGGCGTAGAGGCCATCCTCCGCGTTCTCGCCGCGCAGGGCGTATGCTCCGCCCAAGCCGATCACGGCCAGCACGATTCCTATGATCGGCAGCTTTCGCCAGCCCGCGTCCTTCGGGAGCGTGACTTGGTCAGCCGTAAGTGTCTTTGCGTGAGAAGTGCTCATTAGTTCCACCCCTGCTCGCTACGCACGTTGCTCGGCACCGCTTCTCGCGGCATGCCGTGTGCAACCTGCATTGCGCGGACGTAACCCGCGATTGCCCAGCGGTCTTCCACCGGGATCTGCGCTGCATAGCCAGGCATCGTACGAACACCGTTCGTCACGACGTCGTACATCTCGCCAATGCGGTAGCCTCTCGGCGCAGCACCATGCAGCGACACGACGTTCCACGACCACTCGGCATCCATGCCGCGGCGCGGAACAATGCCACCGTTTTCAAGACCCGCTTCGCCGTGGCACGGCGTGCAGTAAATTTCGTAGCGTTCTTGGCCGCGCACGAGCGTTTCGCGTGTGAGCGAGACTTGTGCGGGCATCGCGGAAGTCCACTGTCCGTTCACCTTTCCCTCATAGAGGTGGGTGTCCGAGCGGAGCTCTCCGACAGCAACAGTGCCGGGCACTTCCGGCCGCATGCCGCGTCCGTCAGACCAGAAGTCTGACGGCTCCTGCGCTTCAATGCGCGTGACGTTGTCCATGTTCGGGTTCGGGTGGATCGGAGGCTGCGAGGACTTCATGCCTCGGCAGCCGACGAGCGAGCTCGCTCCGATCAACGCGACCGCGAAGAAAGTTAGGCGGGTCGTCTTCATGCTTCGACGTACTCCACGTGGCTGGCTCCGGTCCCAGACAGAAGGTCGTGCGTTGCCGCACCATCAAATTTTGGATCCGACGACTCGATCGAGATGAAGAACCTGTCATCTGTCACGCGCTCAAAGCGACGTGACGTGAAGAGCGGGTGGTTCCACATCGGCAAACGGTTAATCGCCAACATGCCAAAGACAGCAGCGCCAGCCGAGAACAGAATCGAGAGTTCGAAAATGATCGGTACGTACGCCGGCAAGGCGAAGAACGGCTTGCCGGAGATCACCAACGTGTAAGCGATCGAGTGCACGTAATATTGCAGCGCAACCGCGGACGCTGTCCCGGAGAGGCCAACAACCAACACGAGCCAAGGGAGGAACGAGAGGGGCAAGCCCATCGCCTTATCCAACCCGTGTACGGGGAACGGCGTGTGGGCATCCCACTTCTGGAACCCGGCGTCGCGAATCTCTTCGCAGGCCTGGTAGAGCTCAGCTGGCGTGTTGTACTCCGCCAACAGGCCCCAGTGCTTGTTTGTCGCCATTAGTGACCTCCCTCGTTCGTGCCCGGAGGATGATAGTGCGGGTCTGCCTCGGGCATGACCGCCTTCACCTCTGAGATCGCGATGGCCGGTACGAACCGGATAAACAAGCAGAACAGCGTGAAGAAGAGACCGAAGCTACCTGCAAAGGTCAGCGCGTCCCAGATGGTCGGCCGGTAGTATTCCCAGCTCGACGGCAGGAAGTCGCGGTGCAGCGAGCTCACCGTGATGACGAAGCGCTCGAACCACATCCCGATGTTCACGAAGATCGTGGCAATAAAGATGATGATTGGCGACTGTCGAGCCTTCTTAAACCAGAAGATCTGCGGCGTGATGACGTTGCACGACACCATCGTCCAGTAGCCCCAAGCATAGGGCCCAAACGCGCGGTTGATGAACGCGAACTGCTCGTATTCGTTGGCGCCATACCAAGCGATGAAGAACTCCATCGCATAGGCGTACCCGACCAACGAACCCGTCAGCAGGATCACCTTCGCCATGTTCTCGAGGTGACGAATCGTGATGAGGTGCTCCCACTTAAAGAGCACGCGCAACGGAATCATCAGCGTCAGCACCATCGCGAAGCCTGAGAAGATGGCTCCTGCGACGAAGTACGGCGGGAAGATGGTGGTGTGCCAGCCGGGCAGCTGAGCGACCGCGAAATCGAACGAAACGATCGAGTGGACCGAGAGAACGAGCGGTGTCGCGAGAGCAGCCAGAATCAGATAAGCGCGCTCGTAGTGCAACCAGTGGCGGTTTGATCCGCGCCAGCCCAACGAGAACAACCCGTAAGCGAACTTCCCGATGCTGCCCTTAGCCTTGTCTCGCATAGTCGCGAGGTCGGGGATGAGTCCGACGTACCAAAAGAGCAGGGACACTGTGCCGTAGATGGACACCGCGAACACATCCCACAGCAACGGGCTCCGGAAGTTCGGCCACATCGCCATCGAGTTCGGTATGGGCGCCATATAGTACGCCACCCAAATTCGTCCGACGTGAATGCCGGGGAACGTGAGCGCGCAGGCGACGGCAAACAACGTCATCGCCTCCGCTGTCCGGTTGATCGAGGTTCGCCACTTCTGTCGGAACAGGAAGAGGATCGCCGAGATCAAAGTACCGGCGTGCCCGATACCCACCCAGAAGACGAAGTTGATGATCGCCCACCCCCAACCCACTGGGTTGTTGAGCCCCCAGATGCCGGTGCCTTCCCAAAGGAGGTAAGCGACCGCGACACCGAGCACCTGCAATAAGGTGAGCGCGAGTCCAAAAACGACCCACCACACCTTCGGCATGCCGTCTCGGATCGGTCGAACAACGTCTTCTGTGACAGAGGCGAAATCGTGTCGGTCGAGGACGAGCGGTGCTCGCCCATCAACCGGATCGAATTGCGCGTTGTCCAGTCCAGTAACTGCCATGACTAGGCCAGCTCGGGATTGGGGTTCGTGATACGGGCGATATAAGTCGTCCGCGGGTGCACGTTGAGCCAGTCCAACATGCCATAATTACGAGCGTCAGCCTTACGGCGCGACACTCGAGAGTTCTCATCGTTAATATCGCCGAACACGATGGCACCAGCCGGACAGGCTTGGCCACACGCGGGCGTTATCGCACCATCTTGAATCACGCCGTCCGGTCGGTTGACCTTCGCCGCAATGGTCGCAGCGCTCACGCGCTGGATGCAGTACGAGCACTTCTCCATCACACCACGGAATCGCACCGTGACGTTGGGGTTCTTCTGAAGGCGGTACAGGTCGTTCCGATCATCATTCTCGCGAGAGAAGTTGAAGAAGTTGAAGCGCCGCACCTTATACGGGCAGTTGTTCGCACAGTAACGGGTGCCGATGCAGCGGTTGTACGCCATATCGTTCGTGCCCTGAGGCCCGTGAACGGTCGCCGCGACAGGGCAGACCTGCTCACACGGCGCGTTCTCACAGTGCATGCACGCGACGGGCTGCACAGCCACTTCCGGGTTTTCCGACGGCCCGCTGAAATAGCGGTCCAGTCGAATCCAGTGCATTTCGCGGCCTTCAAGCACGCGCTCTTTCCCCACGACGGAGATGTTGTTCTCCGCCTGACAAGCGATTGTGCACGCGTTGCAGCCGATGCACGTGGTCAGGTCAATGGCCATGCCCCACTGCTGTCCGCCGCGCTCGTTGGGCTCATCCCACAGGGAGTTGAGCTTGCTCGCATCCATGATGGCGTAGCTATCAACGAAGTCTGGTTCTTCGGCGTACCGGTCTGCTGTCCCTTCGCGGTAGATCGCGCGGCCCTCGAGGGCGTTGTGGTCCTGCGTCGACGCGAGTCGGTAGGTGCCGCCTGCCTTGGCGAAGGTCACGCCTGTGGCGTAGCTCAGCGCATCAGCAGCGCGCACCGTGTAGGTGTTGAAGCCCGCTCCGAGTCCCGCAAGTCCAGCTACGGTGCGGCCGTAGCCAAGAGGCAGCAGCAGGGTATTCTCGGCCACGCCAGGCACGACCATAATCGGGATCTCGATCGCTCGACCGCCGACGGTGATCGTCGCAAGCTCGGCGTCCAAGCGCCCATATTGCGCGATCGGCACATCGCTCTCGGTCTCTAGCGCCTCCTGCATGCGCAGCATATCCGTGCCATCAGCCGCGACGTCGAACCCAATGTTCAGGGCGCGCGCTGTAGCCGGTCCGACCAGAGCGGCGTTGTCCCACGTCAGCTTGCTGACGGAGTCCGGAAGCTCTTGGAGCCACGGGTTCGCGGCGAAGCGCCCATCGTAGATCGTGTTGTCGAGCGCGAACACGACTTCAAGCGACGTGCTTGTTGGTGCGCCTGGAACGTCAGCGCCCACCATGGTGCTGAGAGCCGTGCCCCAGCTCCACGTGAGCGGGCGAGCCGACTCGCTGTTTCCGACAACACCACTATGGAGCCAGTCGGCCCAGCGATTGTCGAAGTTCGGCCCACGGCTCGCAGTTTGCCAGTGCGCACGCACCAGATCGTAGCCGTTCGGCTCGTCACCCGTGAGCGAAGCAAGCAGTTCAAGCGGCGACACCGACTCAAAGAGTGGTTCAACCAGCGGCTGCTGAATCGACGAGTCGCCGGTTGCGCCCGTCCAATCGCCCCACGTTTCTAGCGGGTGACTGAGCGGAATGTGAACCTTCGCTTTTACAGACGTCTCGTTGACCGAATAGGACGCGTGCACCGTATTGGTCACGCGCTCCATCAGCGCTCCGAACTCAACGTCCACCGGAGCGTCGTAGACGGGGTTGCCGTCGACTACGATCAGGTTCTGTACACGACCAGCGCTCACCGCTGCCTGCAGCTCAGCGAGCGTCCCTGTTTCGGGATGGTCGCTGCGGCGCGTGTAGAAGATTGTCTCGCCCGAGTTCTCGAGAGCGCGGTTGATCCACGCCACCAAACCGTGGACCCATGCCGGCTGCGTTTCGCCGGCGAACACCGCACTAGTCCCGCGGTTGGCGAGCAGTTCGTTTCCGACTACCTCGACCCACTTCGCGAAACGGTCGCTCGGGGAATCGACGCTTGCCGAACCGATGATCAAGCCACCGGGCGCATCCGTTGCGGCGGCGATGTGCTTCGCCAACGCCTTCGCGAACAAGCTTACTTGTGACGGAGGAAGTTGCAGACGGTCGTCGCAGTTCATCCCCGTGATCGTGAAGTGCGACTCGATCGCGTAGTGTCGGTTCATCTCGGGCTTCCGCCCTTCAGCGCGCCCCTGCGCGTAGCCCCGAGCGTGGGCGATGCTGTGCGGTCCCGAATGCAGCGGGTCGGCCGACAGCGTCACCATAACCTTCGCCTTCGCGAGGTCCGCATAGACCGTCGGCGCTTCTCCGGTCAGCGCTATCAACGCATCGCGTTGTGAGGGTCGCAAGTCGGCGCCATGCGCGTAAATCGCTGCGCCATTTCGCGCGAGGTCAGCGAGTTTTGCGTTCAGTGACGGCGAGTCGAGGTTATTCACCAAGACCGCGGTGCCGGCACCAGGTGTCGTCGAGGCCGCTGCCTCGAGCGCGTCGGAGAGGGATGCGGCGCGGCCGTTGATCGTGGCCAGTCGCGCACGGCCTCCGTCGTACAAGTCGAGGATGCTTCCCTGCGCGAACGCGGTTGTCGCGCCGAGGCTGCTTGGGTGAGCTGGGTTCCCTTCGATTTTCGTGGGCCGTCCGTCGGTGCTCGTCACAATCACGCCGATGACGTCGCCACCCACGCTGAGGCTCGACGCGTAGTGGCGAGCCTCGCCGGGCACGAGCATCTCAGGGCGCTGCGTGTAGGGCAGGATGTACTGGGCCGGCTTGCGTATGCAGCCTTCTCCGACGCCTGCGAGTGCAGCGCTAGCACCCATCAAACCGAGGAAGCCGCGGCGACTCACGCCATCGACCTCCAGCTCATCAGCTTGCGGCGGGAACTCACGTCCAGCGTGCTCTTCCCACGCGCTGCCACCCGATTTTTCGCTGAGGCTGCGCCAGTAAGTCTTGTCGTTCATGCCTTGCTTCGTGTTGTCGCTCATCGGTGACATCCTCCGCAGTGTTGCGGGGGCACGAGCTCTCGCTCACGCGCAGGGTCAGCGCTGTGATCGTAGCCGGCTGCCTCTGGCTCATACGCCATGTTGGTGACTTCGCTGAGGGGTCGCAGGTTCGGCTCTGGATCACGGTGGCAGTCAAGGCACCATCCCATGCTCAGCGGCTCGTGCTGATAAACGACCGCCATTTCATCAATGCGACCGTGACACGAGGTGCAGCCGACGCCCGCGGCGACGTGTACCGAGTGATTGAAGTACGCGTAATCGGGGAGCATGTGCACGCGCACCCACTCCATCGGCTCGTCCGTCGCATATGCTGCGCGGACAGGGGCGAGCACGTCACTTTCGGGCGCGACGGTGACGTGGCAGTTCATGCACGTCTGCGTCGGAGGCACAGCCGCATGGGCAGCCACCTCGACCGTATTATGGCAGTACCGACAATCCATTTCCATGTCGCCCGCGTGAAGCGAGTGGCTGAAAGGAATAGGTTGCTCCGGCTGGTAGCCGACGTCCGTAAATTTCGGGGAAAACCAGTACCAGACCGAGCACACGACAACCAACCCAACAATGGGCAAGGCGGCGGCGATCGCGAATGGAAGCTGATTTATCCAGCGGGGAAAGACTTGGGCCACGGTTGTTCCTCTCGGATTCCGCTGCGGCGGCTGGTGCACGCGTGCTTTTCGACTTGAGCGTCGTGGAACGCCTGTCGTCAATGCGACGAACGAGTCGTCGAAAATCGATTGTTTCTCGTGTCTTACGTTTCGCCTTCGGACTCTCGCGAGACCACTACCCTCAGGTCTGGAAACTTTTGAAACGTAAGAACAACAAGTGTGCCTCTACCACGACTTTTACGCCCTAGTTTCAGCGCGCAGAACATAACACCGGGAAAGAGGGGTAGCAACTCCCTTTTACCCACGTTTTACTCGTCTGCCGGTCGCCGCTCTTATCGGCACAAACGCACAGATTTTCGGGTGTTTTGAACAGATCCGTCGATAGGCCAGAAGGCGCCTACTCTAGACGCTCAAACCAGACGTGCTGACTACGATGATGAAGCTCGCTCATCACATTTTCGTCCGACGACGAATACAATCCACGAACTTGCCCAGATCTATCCACGATCGTCAGCCAACCCGCCAATCCTGCCCCACAGCCGCCGTCTTCGCTTGGCGTGAGGCGACGCAAGGGCTGAGCCGCTGCGGCGGTCACAGCCGCAACGGGCCAGTCCGAGTACGCCGACCGAGCGGAACGCAGCGCCGCGATCGACTTCGACGCGTCCTCCACGGCATCGACCACGACCACGCTTCGCGCATCGACCAACCCGCCACCCGACTCGAACGATGTTCCGAAGAACGAGGCATGCGCCTTAAACAGCGCCTCCTCCGCGGTGAAGCAGCCGTCTCGACTGAA
>JBLFZA010000069.1:0-16411 GCA_047610025.1 Bradymonadia bacterium | reverse complement strand
GTTTGGGCCCGACGGCTACTTGTATGCGTCGTTCGGAGACGGCGGTGGCGGCGGTGATTTCTTCAATCACGGTCAGAACCCGAACAGCGTCTATGGCACTCTGCTGAGGCTCGATGTCGATAGCCGCTCGCTCGGCGAATACGGCGTACCGGCCGACAACCCCTTCATCGGCGGCGGCGGCGACAGCCGCGTGTACGCGTGGGGGCTGCGCAACGTCTGGAAGTTCTCGTTCGACAGCCTGAATGGCAATCTGTGGGCGGCCGATGTCGGCGAAAACGCCTGGGAAGAGGTCAACATCGTGGAGAGCGGCGGCAACTACGGCTGGCCGGTCTATGAGGGCTTCAACTGTTTCAACTTCGACGCTGATTGCGGTGAGCTCATCGCCGACGATCCGGTGCTGGAGTACGGCCACGACCAAGGCTTCTCGATCACCGGCGGCTACGTCTATCGCGGTGAGGCGATCCCGGAGCTCTATGGACGGTACATCTTCGCGGACTTCAGCTCGGGCCGCTTCTTCGTTGGCGCGGACGGCGAAGACGGTGCGCTAGCGACGGCGACGTTGCTCGATGGCGGCGTGACGCCTTCGGTGTTCGGCGAGCGAGCGGACGGCGAACTCTTCGTTGCCGACTACGTCAGCGGCATCATCTATCGACTCGACCGTGATAGCGCACTTGGCACCCCCGACCTGCCGGAACGCCTGTCCGAGACCGGCTGCATGAACCCTGACGACCCCTCGTTGCCAGGCCCAGGACTTATCCCCTACGCACCAAACGCGCCGTTCTGGTCGGACGGAGCCGAGAAGCACCGCTGGCTGGCGATCCCAGATGGCGAGGTCGTGACCGTCGACGACCGTGGGGACTTCGAGTTTCCGCTCGGTACAGTGCTCGTAAAAGACTTCCGGCTCGATGAGCGCATCATTGAGACCCGCCTCTTCATGCTGCACCCCGACGGCGTGTGGGCCGGATACTCCTATCGCTGGAATGATGCCCAGACGGAGGCCTTCCTCCTGCGTGACGGCGAGACGCGTGAGGTCGGCGACCAAACCTGGATCTACCCCAGCCGCACCGAGTGCAACGGATGCCACACGGGCGTCGCCGGTCGCAGCCTGGGCCTCGAGGTGCTGCAACTCAATGGTGAGTTTGCGTACCCGACCGGCGTCGTGGCGAACCAGATGATGACCCTCATCGACATTGGCGTCGTCGACTTCGAGGAGGCGCTGGGTGCGTGGCCTGCGCTGGTTTCGCCCCACGGCGACGCGCCGCTCGAAGATCGCGCGCGCTCTTACCTGCACACCAACTGCTCGTCGTGCCACCAAGCGGGGGGCCCCGGCCGCGGCGAGCAAGATTACCACTACCTCGCCCCTTCAATGAACGCCTGCTTCTCCGAGCCGCAGGTCGGGGGGCTCGGCCTGGATAATCCGCAGGTGATTGCGCCACGTTCTCCTGCCCGATCGGTGCTCTTCGAGCGCATGTCCCGGCGAGACAGCGCGGGGATGCCGCCTATTGGGTCCAGCGTGGTCGACGAAGCTGGCGTCGCGTTGATCGCAGACTTCATCTTGTCCGACTTCTGCGGCAGCGAGAGCCAACCGGAACTCTGCGACGACGGCGCGGACAATAACGGTGATGGCCGCGTTGACTGCCTCGATATCGCCTGCACAAACGAAGAGGGGTGCGGTGGAGGCGGGACGCTCACCTGCTCCACCCCTGGGCTGCTCGTTGTCGGCGAAACGCGACTCGGCGACACGACCGGCGGCGAGAATCTTCATGGTGGGTCTTGCGGGACAGCGCCCGCCGGATCCGGCCCCGAGGCGGTGTTCGAGTTCATCGCGCCATCGACAGGCATCTTCTGCGTGTCGACCGGCGGGTCATCATTCGACACCTATCTGCATGTGCGAGACGCCTGTAACGCACCGGCGACCGAGCTCGGCTGCAATGACAACATCGTAAGCGACGACCTGCAGTCCGAGACGGAGATTTCCGTACTCATCGACCAGAGCGTTTGGGTCGTCGTCGATGGATACGACGGCGCGGGCAGCTTTAGGGTCGAAGTTTTTCCGGGGGGGTGCTGATGCAGACAGACACCTACCTTTCCCCTGATGTGGGCCTATTCCCTTCCGGCCCCGCAACGCACCGCGAGCCTACGACAAATCGGCGCAAGTCGGGCTGGGGTGGGGGAATCTGCTCGCAAGCGCGCGCAAACGTGACGTATGAGAACGTAGGCGGGGTCGCTACACTGCGCACACAAGCGCTGATGTGCGACAGTGTCCCGCGATGGGCGAAGTCCACCTACCTTGCTGATTTTATTACGTTTTTTCTCTTCATTCACGTTGACGTAGTCACACAATGTGTCGAATGTTGGTGTATCGCAGCGCTACAGAGAGGAAGACGATGAATGCAGCAACCACAACACGCACCCTCACAGCGGCCTTGGCACTCTGCTTGGTCGGGTTCTTCGCTGCTCCCGCTTCCGCTCAGGCTGTCGAGGGCGCTGAGGCGTTCATCGGCACGTTCATGCCTCACGGCCTGGACGGTCGTGACTACGTCGATACCCACCTGGGCGAATTGCAGGCCGTGCTGCTCGACTGCTACCAGCTTGAGCTCGTCGAAGACGATTCGGTGGCTGGCATGATGGTCGTTCGCGTGCACATCGCCCCGAACGGTTCCGTCTCGCAGGTCGATGTGCTCGACAACCGCACGGGTAACACCGAGCTGGCCGTCTGCGCTCAGGAAGAGATGGAAGAGCTGCAGCTGACCGCAAACGACCGGCCGAACGTGTCCATCACGATCCCGGTCTCCTTCTT
Source organism: Bradymonadia bacterium (assembly GCA_047610025.1). Lineage (GTDB taxonomy): Bacteria > Myxococcota_A > Bradymonadia > REDH01 > REDH01 > JBLFZA01. Next base: position 13,611 of record JBLFZA010000069.1, on the reverse strand, counting down.
GGTCGACACGCGCTACGCCACTCAGGGAGGCACCGCGACCCGTATCGCGAGCCGCTAAGCAGTTTCGCTGCCGGCTCCGTCTGCGACGTGCTTCAGCGTCGGCCCAGGTGGTCGGCGTTGTTCGTTTTTGAACGCCGTTTTGTGCTATGGTCTGCGCCGTGAACTCTGCAGTAACCGCTCAACCTCGCTCTCTGGTTCTCGCGCAACGCGGCGCTGTGTCCATCACGGGCGCGCTGCTTGGTGGGCTCTATGGGCATCGCGCGCTCCCCGACTGGGTGCCCACCATGTCGTGGCGCTGGCAGCTGGAGGATGTCGACGCCGAGCGCCTGCTTCATTCGATTGCGCCGCGGTGGGGGTCAGATCCGATCAACGTGGCGGTCATGGTCCACGGCCTGCTCGTCGACGAGCGGAACTTCCTCGTCGGCCGCGACCGCTTGATCGACGCCGTCCGCCCTGTGCTCAAGTGCCAGCCCCTCTTAGTGCGCTACAACACGGGCCAGCATATCTCGGAAAACGGAGCAGCACTCGCGGACCGTCTTGAGGAGCTGCTCGACGCGTGGGGCCCGCGTCTCGGACGCATCCAACTGATCGGACACTCAATGGGCGGGCTCGTGAGCCGCGCGGCGCTCGGCCATCTCGAACGGCGCGACTCACTCGTTCTCGACCGAATCGACCGCCTCACCCTGCTCGCGACCCCCAATCAGGGCGCCGAGCTTGAGAAGATAGGTCACGCCGTCGAACGAGCGCTGCACCACGCCGAGAAGCTGCCCCGGCTGACTCTGCGCCTCGCCCGGGGTGGGAAGAGCGCGGACACCACGGGGATCCTGCGCAGCTGGGCACGCGAGACGCGGCGTTCCGTCGCCGATCGCATCGCGGCGGTGCCCACCGCGCCCGTTCGTTCTCTCGGCGCGCTGGTCGCGTCACGCAGCGACGGGATCCGCGACCTACGTTACGCGTACCTACAAGAGCGCGAGTGGCGCTTGGCCGACGAGCTGGGCGACCGCTTGTCCGTCAGCACTCGGCGGCCGCTCGCTCCCCCCTCGCATGTAGACGTGTACGCGATCGCGGGCTCGCTTTGGCCAACCGTGGGCCGCGAGCCGTCGCGCTACCGCAATGATGGCGTTGTCTCTACGGCCAGCGCTGCGAACAAGGGCGGCGACGTGGATGAGCTTCGGCTCGTCGAACGCGGGCGATTTGCGGAAGTGCCGATGCTCTTGCATCAACTCGTCGGCACCTCGGACCGCGCCATGAAGATCATGCAGCGCTGGAACGAACGCGGCTAGCGGCCTACTCGTCGAGCCGCGGAATGCAGAAGTTCGTCGTGACGCCAAACGTGGTCGGCACGGGTGCGCAGCGGTCGAGACCAGAGCAGTCACCATCGGTGCAACAGACCGAGCGGCAGACGTTGGCGACGCACTGGTTGCTGCGGCACTGCGCGTCGTCCGTGCACGCAGAGCCGTCGGGGATGGTGCCTGCGGTCGCTGGCACGCAAGCGCGCGCGACGCCCCCAGTCGGGCCAGCGATGAGACCGCAGAGGCGGCCGACGCCGCACTGCGCATCGCGGCAGCAGAGCGAGGTACACTGCCCCTGACCCGGGAAGTCGACGCTCGGCAGACAGATGCCACTCGCGCAATCGAACTCTCCGAAACAGAACGCGCCGTCACCTCCCGCGAGCAGGCCCAGGGAGTCACAGTAGGTTCGGTACCGGGTGCCTGCTGGCAAGAAGCGGCACGTCGTCGAGCAGTCGGCATCGGTACAGCAGGAGCCCAGGCAGCCGCGCTCCACGTCGCAGAGGTCGCTTTGACACTGGCCACCGCTTGAGCAGGCGGTGCCGACCGCGCCGTCAAAGGTCACGCCACGCGGAAAGACCTCTGCGGGGAGACAGTAGGTGCCGCCGCCGAGCTGCGCACAGCCGAAGCCCCGCTCGCAGTCGAGGGCCTCGTGGCAGCACGGACGCGAGCAGACGGCTTGCGGCATACCGCCCACGGAAAAGGCTAAGCAAAGCTGCGAGAGACACTCGACGTCGGCGGTGCAAGCGGCACCGAGCGCGAGCGGGCTGATCACAACGTCAACCTCCTCCGTGTCCGCAGTGGTGTCCGGTACGTCGGGGTCTGTGATGTCCGGCACGTCGGGCGCGGGCTCGGCGGTGTCCGTTTCTGCCGTGTCGGCTTCTGCCGTGTCAGTTGCCACCGTGTCCGTTTCTGCCGTGTCAGTGTCGACGTCGGGCTCGGTGTCCGCGATGTCCGGAGCATCCGGCGCGGCGATGTCTTCCGGCTCAGCGGTGTCGGCGACGGCTTCTGATGCCGTGTCCGCGACCTCTGGCGCATCCGGCAGATCGAGCGTGTCGCGAATCTCCGGCGTGGGGCGGGCGCATTGGCAAAACTCAAAGCCCGAGCCGTCGTCTCGACACGCCTGCGTGCCCTGCGCGCCATCTAAGCATACGCACACCACCTGCCGGCCGGCCTGGCAGACGGACTTTGGCTCCTCGCGACACCCCACCAGGACCAGCGCCAGCGCGAGGGCGCAGAGCGACGAGAGCAGTGAATGGTGTGAAAATGGCGAGCGAGTCATGGCCGGACAAGATGAGGCGGCAGGGCCTTAGGTATACACCGAAACCCACCGCGGTGGCACTTGCAGGCTTTCGCGAGACGCGCGACGGGCCTAAGAAGAGGCAATGACGACGCCCAACTCGCATACGCGCGTCGCGTTCCTTGGAGATATCCACGGGAACGCGCTGGCGCTCGACGCCGCCCTCAGCGCCATCGAACACGCGAACATCGATCGCGTGGTCTGCCTTGGCGACCTGCTGACCTACGGCTGCGCGCCGCGCGACTGCGTATCGCTCGCCACCGAGATGATGCAGCGCTTCGACACGACGTTCATCGCCGGCAACCATGAGCCCTTCTACATCGAGGGCCAGGCGGGCGACGAGAGACGCTATGCGACCAAGCGGGCCTTCATTGCGGAGTCCGTCCGATGGACCCTCCAGCAGATCGAAGACGTCGACTACGCGAACGCGTTCCCGTGGCAGACCGAGCTCCACCTGGGGCGCGTTTACGTGCATCACGCTCACCCCTACCGTGATGGCACGTGGGCGTACGTGAACACCCAAGACGACGAAGCCCGCTCTGGCGCGACCCTCGCCACATCGCAGTGGAACGTCGGCATCTTCGGGCACACCCACCGCGCTCGCCTCACGAGCTTCGATGCGAGCCGCCCTGTAGGATCACAGGTGAGACGCCACGTCGGCCACGTGCACCTCGATGACACGCTCACCTGGGTGCTCAACACCGGGTCCGCAGGCCAGCCTCGCGGAATGGCGCCGACATGGCTTGAGCTGAACCTGACAGAGAACACCGCAACGCATCACGAAATCGAGTATGACGTCGACGCGCACATCGCTCAGATACGCGCTGCCGGGCTGAGCGACGAGGCGACCGCTCAGCTGATCAGGTTCTTCGACTCCTATTGAACGACATGAAACGAATCCTCGTAACCGGCTCCGGTGGCGGCGTTGGGCAAGGCATCATCAAGGCGCTCCGCCTTCTCGAGACGCCCGTAACGATCATTGCGGCGGACATGGCGCCCCTCGCGGCTGGCCTCTACGCGGGCGACGAGATGTTGATCGTGCCGAGAGCGAAGGCGCCCGACTACGTCGAGCAGCTGATCTCTCTTTGCATCACGCATCGCATTGACCTCTACCTACCGGGCACGGACATCGAGCTGGCAATCGCCGCGGAGAACAACGCGCTGCTCGAAGACCGAGCACAAACAAAGGTGCTGGTCTGCCCGCCTGAGGCGATCGAGATCGCGGACGACAAGATGGCGACCGCCAACTTCCTGCGCGATCACGGCTTCCCTTACCCCGAGACGTGGGAGCCAGGTGACATCGACGCAGACGCGCTCCCCTACCCCCTCATCGTCAAGCCTCGACGCGGCTTCCGTTCGATCGGCGTCGCCAAGGTACAAACACCTGACGAACTTCGAGCGGAGCTCGATGGCCGCACGGACGACCCGATCGTGCAAGAGTGTGTCGCCACGGACGCCGACGAATACACCTGTACCATCGCGGTTGTTGGCGGCGTCGCATCGCCCGTGCTTCCTCTGCGACGCGAGCTCCGCGGCGGCGATACATACAAGGCCTTCCCCGTACACCACGAGGGCATCGAGACGCTTGTTCACGATGTCGCAATCGCGCTCGGCGTACGCGGCAGCTGTAACTTCCAGCTGCGGCTGGACGGCGACACGCCGAAAATCTTCGAGGTGAACGCACGCTTCTCGGGCACCACGCCATTTTGCGCGCAGCTGGGCATGAACCCTGTCGGGTTTTGTTTGTCTCAGCTTTGGGGCATGCCGTTTACCAGTAACATCCGCTGGGATGTTTCTGTTCTGCGCCATTGGGCGGAGACCGTGGTGCCCAACACTCTTATGGCGGAGCTCGTAACCAAGGGCCATACACGACCGCACGGCGTCTCGACGATGGACCTGCGCAGCCCCCACGCAGACAACGAGACCGAATGACACACGTCATCGTCACTGGCGCGAGCGGTACCGTCGGCACGCGTGTCACGGCGGAGCTCACTCGGCTTGGCTGCTCGTTCAGCACATACACGCACCGCGATAAACCGGACATGTGCGATTGGGGTCGCGCCACGCATGTGATCAATTGCGCCGCCGTTGTGCCGTGCCCTGGCATGGACTCCGGGCATTACTGGGCAGGCAACGTCGCATTTCTTGAGCGGCTCATGCCCTTCTGGGCTGACAAACACGTCGTACACTTTGGCACGACCAGTACGCTCTATCGCGTGCACGCCTACCAGGTGAGTAAGGGCGTGGGTGAGACCTTGCTACGTACAAACGAGGCACACTTCGCATCGCTGACCATCGTACCGCTACCCACGCTCGCCGACGAAGGCCTGATCACGATGCTCGCAGAGAAGGCCAGCGCCGCGCAAGCAGAAGGCACCGACCCGCCGACAGTGTCACGCCTGCGCTACGGCTTCTGCACCCCCGCAGAGGTCGCCCGCCACGCGGTCGAAGACCTCGTACTCGGCGACGGCGGCACACTCAGTGTCGAAGCCCGAGACCTCTACGAGCAGGTGCGCGCACGCACCGACGCCCCGATCAACGAAGGCGCCGTGCAGGACAGGACATGCGAACGAGAGCGCTGGGCGGTCACAAACGACGAAGCGCTCGCCACGTTCTTGGCGCTGTTCGACGAGGCGTAGGCCGGCGGATAACGCATAGAGGGACGGGGATGGCGAGGAGTAACGGCGAGGCACCCGGGCCCGCGCCGAGACCCCCCCAAACGCCACGCCATATCGCCAACCCATCAGGGGCGAACTCCGCGCGCCGAAGGCGAGCAGCTCGCCCGCGCGAACCGAGATGTCCCGCTACGCCACCGCGCCCGCCTACAAGAGCAGCAACGCGACGCCCGCCACCGCGATCACCGCACCTAGCGCCGTGCGCGCGCTGATGCGCTCGTGCAGGAAGATCGCCGCCAGCGGGAGCACCCAAATCGGCGACGTCGAGTTCAGGGTGGCCGCGACGCCGACTTGGGCGTTCAAGAAGCCGTAGTTCATGAGCCAGATGCCCATGAACGTGCCCAAGAAGGTCGCGACCATCATGATGCCGAGCGTTCGCGGCTCGCGCAGCGGCTTGATCAGCGCGGGAAGCTCGCGACGTAGCGCCACCAGAACCAGCAAGCCCGCGACGCCCAGGGCCAAGCGCACGACGCTTACGCCCAGTGCGCTGAGCTGCGAGTCCGCGTCCGCAAGCTTCATCAGCACCGCGCCACTCGCCTGGCAGACGGCAGCGAGCACCCCCAGCGCGATGCCGATTTTGTCGACCCCGGCGCGCTCCCCCGCGGCGTCCGGCGCTCGTTCCTGCACGACCCATGTTACGCCACCAATCGCGAGCGCCATGCCCCCAAGCGCTTGCAAGGTCAGAGACTCATCCAAGCAGACAAAGCCCAGGATCGCTGTCACCGGTGGCACGAGCGCCGTCAGAAGCAGCGCCTTCGCCGGACCCAAGCGAATCAACGAGCCAAAGTACGCCGTGTCGCCCAGCGTTAGGCCGACGAGCGCACTCACCCCGAGCAACCCGAGCGAATAGTCACTGATACCCGCCGGCCACAGCACGCCCTCCCGCCACAGCAAGGTGGGGATGAAGAAGAGCAGCGCCAGCGTGCACTTCGAGGCGTTCATCGACAGGCCGCTCATCGACTTGCCGAGCTTTGAAAAGAGGATCGACGCACACGCCCAGACGAGTGACGATCCCAACGCTGCCAACTCGCCCATGTGCGAACTCTCTACGAAGGAAACGCGCTCCTAGACGGTGCGAGCGACCGAAGCAAGCGGGGGCTGAGCGAGCACTCCCCACAGATCCCGCTGCTGCGGGCTGCGAGCCAGCATGATAGGCACTGCGCTCCCTCAGCACCTGATTGAACGCGATGAGTGATTGGTACTTGGATCCGGAAGACGCCGAGGCGGCGCGGGCGGCGATTGCGCCCCTGCGTGCGCAGCTGAAAATCGACGAGCGAAACGCCGAGTTCGAGGCGCACCGGTACCGACCCGAGGATGCCGCGCTGCCTTCGCTGCACTTGGAGGATGTCTCGGCGATTCCGTTCCTCGATGGGATTTCGGGGGTGGAGGAGTACCAACATCGAGCGCGCGTGCGCTGCGGAACGGGCGACCTGTTTGCTGCGGCGACAGCGCCCGCGATCGGGTACGAGGCGTATTCGTCTGCGCAGCTCGGCCTGGGTTCACCGACGATGATTCCGGTTGAGCCTGCGAAAGGACGTGAGGCGAACGTTGCGGAGGCCTGTTCGACTGGAGCCGCGTTTGCGGCCTTGTGCGAGGCGACGACGGCGGCGGGCGGGTTAGTGATTCACCCGTACATGGGCATTGAGGCGGTGTGGGCGCTTGCCGCGAAGCTGCATGAGGCGACGGGCTGTCGAGTGGCGGTGCTGGCGCCGCCGCCACCGGTGACGTGGTTGGCGAACGATAAGGGGCATTTGACGGACGCCGTCGCACGCTGCGCGGGAGTAGACGCGGTGCCCGAGACGCACGAAGTGCGCGGGCTCGAGGCGCTGATTACGCGAGTAGCGGACCTCGGCACGCGCTACGCTCGGGTGGGCGTGAAGCGCACGCGCTGCGCCTCGGCCATGGGCAACCTCGTGCTGTCGGCCAACGCGTGCTGCGACGCCCAAGGGGAGCCGGCGCCGACCCTACGCGAGACCCTGCAGGGGTTCCTCAAACGCACCCGTTGGGACGGTGATGAGTCTCTGCTGGCGACGCAGTGGGTGGAGACCACGCTGTCACCCTCGTCGCAGCTCTGGATTCCGCCCTTGGGCGATGGCGAGCCGCGCCTTGATGGGCTCTATGAGCAGCTTCTGACGGGCGAGCACGGCATGTTCGTCGGGTCGCGACCAAGCACGTTGCCGAGCTGGGTGCATGAGGAGATGGCGGGGATCTCGCTGCTGACGGCGGCGGGCTTGCAGGCGTGCGGCTACGTCGGGCGCTGCTCGTTCGACTTCGTGATTGAGGGTGACGTGAGCGACGAAGAGGGGTTCGCGGCGATCGTGACGGAGTGCAATGGGCGCTGGGGCGGCACGAGCACGCCGATGGCCCTCGTTGATCGGCTCACTGCGGGTCATCGCGAGAGCCGGCCAGACTACATCGCGAAAGATGTCATTTCGCCGGCGCTGGTTGGCCGCACGGTGCCCGAGCTCGTCGCGCTGCTCGGTGAGCACGCGTTCGACGCAAAGACAGGACGAGGCACGTTCGCGCTTTACAACACCGGGCCGCTGCATACGCACGGCAAGATTGACGTGGCAGCGCTCGGCGACTCTCCGGAGGCTGCGGCGCACGCGATGAATACGTTACTGCCTCAGCTTTGGAGCCTGACATGAGCCTGACCGTTGGCGACACAATTCCGACCTTTTCGCTCGTCGCAGACGACGGCGCGCCGGTGACCTCTGCCTCTCTGCTGGGCCAGGGCCCCTTCGTCATTTACTTCTACCCAAAGGACGACACGCCGGGGTGTACGGCTCAAGCGTGCTCGTTCCGAGACGCGTTCGAAGACTTTGGGGATGCGGGCGCGAAGGTCTATGGCGTGAGCGCCGACAGCCCGGAGCGGCATCGGGCGTTCAAGACGAAGCACCGTCTGACGTTCACGCTGCTGACGGACCCGGATCGCGCTGTGGGCGAGCAGTTCGGCGTCAAGAAGCGGTTGGGGATGCTGCCAGGGCGCGTGACCTTCGTCTGCGACGCGAAGGGCGTCGTGCGACATCGGTTCACCTCGGACTTCAATATGACGAAGCACGTGACGGAGTCATTGGCGGTGGTGAAGTCGCTGAGGGCGTAGCTGTCGCGCGGCGCGCCCCCCGACGGCGCCGCTCGGCGCGCTGTCGCGCGTTGACGTGATGCGCGTGGCCGCCTAGGAATGGTGCTTACTAAACCAGTAACGTCCCACCGCCGTGCCCCGAGCAGACCATGTCATTGAACAGCGTTGAACTGATCAAGCGAAGCTTTACCTTCGCCAAGGACAACATTATTCCGTTGTTCGCCATTGGTGTTGTCCTGATGGCGCCAGTCGAGTTCGTGATGAGCTCTGTCGAGGTGCTCTTAGGACAAGCCAATTGGCTCCTTGGGGCGTTGGTCGGGATTTTTGGGATGTTTATCTCCGTCATTGCGGCGTTCCTCATGCAGGCGGCGATTGTCACCACCGTGCTGGAGCGGTCGGCGGATGGAACGGTACACCTCGAACGGGCATTGGCTAGAACCATGAAGCGGCTCATCCCGATGGTCATCACGTCGCTGCTGTGCGGCCTCGCGATCTCTGTTGGATTGATGTTCTTTATCGTTCCTGGGATCATCCTCGCGATCGGCCTGTTTGCCGCAATACCGATGGTGATCGCGGAGGACATCGATCCGATGGACGCTATCCGGGGCAGCTGGGAGCTGACGAAGGGGCACAAGATGGACATTTTCGTGACGGGCCTCTTGATGTTCCTCTTCATGATTCCGGTCGCGATTGTCGTTGGGCTTGTCTCCATGACGGTCGGTAAGATTCTGAGCATTGTCTTCGTGCCGGCTGTTATGGTCGCAGTACTCACGGGAACCGTGTTCTCCGCGGTGTTGAACATTCCCGGCCAGGTACTCACAGCGATCCTCTACGAGGAGCTTCGCGGCATGGCAGCAGCACCGCCAATGATGGCCCACGCCCCCGGCTACGCGCCGCCTCAGCAGCAGTACGGGCAGGCGGCGAGCGCACCTCCGATGAGCGCACCCCCGATGGGCGCACCCCCGATGGGCGCACCTCCCACTGGTCCGCCAGCGGCGTAGGACGCGGGGCTCATGAGCGAAGATGAGAAGCCGAAGGGACGCAACGTCGTCCAACAGCTTCGAGATCTCTGGACGTTCACACGCCACCATTGGGTGGCGTGTCTCGTTTTGGGCCTGATTGGAGGCGTACTCACATCCCGCGCGCGTCTCGGCCCATACGCCGCCGCCGAAGACACCCTGGGCTTCGCGTGGGTGCAAACAAAGTGGTTGCTAGGCACGGTCTGGCTCGCGCCCTTCTATGCCGCCATACTCGGCCGCCTCGCGATGAAGCGAGTGCTCCCGGGTCAAGTTGTCTCCTTCGTCTTCCCGCTGAACTGGATCCGCGCGCTGCTCACGCTTGTCGTCGTGTGCACGCTGTCGTCCGTCGCCACACTGGCAGCTTCGCTCTTACTCGTTGTACCGGGGCTTTTCGTCCTGACCTTCGTCTACAGCGCGCCTGTGGCGGCGGCTTGCGAGCCCATTGGGCCGATCGGAGCTTTCAAACGGGGCTATTCGGACGCGTTCCCGAAACCGTTTCGACTCGCCGGCGTCATTTATGCCATCGCACACCTTGGCTCTCTCCTTGCGACGTACACCTGTGTGGTCGCGATGGTGATGGCGTTCGACGGCGCGATGGAGCGCTACGAGCTTATCCAACCCCTCGACATGCCTAACGCCACGCTCAACGCGTGGTTGGACGGCATGCTGCTCAGCTTCGCTCATCTGCCCTTGGCGATGCACGCCGCAGGGCACTACGTCGGGAAGCGGCTCGAAGAGCAGCGAGGCGCCTAGCCGAAGAGCGCGAGCGCAACGTTGATGATGATGACGATGATGAACATCCCGATAATCAGCGGGATCTTCCATGTCATCTCGGAACGATGAAGCGTGCCGCACTGCTCGCAGCTCTTGCTGGACGACAGCTTGAGCGTGCCACAGCCTTTGCACACCGTTCGCGGCGCGGTGATGTCCGTGCCACAACTGACGCAGTTCACACCCGCGATTTCACCACTGCAGAACGGGCACTTTGCGGCGGGGTGAGCCACTATTCTGCTACCGGCAACGCGGTGCCGGAGACGCGAGCGCCGATCGCCATCGCGCCGGGCCTGTTCGAGCTGAACACCGCGCGGTGGAACTTCGCGACGAAGGGCGGCTCGGCGTTGAGCGTGATGTGCGTGAACAGCGCGCCGGTCTTGGTCGCCCCACCCGGCAGCGCGCTCAACGGGAACTCTCGGACTTCCTGCGTCTCATACTTGCCATTGCTGACGCGGAGGATGATGAGACGCCGGTCGGTCAGCCCGATGTAGTACGTCTTCGTGAGCAGGAAGACCGCGATGATGCCCGGCAGCAGCGCGAGCAGATATAGCGGGAAGATCAGCAGCATCGATGGCTGCTTGATGCCCATAGCGACGTGCTGCAGCGTCTCCTCCGGCTGCAGATGGGATGCGAACGCGGCGCGTGTGTTCTCTTCACTCAGTCGGCCCATTTAGCTCTCCGGCATTATGGCCTACGATGTGGGCCATGTGTACGTTGGCTCGCTCGCACAGGCACGTGCAGAGCGCGTTCGCGGAAGCCTGATGAGCGACCGACATTTTCAATACGCTACTCGACGCAGCGTGTCTGTTCCACAATCACCAACTCAACTCGGCGGTTCAACGCCCGCCCTTCATCAGTGGCATTACCCGCGATCGGTCGCGTCTCACCGTATCCGACCGACTCAAGTCGCACCTCTTGCATCGCACCTTGATCGACGAGGTAGCGAAGCACGCTCGCTGCACGACGTCGTGATAGCTCTTCGTTGTATGTGTCGATTCCGCGGTCATCCGTATGGCCTTCAATACGAACAAGGCGGATGTGCGATGCGGCATTCAGTGCGCTCGCGACCTGGTCGAGCAACGCGTAAGAGCGAGTCTGGATCACGTCCGAGTCGAACTCGAAGTAGACGCGGTCGCCAAGCTCTACGGAGTCGCAGGTCACTGTGACCAACCCGCCTTCGTCTGGGCAGCCGTCCGTATCATCGACGCCATTGTAAGTCTCCGGCTCCATCGGGCATGCGTCCACAGCATCGAGGAAGGAGTCTTGGTCGTTGTCGCGGTCCGGCACACCGTCTTGGTCCTCGAATCCATCGAAGTCCTCCGGGTCGTTCGGAGCGCCGTCATTGACGTCGAGGATGCCGTCTCCGTCGTTATCGGGGTCGGGGCAACCGTCTTCGTCCTCGAAGCCATCGAAGTCCTCGGGGCGGAACATACACTGGTCCGCGGTGTCGAGAATGCCGTCGTCATCGTTGTCCGCGTCGGGGCAGCCGTCTTCGTCCTCGAAGCCGTCGAAGTCTTCCGGATTATCGGGGCAGCTATCTCGGATGTCCGGGATGCCATCTTGATCGCGATCGGGGTCCGCGAGAATTGGCAGCGGCGGGCGGTACGTCAGGCCCGCGAAGAGGCGATAGTCCGGCGCGCCGAAGCCGTTCACAATTCCCATGCCCGCGCCGGCTTCCACCATCAGCTGGTCGAGTAGGAAGTAGCGCGCCGCGCCGAGCAGCTCGACGGGCATTTCAGCCGCGTTCACGCCGTCGGCTAGTAGCGACGCTTCACCGTGAAGCTCGGGCACAACAGCCCAGCGCTCGGCGACGGGGATGCTCGCCGCGAATCCCCAGGTCAGGGTGTCATCGACACCGAGGTCGGCCACCTCCGCCTTGGGTCGAATCGCGTAGCCGAGGTTTGTACCGATGCGCAGGCCCGACTCCCATTGGTAGTCGAGGGCGACCACGGGCTCGAAGCGGAGCTCGCCACCGCGGTACTCTGGGCGGCTCCCCGTTGGCAGGCGCGCGTCGAGAAGGACCGCGAGCCCAAAGCCCGACGGTTCTTGGTGCAGAATCGAGTACTTTCCAATCAAACGGAGGTCTCCCAAACCACTTCCGCCCACGCTGCCGTCGCCTTGCGACGCGATCATGATGGGCAGGTCGAGGGAGAGTTCGAAGGGGTCAGCCAACGAGATGCTCGCCATTAAGTTGCCGACGAACTGCCCAGCAACCAAGCGCGCGACGCGGTCGCCGTCTTCGTCTTGTAGGACAAGCGGGTCGTTTGCGTAGTTGAGGATGAGCCCCACTTCATACACGCCGCGAGGGAACACGCGGCCGCTCGACTGCGTGATGAAGTTCGACTGCTGCGACGGCATCGGGTTGAAGTTCTGCACATCGAACCCTCGGCTTTGCGCGTGCCCCAAGTTTGGGAAGAGTAGGCCGGCGGCCAGCAGGGCGCCAAGGACAACGCGACCACGTGAGCGCACGCTGCCAACGGAGCCCTTGCCCGAGAAGCCGTTCGCTCGTCGGCGGGTCCACCAGAGCGGAAGCAAGAGCGCCAGCCACCACACCATCCCGGTGCCAGCGCTGCCGGCGCTGCATCCAAACAACCACGCTCCTCCGCGTGCCTCGAGTCCGTTCAGCGGATCATCGTCAGCGGCGTTGTTGGGGTCGGTCTCGCCGGGGTCGACTCGCCCGTTTCCGTTCGCGTCCTCTTCCCCGTCTGGCACGCCACCGCCGTCGGTATCGGTGTCGAGTACGTCGGTTGTGCTGTCGGCGTCTTGGTCACGCTTGCAGAAGCCTGCGGTTGTGTCGGTGTCGGGGTGTGGGTTCCGGTCAAAGCCGGCCTCGGTGCCGTCGAACACGCCGTCGTCATCCGAATCCGGGTCGGTGGCTGAGCTCTCCAACATGGCCTCTTCGCCATCGAGCAGGCAGTCATCGTCGGTGTCCGCGTCGTTCGGGTCCGACTCGCCTTCATCGCGCGCGCCGTTGGCGTTGCTGTCCTCGCCGGCTGTGCAGGCGGGCTCGACGTCGTTGGGCCCGTCGCAGAGCGTGTCGTCGTCCGAATCTGCGTCGAGCGGGTCCGTCGGGTTGTCCCCGTCGACCTCCGCGCCGTCCTCAATACCATCATCATCGCTATCAGGGTCGAGCGGGTCGGTGCCGAGGTCGGCCTCACGGTCACTCGTGAGCCCATCGTTGTCTGGGTCGGGCCCGCTGGGGTTGTCGTCGAGCGGGTTGAGCGGGTCGGTATTGTTGTCGATCACCTCGTCACCGTCTCCGACGCTGCCGCCATCTGTGTCGCGCGCGTTTGGGTTTGTCTCGCCTTCGTCTTGTGTACCATTATTGTTCATGTCCTCACCGGACTCACAGTTGACGGAGCTCTCCGAACCGTCACAGAGGCGGTCGTCGTCGGAGTCTGAGTCCGTCGGGTTGGTGGGGTTCTCACCGCGCACCTCGGTCCCGTCATCAATGCCATCATCATCGGTGTCC
>JBLFZA010000068.1:0-16597 GCA_047610025.1 Bradymonadia bacterium | reverse complement strand
CGCTCACTCCGCTTCTCTGAAGGCCAACGTCGTTATCATTGCCCATGCACTCGACATTCGTGCGCAGGAAAGCGGGGTCTTCTGGGATCACAAAGGCGGAGTGCGCTTCGGGAGTCGCTGGGCATCGGCAACGCTGTGGGCCTGGACCCTGGCCAGATATCTCTGCTCCCCATGGACTCCTACCACCCAGGAAAGAGAGGGGCCGGCGACGCGCTTCCTCAGAGGGAGGTTGCGCCGATGTGACATCCGCGGATCCTTACGGCAGCGCCAGACGTTCGGCTGATGGTGCTGATCGGCACCTAGCTCAGAAGTACTATCTGAAGAAGGCGATGCAGTGGAACTTAACGGAGACCGTGCGCGCCTACGAAGAGCGGCTCCCAGCGTACTCTCCGCTGGTGCATACCTCGCCGTTGAACTTCCGGTGGCACGCGAAGAACCCGTGGTTCCATGCGGAGGTCTTGCCGGAGCCGCGGGCGCAAATGGCGGAATTCTTGGGGTCGCTCACTGCAGCCCCATGGTGCGCACGAGCGCGTCGCCCTTGCGAAACCAGTGGGCACGCGACCACGATGCTTGCGCGGCCACTCCGCGCAGCCGCCAACCCCGACGTTATCGATGATGCACGCTTCTGTACGACCGCTTATGGCCCAATCTGCGCTTCCATCGCTCCGAATGCTGGTGCTGCTACTGGCTTGCATCGTCGGGGCCGGCTGTCCCGGCCATCAACCGCAGACGCCAGCCGCAACCCCAGCGCCAGCCGCAACCCCAGCGCCAGCCGCAGCGCCGGCTTCTGGCAGTGGCGCCGCCGGCGTCGCACCGGTCGATGAGCACGCTGAAGCGGGGGCCGAGCCTACACACTCGTCCGTTGCAGACGATCCCCCGGAGGCGGTCACAACCGATGACGCTCCGACCTGCGCGCTAGGCGAGCTGCGGGACCACCTCACGGAGGTTGGCGAACACCACGTACGCCTCAACCTCGACGTCTCAACCTTGTTTGGCCCGAACTGCCCCGCGGACCCGGGGACCCCGCGAATTGTTCCGCAGCGTGAGGACGGCGAGACCCTTGGCTACCGTTGGTTCGCGGTGCGTGCTGGCAACGTCTGGTGGGCGCTTGGCCTACGCAGCGGCGACGTATTCGTCGCGCTCGACGGCTCCGTTGTCCCGCCCCTTCCACCGCGCGCACTGTTTGACCGCATTACGCAGCAGGGCGGCGCAGTCCTGACAGTGCTTCGCGACGGCGAACGCCTCGACCTTCGGGTGGAGACGGAAGTGAGTTCGCCCTAACTCGGAGAGCACCCTACCTCAGAACGAGGCAGCCGGCCGACCGGCTGGAATTGGCGGCAGAAGCCGTTGCCCCGCGCCGCGATGATGATGGCTCCCTTTGAGGACCTGGTGCAGGGTCTCGCTGTTCTCGGGCGCTGACATCGGCTCATGAGACCCATGAGTGCCCATCAACAGCCTCGCGTGCTCGGGCACAGCCATCAGAATCGGCACCGCTCGCACGGCTTCCTTTGCGCGCTCGGCATCGCCCCTATAGAGCTGCGCATCAGCTTTTGGCCGCGCCAGCCGCAGCTCCCCGCGTCTCTCTCCCCAGCACCCGACCGCATGACCAACGCCATCCCCACGCTCCACCTCAACGACGTCATCTCCAAGCACACCCGCGACATGACGGGTCGCGTCGCGGCTATCACCGGCACCACCAGCGGCACGGGATACATCTGCGCACGTGAGCTCGCAAAGCGTGGCGCGAAGGTGCTCTTGCTCAACCGTGAGAGCGAGCGGTCAGAGGCGGCGATCGAGCGGCTGCGTAGCGAAGTGCCGGGCGCGGAGTTTCAGGGGATCACCTGCGACCTGCAGCACTTCAAGAGCGTGCGTCTGGCCACGAAGGCGGTTCGCGCCGAGCATGACCGTTTGGACGTGCTGTGCAACAACGCCGGCGTCATGGCGCTGAACGACGAAGCCACGCGGGACGGGTATGATGTGCAGATGCAAACAAACGTGCTCTCGCACTTCCTGCTCACTCGAGAGTTCTTCGCGCTGCTGATGAAGAGCGATGACGCGCGCATCGTAAATCACTCTTCGATGGCGCGAAAGGGAGGCCCACTCGACGCCCGGTACTTCGAGAAGAACGGCGGCGACCTCGGCGGTGACGAAGACCCGGAGGGCGGATTCGGCGGCCCTCGCTGGCAGCGCTACCACCAGACGAAGCTCGCGAACTACGTGTTCACATACGCACTTAAAGACAGGCTCGACGACGCCGGCATCACCTCGCTCAAGGCGATGGTCGCGCACCCGGGTTTGGCACGCACACAGCTGCAGTTCACGACCGAGAAGGCAGGCGGTATGGACGCGAACTCCGAGTTCATGAACAACGCGCAGTCAGAAGAGGACGGCGCGACCGGTATCATCCGCGCATGCATGGACCCCCAGGCACTCTCAGGCGACTTCTTTGGCCCCGACCAGTGGGCCGGGTTCCCACACCTGCTGGATTCCGAACCCGATCTCCTGACCCCCGGCAACCTGCTCATTCAGTGGCACGGCTGCGAAACGGCCGTGGGCAGATTCACGATCTAGCTCCGCAGGGTTTCGCGGGGAACCTTCAGAGCTTCCCGTTCTGGTTCTTCCACTCGGAGACCGGCGCGGCGTGTTCTACGGTGTCCCAGTGCTCGGCTCGTTTGCCGTCTTCTACGCGAAACAGGTCATAGAACGCGGAGTGATCTCCGTCGCGTGTTCCTCCGCTCACGCGTCGTGCGAACGAGCCTTCGGCGAGTACGCGGTACACGCGCTGATACGCGATGCTGTGGCCAGAGCTCACATCGAGGGCGGCGATGAGCGCCGGCAGGCCATCTTCCAACTCGGGGCTGTGCTGTGTCAGCTGGTCTCCGTCAAAGAACTTGGGCAACAGGTCACGCCGCCGGCCGATGAGCGCGTCTTCGACGAATGATCGGACAAGTGCTCGGTTCTCCTCCGTTTGCTCGAGGTCGACGGGCTCAGTCGGGCCATCGACCATGCTCCGCGAGGAGGCGTTTGGGCCTCTGCGGGGTTGAATGTTATCCTAGTGTTCAACCGGGCGATCGCCCTCGAATCGGAAGACCTCGAAACCAATCCGCCGGGTGGCGAAGTCGTACTCGGTGTGGCCGAAGACGAAGTCGCCATCGGCGAAGATGCGCAGGATGTTCACTCCCGGATACGTCTTCGCGAGACGCGCGAAGAGGTGCGCCAAGCCCTCGCTGCCTTCGCGGGTTTGCGGGTTGTGTTGGATGTACTTCGCCTCGTCGACGACGGCGACGGCGGCCGGGTCGCCGGTCTCGATGCCTTTGAGCAAGGTACAGATGGCGTTCTTTCGGTGTGCTGCCGTCATGAACGTCGTCGGGAAGGAGGGGCGGAGCTTTGCTCGTATCAAGAAGGGGCGTCGGCAGCCCGCTGAAGCAGCGCGATGCGATAGCCGTCGGGGTCGGCGATGAACGCGACCGTGTATCTCATGCCGGAGGCCGACGAGAACGGAATCGGGCCCCACTTGTCGATCCACCCAAGGAGCGCGAACTCGTAGTTGAAGAAACTGAGCACGAACGAACCCGCTCCGATCAAGATGAGAAAAGCGGCGATTTGCTGCATCGAAACCCCTGCTGGCTGGCGTGACGGTGGCGCGCCGCCCGACACCAAGATGGTACGAGGAGAGATGGCTGCTCACCGTCATTGTGCATGCGTGCCTATTATCAGGCTCGCGATCCTGGAAGCATTCCGAGCGCGCGGCGCATCTCTTGGCGGCACCGTCGAATTCGGCCGAGGCGGCTCACGGCCGCGGGCGCGCCTGCTTGGCAAGGGAGGCAGAACAAGGCTGAACGACGAGGCGGCACTAGACGCGGCGTTGAATCTCTGGTGCGCTGCCGCGTCACAGAGTTCGCGCACAACCTTTCACTGCTTGTTCCCCAATCGGCTGATGTCTCGACTACCCGCTCTACTCGTCGTTCTCGCTCTCACCCTGCCCGCGTTCGTTTCGGCCCAGCGCACACCTGCTCCGGCAGCCGTGGAGCGCGCCGAGGAAGGGCCTGACGCGCCCGAAGCCGGGACGGCCCGGCCAGCCATCGAGGCGCCCGTACGCTGCGAGGTGGCCGTGCAGATCCCAGAGGAGGCGGTGACCGCCGATGGGCAGGTGAGTGTCGCCCTGAGCGGCACTCTGCCGCCGCCCCGCTGGACTCACATCATGGTGACGCATCGCTCAGGCCGGCTGGCAGAGGGCGAGCCGCCTCCGACAGACGCCGTGGTTGAGGCGCTGGCGGCGCTCGACCGGAACGGAGATGGTATGCTCGATGAGGGCGAGCTCGAAGGCCGCGTGCGGGGCGGGAACGGCATCAGTATCGAAGTCGAGCTTCCGTTGAGCGCGTGCGAGTAGATGTTGCCTGAACGTGGCTCAGCTGCTCGCTATGCTGCGTGTCGAGGTGTCCTTCACCACGGTGTTCGGCTGCGCCCCGTTCCGCATCGCAATAGGCGACGTGCCGAACTCTCGCTTAAACGCACGTAAGAAGTTCGATAGATCGCCGTAGCCGCTGGCGACGCAGATCTCCGAGACCGTGGCGTCGCTCTTCACCGCGAGTAAGCGAGCATGTTTCAGGCGCGCGGCAGAGAGCCAAGTGCCCGGCGAGGTGTGGTAAATGTCGCGGAAGTGCCGCTTGAAGCTCGAGAGACTCATGGCGCAGAGCGCCGCGAGCTCCGGCACGTGCAGCGGCTCAAGGTAGTGTCGCGCGATGACCGCTGCCATGCGTTCTCGAGTGGAGTCGCCCCATGAAGCGGCCTCCAAAAAAACGAACTCGCGCACCGAGGCGTCACTCATGGCACCGACCACGAGCTCCCGCAGTAGGAACGCCCGCTGGGCCGACGAGTTGGCACCCTCTAGGCTAGGAGAGAGCTGCTCGAAGAGTTGCGAGACGTGCGGGCTTGGAGAGCAAACAACGACCCGCGGAGAGTGAGCGGTGGCTGCAGCCGCTGCGAGAGGAGTCGGACCGACCACAGAGCGCAAAAACGAGCGCGTCACCGACACCACGAGGCTGCGGTATCCGCCCTGATCGCCGCGAAACTCTGACATCAAGTGAGTGCCGGCCCGCAGCCCGAGCAGCTGCCCGGACCTCGCCGTCACGTGAGTCTGGCCATCGGCGTGCTGGAGTTGTTTGGTTCCCGAGCGCACGAGAACAAACGTCGGACGGGTGACGAGCACGGCGAGCGTCGCGCCCGAGTCTAGGTTCTCGTACGCGATGACGCTGGCGTCGTCGCTTCGGCCCGGCCCCAACGCGGTGTCGTGGATGTCCTCAGGGATCCGAAGCATCAGCGCCTCCGCCTCACGCGGGTACAGCGGGGTTCATTGAGTACGTACCCATATGGCTCGCCTCTGCGAGGATGTGCCCCACCATGGCGTCGCGCGCCTCTTGACCCGTGAAGCTGCCGGATAGCCCGAGGTTCTCGACGGAGAGAGCAAACACCGTGAAGTTGTAGTGGTGCACGATGCTGTCGTTCCATGGCGGGCATGGCCCGTCGTAGCCGCCGTACTTGCCGTCCATGTCGGGGTCGCCCGCGAACCAGCTGGTGTAATCGTTGAGGCCCGTGACGCCGTGGCTCGTCTGACCAAGCGCCTTGCCTCGCGCGGTGATGCCCTCAGACGAGGATCCCTCGGCGATACTCGTCGTGGCTGCGGGAACGTCGACCAAGACCCAGTGAAAGAAGGTCATGCGAGGGAGGTCAGCCGGTACGGTCTTGCCCTCTTGGTTCACGTCATCGGCGGCCGACGGTACATCAGGGTCGTGGCAAATCACCGCGAACGACAGCGTGCCCTCGGGCGCATTCGACCACTCAACTCTGGGACTGACGTTTCCGCCAAATGCGAACGGGCCATCCGTGCCGGGCTGGCCAAAGGCGAACCGGGGTGGAATTGGGGTGCCAGCGGCGAATGCGTCGATGCGAACGGAGAACGGGCTGCTCATGAGGCTTCCTTTGGAGAACGTTGTGGACTGCGAACATAGAGAAGATAGCGCGTGTCCGACGCGAGTGAAATGGCAAATCCGTTCGGATGAGTTGCAAATCGGCTCACTCCGATGAGACGGACGTTGGTGTCGGCGGAGATCCTAGGCCACAAGGATCCTAACGATACGGGACTCTTTGCGCGGCCAGACGCATTCGGCGGTGCAGACATTTGGGGGGGAGACGCTGTTCTGGCTGCAAGATGCCGGGCTGTCGCAAGAAGACAGCTCCCGGCAACGGCGGCGAGCGACGAGCGCTCCGCTCTTGCGAGCGCGGGTCTCATCATGCCAACGGGACTCAGGCTACTCACCGCAGTTTGAGACCCCACAATGACCCATTCGAACGTCCCTCTCTCTTGCCGCTGCGGCGCACTCAAGGGCGCAGTGGGGAACACCTCCACCCTCCCTAGCCGACGTATCGTCTGCTACTGCGATGACTGTCGGCGTGCCTCGCTGCATCTCGAACCCAGCGGCGCGTTGCTCGACGAGGGCGGCGGCACGGACATCTGGCAGGTGACGCCAAACGCCGTCACGTTCTCGGAGGGGCAGGAACACCTTCGGTTGCTGCGTCTCTCGCCGAAAGGTCTGTTTCGTTGGTACGCGGGCTGCTGCAACACGCCGCTCGCCAATACGATGTCCTCCCCGGGCTTTGCGTTTGTGGGCGTGCCCGTGAACGCCATCGGCGGCTCAGACGTCGCAGAAGCGCAGATTGGGCCCGTGCAGGTGGGGATTTACGGGAAGAGCGCGACCGGCCCGACCTGCAGTGGCACCCACGAGAGCGGCTCACCGAAGCTACTGCTCGGTGTTGTCACGCAGCTCATCTCGAGTCGCGTTCGTGGGCATCACCGCCCCTCACCCTTCTTCGACGACGCGGGCGCACCCGTCGTGTCGCCCGAGATTGCGCCGCGGGACGCCGAACTCAAGACGTAGCATTGCCCGCTGTCACTTGGTCGTGTGGCGGCGCTCGGCAAAACCGGACGTGGAACCGAACGTCGCCGACCGGCTCTACCGCATGCGTCTGAGCGGGCGCGCTCCACGCGTGCTGCCCGGCCGTCAGTGTCAGCTTGGTGTGTGGTGTTACGGTCAATCGCAGCGTCCCGGATTCGACGACAATCTGGGCCCACACCCCGGAACGGGTCTGGTGATCCCGCAGCAGGCCCGCGGGTACAGTGTTCTCGGTGAAGGTGCGCGTTCGCTTATACTCCGCGATGCCTTCGGGAGGCTCCGACTCTGAGCATCGGGTGCAGTCCATGAGCTCGCCCAGCATGCCGTCTCGCGCTGACTGAGCCTGTGTCCATGGCCGGTCGTCGAAGGGAGGGATATGTCGGACGTGGCGCCGATGGCCGCAGACCAGATGAGCGACCCAGTGATGGTCCTCATCTTGGGTGAATCCGGCGATGGGCTGTTTCATGACTCGTTCCTACTGAGGTGCGCCCTGAATCTTGCGCGCGCGCGCGCCTTCGGCAACCCTCTCGAGAGTCATTGACCTTATCCGGAGTGCACCATGTCTATTCGCATTCACCGCGTACCAACGTTCGCGACGTTGCTCGCCGCCTCCTTGCTCGCGTGTACGCCCAGCGACACATCTCCGGCAGAGGGGAGCGGGAGTACGAGCGCTGAGGGGTCGGCAGAGGCTCCCGCAGAGGCTCCCGCAGAGGCTCCCGCAGAGGCTCCCGCAGAGGCTCCCGCAGAGGCGGTTGAGCCGAACGCCGAAGCCGCGCCGCAAGCAGACGCCCCAGGCGACCCAGCGTCGCCGTCCGAGGTGCTGCAGCCGATCCGGCAAACCGCCTACCAACCCTGCGTGATTGCGATGCAGGCGGTCGGCCAGCAAGAGCGGGACTGCTTCTCAATCGAGCAAGTTCGTGCCGCTGGTCAGCCGGTGGAAGTCTGCGTACCGGCCGCGGAACCGCATCGATTCACCTACAACGAGCAAGGTCGCCTCGTGAGCGACGGCTGGCGAAACGTGCGTCACTCGCCTGACGGCAGCGCCTCGACCGCAGGCGAGGCAGACATTGTGTACGCGGTCACGTTCGATAACGCCGGCCGCTTACTGACCTACGGCGAGTCTTCTTACCGTTACGACAATCATGGCCGACGGATTCGCACCGACGCTGAGGGCATGTTCGACTCGGTCAGATTTGCCGCCGATGGTACATCGACGAGCGACCACAACTACCCAGACAGCGACGAATTCTGCGTGGCGGATATCACCGCGGTTGAAGGCGACCCGACCCACCCGTCGATGCAACGCGTCGAGGGCTGTGAGATCAACGAAGTGCCCAGAACAGTTCGCTACACGCGCGATGCGTACGAACGGGTGACCGCCTTCACCGTTGATGTACGGAACGACGGTAGCGTCGATGTGACCGGCACCGTGAGCTACGACTGTCACGCAGGCTAGTGTCTCGCTTGACGCTGGCCGGCTAGGAGCGCCAACGGACGTTGCTCGCAACGACCCAAGCGTAAAACGGAGGTTTTGATAGCGCGGCATGAGCGCTTCGGATCCCCGTGCGTCTGCGCCGGTCGGGTCTGATGTCGCCAGACGATGCCAGACCGAAAACGCCACGGGCGCCTCCTTTGGTCGAGGCGTCGCGGGGCTTTGTCTTCGGCCAATTGCTGCTCGGATGCAACGCGCACTCGGCGTTTGCGGACTGCGAGTTCGTTCGTTTCTTGTCGCATGCTGCGGACTGCAAGCAAGAGCGCTCGGGCGGGGAATGTGACGGGTTCGCGTCTCGCTGTGACGGCGATGCCCGGCAATCGCGTCTGTGAAGTGGTGAGGCATCCCAGCGGACAACGGTGCAGCAGTGCGATCGATCGAGCGCCGCATGTTCCCAAGACGAAGTCTGTGCTCGAGGGGGCTGCCGATCGATCGCAGGATGTGGCGCGCAGGAGCGAGAGCAGCACTGGTTGTTCGAGAACCTCTGAGATGGGGACACGATGATTCGCTGCTCGCCAGTGGGCGATTTCGCAGGCGGGGCGCCGGTGGAGGTCTCGTGTGGTGAGATCATCGACAGCGGCACGTGGGTCGAGACGGCTATCGGTGGCGAGTTTCCGGGACCAATATGTTTCTCGCCGGCGCAGGAGCGCGTGAACTCGTTCGCGCAGGAGCTCTCATGCGACGGCAGCGGCGCGCCTACGTTCTGCGGGTTTGGTGAGATCCTCGAGACCTAGTGCCGAGACGATGGGTACGCTGGCTGCGAGGACGGACCGCTCTTCAACGCGCGCTGCGTGAACTGCGCACGCCAGTGAATAGTCAGCTTGCGCTGTTCTCCACCTGTGGAGTCACGTGAGCTTCAACCGGGAACACACAGCGGACCCGGCGAGCATTGCGCCGGTGTCCATCGAAACGTTCATCGTGTCGCGAGCGTTTCGACGCCGGACGCATGATGGAAAGAGAAGATTGAAGACGCAAAAAAGGCCTGGAAGGAAGAGAACTTCGCATCCGGCCCGTTTCGATTGCCCCTAGCGACGATGAGGAGTTCATCTCGCTTTAAGGGGGAGCGCGCTACGCGCGGCCCCGCGCTGGCTCAGTTGTCGAGAGCGCCTTCGTCGATCCATGCGATGATGATCTCGATGTCCTCTGCACGCGTTGCCAGGGAACCGCTCTGCTCCGGAGGCATCACGAGGTCGTTGTCACCAAAGGTGAATTCCTGGCGAAGAACACCCAAGAACGCGCTGGCCCCGGAGTCTCCCGCGATAATGGAGTTCTGTCGCGGGTCATCGCCGACGCGTGCGAGCATGTCGCCCACTTCGTCGAAGTACGTGCCGCGCTCCACGGACTCCTCCCAGTCCTCAACCGGCGTGCCTCGCGTGTGGCACCCACCGCACTTGGATTGGATGATTGGGAAGACATCGTCTCGAAGACTGGTGACCACCACAACGTCCACTTCTGCGGTGTCGTCTCCCGCTGTGTCGTCAGCCGCTACATCTTCCGTCGATGTGTCGTCTACCGCAGAGTCTGCGCCAGCGTCCGCCGCGCCGGTGTCTTGGGTTGAGTCCGCGTCTGTGTCGCTGGGCTCGTCATCCCCGCACGCAGCGAGGGAGAGCAAAATCAGCACAGAGAGAGTAGAGATTGTTCGTTTCAACAAATCATGTATCGGGTGGCAGGGAGAGTGTCGCGCGACTGTAGCGGAGTTCCGGCGGTCTGTGCAAATGGGTTGAGGAACCAAAGCGCAGGACTGCACGAGCGCTTAGGGCTTTCCGCCCGCCGGTTGCGCGATCGGATCGTAATTCAGGTCGAATCGGTGCGCGACCGGGCTGCCGTTCTCCCGCCCCACTTCGAGCGTGAGTCGAAGCGTTGTCGTGGCTGTGTCGCCGCTGAGCGTCATTTCGCGGACGCGCCCAAACTCCGCCGAGTCGATCGAGCGTTCCATCGTCACTGTCCCGACGGTGCGGATCGGCCCCCAGTTCGGCAGCTCACTGATTTGTGTGTTGGTGACGCGCTGGTCGAGCGCGGCCTGGCCCCCCGTACTCATCAACGCGAACATGCCGCGGAAGTTCCGCGCGGCCGCCGCGTCGAAGAACGTACGGACGAGAGTTGCATCCGCTTCACTCACGATCGAGTCCGCTTGCTGCCTCTCGGCCCCCGTGGCTGCCAGGTTCGCACCCGTTGGCGGGGTCGGAGGCGTAGCCGCCACGGGCTGCCCATTCGTCGGGCGGATGTTGTAACTGAACGACTGAATCCGAGGGTCGTCTCCGATCTTGATGACCCCAAACTCAAGGTCGCCTTCGCCGCGCTCGAAGGTCACATCAACGGTGTATGACCAGACGGTCGGCATGCCGAGGTTTGACTGAAAGCCCGTCGACTCGACCTCGAAGGTCTGCATCGCGCCGTACCCTCCGAGAGCGGTGATGCTGGCGAGCACAGCTCCTTCGGTCGTCGCGTCCACTGCGGCCTGTGCAATGAAGACCCGCGCGGCGGTCTGTTCGCCGACCGCTGAAGCGCGCACGAACTCCCGCAACGCCTCTTCATTGCCACTCGATCCGCTGGAGACCGACTTGTACGCGAAGAACGCGCCACCTGCGCCGAGCGCAAGCAGGGCAAAAAACGAGACGGCGATTATGGCGATGGCGGTACCGCTACAGCCTTGCTTCTCTGACATGATAAATCACTGGCACGTGAGGGATGTGCTCACGCGGTAGCGCAGCCGGTCGCGTTACGTCAACGGGTCAGCGCGGACAGATGCCCACAGTATGACTCATCGTGTGGCCCCAAGGACCGCTCAGGGCGTCGATCCCTTCGCGTGTCGCTGACGGATCAAGCCTTCCTGGGCCGTGGACGCGATAAGCTGCCCTGACTGGTCGTAGATAGAGCCGCGCACTAGCCCCCGGGCCCCCTGAGCTGCGGGGCTATCGATCGCGTACAGCAACCACTCATCCACACGCGGGGTTCGATGAAACCACATGGCGTGGTCGAGGCTCGCAGACTGCATACACGGAGTGAGCCACGTCACCCCATGCGGGCGAAGCGCAGTCGTCATGAAGCTGAAGTCCGAGAGGTAAGTGAGCAGGATACGATGCAGCGGTGGTGACGCGATAAGTTGGCCACGCGCTCGAATCCAGTACGCGTGCGATGGAGGCATCGCCGCCGGCGCGAACGGATCGTCGACAGGGTCCACCTGGCGGAACTCGAAGGGGCCAGCAGTCGTCGCCCGTTCGCGGATGCCTGAGGGGAGTCGGTCAGCGATGGCCCGGAAGCGGTCGAGGTCACTCGTGAGCGTCTCTGGGCCGGGGGCCTCAGGTGCATCCTGCTGGTGCTCGAAGCCGGGCTCCTGCACGTGGAAGCTGGACGACAAGTGGAAGATGGGCTTGCCGTGCTGCACCGCGACCACTCGCCGCGTTGTGAACGACCCACCGTCTCGGATGCGATCGACGTGGTACACGATCGGGTTCTCGACGTCGCCGGGACGCAGAAAGTACGCGTGCAACGAGTGTGGCAGCCGGTCCGCGTCCACCGTCTGCGCGGCGGCGGAGAGCGCCTGCCCCAGCACCTGACCACCAAACACCTGACCCCAACCGAGGTCCTGACTGCGGCCCCGAAAGAGGTCGACTTCAATACGTTCCAGTTCGAGCTGCTGGACAAGCTCGTCGAGTTCCTTGGACATGCGCACCACCGGTGAGGAGAGAAGCAGGCCTCAGCTTGTGCACGCCGCGCGCCCGCGCAACGGCCTCGCCGGCGCATAGGACCCACAGCCTCAGCTCGAACGCGCCTATTCTAAGGGCCGCTGTAGCTCGTTCGTCCACTCCCAGATGGAGCCGTCATAGTTTCGTGCGTCATAGCCGAGCGCGCTCGCGAGCATGACGACGAACGCAGAGCGAATGCCGCCGGTGCAGTAGGCGACCAAGGGTTCGTCACGGGCGGCGCCGTGCGATTGCAGCAGCGCGTCGAGGTCGTCAGGGCTGAGCAGGTCTCGCTCACTGGCGAAGACATCACGCCACCACAGGAGCGTCGCCCCAGCGATGTGCCCACCCTCGCGCTCTCCGTACAGCGTCGCGCCGGCGAACTCGAGCCGGGTTCGCGTATCGAGAACGGCTCCTGCGCCGGCAGACACGCTGGCGACCTGCTCTGCGTTCGCCCGCCAGCGCGCGGACGGTGATAAACTCGGTATCGGCGTGTTCGACTCGACGACGGTCTGTATGCCGGGCCCTGTGGGCGCCCCCGCATCGGTCAATGCCGCAAAACCGCCGTAAACGACGCGCACGGAGAGGTACCCCGCGGACTTCAGCGACCACCAGAGGCGGCCCTCTTCTCCCCACGCGTTCAGCGGATTTGTGCCGGCCCAGCCTCCGAAGACGACAATGTCGTCGCCAGGGGCAGCGAGGCCAGCGAGGCGCTGCGCAAGCTCCGCCGGATCGTCGATAAGGCGGCCGCTTCGCTCCCCGTCCACCAGCCGCTGCCACGGCACGTTGCGGCTGCCGCGCACAGTGAGCGCTGCGAAGTCCTCCACGGAGCGCGCGTCGAGCAGGAGTGTTTCGGGGCGCTCGGGCAGGGCGGCGGAAACCTCCGATAGCGCCTCGCCGGCGGAAACGAAGAGCTCGGGTGCGCGCTCAAGCCACGCGACTTCAGTCGACTGCGCAACGGTCTGCGCGCTCGGCCAACACGCAGCGGTGAACACCACCAAGGCGGTGACGAGCGATCGGAGCGGTGCGGCGTAAAGTTCACGTCTCATGTAGAGTCCGCTAATGCAGGCCAGTCGATTCTGGAACCCTGCAGATGCCGCATGCCTATCTTCGATTCCAATCTGAGCCGTTTGAGGCCGCCCCACTGCGCCGTGCTGCTCGTGGCCGCCCTGTCGATTGGGCTGGGCTGCGGTGGGACGCAAAGCGTCGGGGACACGGGCCCAGCCCCGTTCGGCGAAGAGCCGATCGCCGTCGCCTCTTCGCCGCGTGAGTTCACGCTGGCCGAGCTACGCTCCGCCGTGCCACGAGCGCCGGTGTTCGACGTTGAGGAACCTCCGCGGCTGCCCACGCTTGAGTCGCTGCCGAACGGGTGGCTCACGGAACGCTACGCGTCGGAGGTCGGCGAGCTGCTCGTCTATCGGAACGGTGGCACGGCGGAGGCGCCCGAGGCCTTGGTGCGGGTACCTGTCGTGGTTTGGGCGCACGCAGGTGTTGGAGGGGTCGTGGAGGAGACGTTTCGATCACGTGGCAGCGATGAGCACCCGGTGATGCATTTCGCCCGAGCGGGCTTTCGCGTTGTCGTGCCGACCTGGCGTGGCGAGCATGACAACCCGGGTCGATACGAGTCGTTTTACGGAGAGGTCAACGACCTGCAGGCCGCGGTGGACTACGCGAGGCAGCTGCCCGGCGTCGACCCCGAATACGTGTTCCTCGCAGGGCACTCCGAGGGTGGCACGCTCGCCCTCTTGGCGTCGGTTGCGGGCGTCGATGTCGCGGGCGTACTCGTCGTGGGCGGCGCTGCTGATATCTGCCCAGTCGCGATGAACGGTGGTTATGGCTACGAACCCTATCGCTTGGACCGCTCCGACCAGTGCATTGTCCGTTCGGCGAATGTGTTTGTGTCGCACATACAAAGCCCCACTTGGTATGCGGAGGCGGCTGGAGGTGTCTATCTCGACGTCGCGCAGGCGATGGACGAGAGCGCACGGGCGATTGGCGTTCCCTTTCGGGCCGTGGGCGTAACGGGGGTCGACCACGCCAGCGCGCCGGCCGTCGTCGTGCCGCTGTTTGCCGCCGCCATACAGCGGGCGTTTGCGCGTCAACGGCCCTTCGTCCTGGTTCCCTCACGACTTTCGAACGCGCCGGACACCGACGTTGCGCCCTAAGGCGCCGTCAGTAGTGTAGCTCGATGCGACTGGGTCTGCGGGGCGGTCCGTGGCCGACGAATCGGCGAGCGAGCAGCATCGCGTCCTGTCTCAAGCGCCGGTCGTGGTAGCGGATGTTGAACCCGGTATCCGGGGTCGGAGTTGCGGCGTCGGACACCGAAGGGAAACCTCCAGACTCGGCGTGCGCGCGCCCGAAGGTGAGGTCGCTCAGAAAATCGACTGTGACGTCGCCAATCATCCGCATGACGCGGGCGATCAAGACGGGTTCTGAGTCGGTCGGCGACAGCTCCGGGTACACACGGGCGAGTACAGGCCCCGTGTCGACACCCGCGTCAACACGGTGCAGGGTCCCCGCGATGCGGGCGTAGTCCCCGCGGGCGAGCGGCACGAAGAGCGTGTGTTCTCCCCGATAGTCGGGCGACAGCCCCATGTGCACGTTGATCGTGACTTTGGGGATAGAGAAGAGCGCAGGTTTGAGGATTGGCGCACCGGACAGGATGAGCACGTCTGGCCGCCAGCTACGAACCAGCGCTCGGGTCTCCGCGTCGTTGATCAAATCGCTGGGGATGTCGATCGGCACGGGGTCGACCGCGGGCGCAGGGCCTGCGAAGAGGTGGTCTGCGATGGAGGCGTCGAGGTAGTCGTAGTAACGCGCGTAGACTTTGCCGCGGAGGACACGCCGAAGCTTCTGCGCAGGGCTGAAGTGTCGTCGTTTGGGCGGCTTGCTGCGCTTTGCGGGTCGGATGATGCCGACGACGTCGTGCTCCTCAGCGACGCGACGAATGAGGTGGACGTCTTCGGCGTTGGCGTTGGTAATGAACGCGACCCGAAGGCGCGACACCGCGCGGGCGCTACCCGTGGAGGGTGGTGTCATCGGTTCGAGCTGCTCGCGGCGCCGTAAAACTGGATGCCTGAGTGAGTGTGCAAAAGGCGCCCAGTACCCGTGTTTGGGTCGATCTCGATGACCTCACCGCTTCCGGTGAACCCAAACATGAACCCGTAGGTAGCCGTGAGCCCGTAGACGCCGTCAAAGCCAACGCCTCCGATCAAACGACCGGCGCCGGTCGCGGTATCGAGCACGACGAGGTCATCCCCACCCACGCCGGTCGCCGTCATGAAGAGCACGTCGTTCTTGTCGACAACGCAGTCTCCGCTCGAGGTGTATCCGGTCGAGGTGCTAACGGTCGTCGAGGTGCCCGTCGTCGTGTCGATGCCGAAGAGCGACGTGCCGCCCGTTCCGAAGGCGCGACCGAACCCGTCGATCGCGAAGCCGTTGAGGTTGGCCGCGATGCCAGACAGACTGCCCACCAAGGACCATGACATACCATCGAAGCGCTGCAAGGTTCGGCTACTGGTGACTCCATAGACGGTGCCATCAGGCGAGGTGTCGAGGTCAAAGAGGCTAGGGACGCTGCCCAACTCGTCGAGGGTGCCGAGGAAGGGGTCTGACAGATATAGTCGCGATGACGAATGCACATACACGCGACAGTCGAGCCCCTCGTTGACCTCGCCATTACAGTTATTGTCGTCGAAGTCGCAGCGTTCCAAGACCTCTGGCCCAATCAGCGCGGTGGTGTCGTCACAATCGAGGCCGCCACACGAGTCCGCAAGTGCGCCATCCAAGTCCAAGTCGCACTCTCCCGCATCTGGCGCGCCCGCATCTGGCGTGCCCGTGTCGGTAGTCCCGGTGTCCGTGGTCCCCGTGTCGGTAGTCCCGGTGTCCGTGGTCCCCGTGTCGGTAGTCCCGGTGTCCGTGGTCCCCGTGTCGGTAGTCCCGGTGTCCGTGGTCCCCGCGTCTTCATTTTCCGTGTCAGACTCTGTCGCGTCCGCGTCCGGCTCGACCGTCTCGTTCTCTGTGGTGTCCTCCTGAGAGGCGTCGGTTGTATCGCCCTGCGCAGCATCCTCCGTTGCTGCATCGTCTGGCGCGGTGTCCAGCCCTGTTTGAACGTCGCGACCGGCATCTAGTGCAGGCGTTTCACGCTCAGGGCCGTCTTCGCTGTCGGGGCTGACGGCGTTACAAGCGCAAACGACTGCACACGCGGCAGAAAGAAGCAGCTTTGGCGCGAGGCGCGCGCACTTAAATCGGGAATCACAGAGCTGCATCTTGCCTCAAAGGGGGTAACGACGGTCTGCAGAGAGCCTACTGTAGCCGGTTCTTGCTGTCACCTGGCCCCTTGACCCCCTCTTATTGCGGGTTGACACGACGCGGTGGCCCCGGCACCTGAAGCGAGCTAGCGCAGATTTTCGCTGGCGATTAAGTTGTCACAGGATGCACGTTTGGCGTGCCTGCCCCCTTATGGAGTCACG
>JBLFZA010000067.1:0-16616 GCA_047610025.1 Bradymonadia bacterium | reverse complement strand
GCGAGTCGGGTCGGGTCGACGCCGGCCGCGAATATACGATGCTCGCCGTTCGGCGCAGTGCCGCTGACCATGAAGTCGACAAGAAGGTCTTCCGACTCGACGGGCAGCTTCCCTTCAAGCTGCGGAGGCAACACCAATTCGACCTGCTTCGGGTCGCTGAACGGCAGGGTGACAACTGCAACGTAGGCGCTGTTCGCAGGCAGGCACGCGTAGATGTGCCGATCACCCTCGAAGACGCCTTGGCCCGCCATTCGACGGAGAGCGTTGAGCGTGGGCGCGCCGAAGGCGCCCATCTCATCGAGCACCTCACCATCGACGAGGTCGTCGCTGTTCGACAACTCCGCCGCGGCACTCGCCTCACCCGGCTCGACCGCGCTCGTCGATGCGTTCCCGGGAATCGGCGGAACGGACAGAGGAAGTGTGGGGCTGCCGTTGGCAGGAGTAGGGCGCTCGTGAATCGGAGGCAACATGGGGTCCATGCCTTCCGCGAGCTCCGCGCGATGAATCGGCTCCTCGAGCACCTCGATGAGCTGCCACGTACGGCCGCTCACGTCGATGACGACGGCTTTGACGCTCGACGCGCCGATATCTAGTCCGACGACTCTGGTAGCCACTAGAACTCTCTCCAGTACATCACGGCGGGTTTCGCCGGATCTCGGTAGTCAATCACGGTCGTTATCTCTCGCGTCGCGGCGCCATAGCGGCCAATTGCGGAAATTTGGTACACTTTCGGCACATCCGTCGACAGCCGTTGTTCCATGCGCCCGTAATCAAACGAGAGCGAGAACTGTGGAATCTGCGACAGCAGGGGCGCGAGCTGGAAGAGCCCCTGGTTCGCGCCGTCGGCCATGGTCGCAAATACGAGCGCGACCTCCGGTTGCTGAATCATTCCCTCAAGGATCTGCCGGAAACGGCGCGGGCTCGAGAACGCGGAGATGCGTCCCTCCGCCGCGTTGACCATTGAGCCGACGCCATCATCATCGTCCCCTGCACCGACCGCTCCGCCAAGCACCGTGTAGATGTTGGTGAAGTAGTTGATGTACCCCTCCATCGCGAGCGACAGCAGATTCACCTGCCACCCGTACGTGCTCGCCCACTGCTGATCATTGCAGGGGGAGAACCCCGTAACCTGAGCGCCTTCGATGTTGGTGCACAGCAGCGCGGCGATCTGCTGCGCGTCTGCGAGGTTGATGTAGAGCTTGTTTGGGACGGGGTAGACGGTGAGGTTGTCCGCGAAGCGATCCATGAACGCGTCGTTTACCCCGGGGACAGTGAGCAGCTCCCCTAGCGTGACAAGCGCAGCGTCCTTTGGACCCCAGTCCATGTCGATATAGCGGGAGCTCTCGTTACCCGCGCCGCCGACCGATGGCTGACAGTCGGCGTCAAGCACCGTCAGGTCCGTATCGGGGTCCACGTGATCGATGATCGCCGCGATCACCTCGAAACGCGACTCCGCGAGCTGTTGTTGCTCGCTCGACAGAAGGTCATCGTGAATAGGCGGAGAAAGTAGGGCGCAGAGGGTTTGCACCTCTTCGAGCCCGAGTTGCCGAGACGCAAACGCGTTGATGTTGATCTTCCCTTCTTCGGCGACCACCGGAGCGAACTCGATGTCGCCCATGATGCCGCCAAAGCCCTCAGCGCCAGCCGCCTCCAAGTCTACCGAACCGAAGAGGCCGGCGTCGATGCTGCCCGTCGAGAACGTGGGCAACAGGTACTCGGTGTACCGCCACAACTGGAACCCGCTGCGCGTCATCGCGTCACCGACGAGCGGCTGGTTCGCCAGCTCGAATTGGTACCCCACCGCGAGGCGCTGAAGATTGATGCCACTGCGTGCGAGGAAGTAGGCTTTCACCTCGTCGCGATGATTCTGAGCGAGGTGAAGATTGACCCGCGTGTTGTAGATGAACTCCACGACAGAGACGCTCAAAATAACGATCACAGCCATCACGACCACGAGCGCCATTCCGCGGCGGTTGTGCCGGCGACCGCGGCCGTTGCTCGTCGCGCGCCCAACGCGCTCGTAGAGGCGCATCGACGCGTTAGCGGTGCCGTTGAGCAGTGAGCGCAGCGTCATTGTCGCTCCTCGTCGCCGTCCTGGCCCTGCAGTTCGTTCGCGATGTTCTCGAAGATGTTCGACTCCGCGCCGTCATCGAGACACCGCGGATTCTCGAGACACTCGTCGTCGTTACAGTCGGTGTTGCCGTCCATATCGTCGTCCGTGTTGTTGCCACAGTCCTCGGCCGTCGCTTGGCTGATCGCCTCCAACACGTCAGGGGGGAGGATGACCAAGGGATCCGGCATCGCGAGTCGCGTCTGCGTCACGAACTCAATGGTCTCGTTTTCGATCAGTGGGTGAGCCACTTCGAGGGTGATCTTCACGCGGACAGGGAGTTGGCCGTTGTGTTCGGACAGCGCGTCCCAGCTACGAACCCATGCCTCGCCGGCGATCTCACGAGTCGCGTCCCAGTACTCGAAGCGAATGTCCTCGACGTCGTAGAGGAGGGTGTATTTGACGCCGCCTTCTTCGGGCTCATCGTCGATGGGCGCTTGCTCGCGGCGCACCAAGTTCTGGTGCATGTCGCCGTCGGTGCCACGCTGCCGCTCAAGCCGGTACGTAATCTCGCATTGCTCGCTCGTGGGCTCCCCTGCTCGGGTCCGAACGTGAGCCAACGACGTGAAGGACACTTCATCGTCGTCCCCCCAGAACCCCGTCGAATAGGTGACTTCGCCACGATCGTTCGTCGCGCCTTGTCCGATGTTCGTGACGAAGGCCATCGACAGCTCGCGAGACATCCGCTCGAGCGCCTGCTGCGAAGCGCGGTAGCGATCGAACTTGTCGAGCGACGCCGTGCGATAGCGGAAGCTTGAGGAAACTGTTCCCCACGTGAGGCCCATGATGGTCGCGAGGATCGCGATGGCGAGCATCACCTCGATGAGGGTCATTCCGCGCGTATTTTGCAGCCGTCGCCTCATGGGATGACGTCCATCGCAGGAGAACCGTCGCTCTCGGGTGCGTCGCCTGGTTCGCCACCGGCATTCAGATTCACGACATACTGTTGCACCGTGAGCGTCATCTCTCCGTCGCCCTCGGGCCATGTGACGGTGAGCGTCACCTTGCGGGCGCGTTGCGAGACATCGTTCATGATGTCCGGCACCATAGCCATGATCATGGGGATCATCTGCGAAACGCCCGACGCGCCGGCGAGCGCGCCGCCGGAGTCTCCGCCACCAAACAGCTGCTGATAAATTTGCGCGTTGAAGCTCTCGCGGGCTTCGTCACCAATCTCGATGACCTCGACGAACGCCTCCCACTCCATCTCTTCAACGCCTTCGTCGCGGAAGTCGCCGTCGAGCGTCTCGGGGGTATCTGAGAAGCCGTCTTGCTGCAGCTCGTGTTCGACTTCGATCATCTTCGAGCGGATCAGCATTGAAGCGAGCGCCATCGCGTTCGCACGCTCAGACATCCTGGCAGCGCTCGCCTGAGTGCCGAGGAGGATCGTCAATCCGGATGCCAAAATCGCCAAGGCGATCAACACCTCCATCAGCGTATAGCCGCGTCGGATGCGCATCAGTCTTCCTCCACTTCGAAGAAGTCGTCCGGCACATCGATCTCACCGGCGTGCACGAACACGCGACCCGACATTGGGTCGATCTCAAGCGTGAGCCACGCCTCGTCCTGGCGCAGCCAAATCAGCGTTCGCTCGACGAATCCGTTAGGGAAGTACGCGACCTCCGCCGACCCCGACTCCACGGGTTCGCGATGGTGCATGGTGAGCACGCGAGCGATCTCAACGCCGGGCCGCATATCCCGAGGCTGGAGCAGTGGCTCGCTACAATCCTGCATGGAGGCGCCGCCACCGCCAAGGTTGAAGGGGTCCGCTTCCGCGTCCTCTTGTCGACGACGCTCTTCACGCTCGTTGCGTGCCTCCGGCTCCACCAACACATTATCCTCGGAGCAGCTCACGGAATACGTGTTGCCGTCGAGGTCGATGTTGAGTTGGTACCGGATCCCGTTGATCGCCGAGCGCCCGTAGATCATCCGCAGCGAACCCGACATGCGCATCGCTTCGGCGCGTAAGTTCGCGTTCGTGATGCTGTTCACCACCGTCACCGCCGCTCCCGCCATCCCCGCCATAATCGCGAGGACCACCATGATTTCGACCAAGGTGATGCCGGCGTTATGCCGCGGAAATGTGCGAAGATGGGTCACGCGAGGATGCCGTCGGGGTCGAGAGAGAACTGCAATGAGAGGCTACGCAACAGGCATAGCGGCGATGTTGGGTGCTATTCTGCGGTGCCGGCGCAGTGGTCGGCTTCTCCGCCACTCGACTCGTCCTTTCCGAACGAGCAAACGCTGAATTCTCCGCGCGACTGCGAGTACTGGTAGGGGTTACCCCACGGATCGTCCGGGATTTCAGAGGTGAACTTCGATACGCCGGAGGGCGGGTTCACCAATTGATTGAGCGAGTCTGGATAGTCGCCGACGTACACGTAGAACTGCTCTACGAAGCCAGCGATCTGGGCCGACTCGATGTCCGCCTCACGCGCTCGAGAGTTGTCGAGAGCGCCCGCGGCGAAGACGCCAACAACGCCCATGATGCTCGCCATGATCGTCAAGACGATCATGATCTCGACGAGCGTCATACCGCGTTGGTTAGCCAAGACGCCGGCCAGCTGCCGACGGGACTCAATTTGTGGTTCCATGTTGGACCTCTTGGAAATGGCCGTTGGCGTCAGCCGAACGACTCGTTGAGTTGAAGGATTGGGAGAAGGATTGCGAAGACGATGAACGCGACCGCGCCGCCCATCACGACAATCATCAGAGGTTCTAACAACGTGGTGAGCGCCTGAATTCGCGTGGACACATCTGCGTCGTACGCGTCGGACACGTTTTCGAGCATGTCCTCGAGCGAGCCCGTTCGTTCACCGACCGCGATCATATGGGTAACCATCGGCGGGAACTCGCCGCTGCGCGCAAGCGGGCCCGCGACGCTCTCGCCTTCGCGAATGTTCAGGCGCGCTTGCTCCACAACATCGACGAGCACCGTGTTGCCCAAGACGTTCTTCACGATGCCCATAGCGCCGAGCAGGGGCACGCCGCTGTTAAGCAGCGTCGAGAGCGTCTTCGAGAACCGAGAGACCGCAATCATCCGGGTCAACGGGCCAAACATCGGCGTCTTCAGAACAAACTTGTCCCACGTCGAACGACCCTCTTTCGTGGCCCGCCATCTTCGGAAACCAATAATGCTGCCGACCAAAAGAATCAGCAGCAACCACCAGAAGTTTGCGACAATATGGCTGATGGTAATCAGAATCGTCGTGATCAACGGAAGAGTGGCTTCCTGATCCTCGAAGATCTGCGTGACCTTGGGGACGACGAACGTCATCAAGAATGTCACGATGAACCCGCCGAGCACCACCATGAGGATGGGGTAAACCACCGCACCAGTAATCTTCTGACGGAGCGCCATCTGAGCGTCGAGGAACTCCGTCAGTCGCAGCAACACGATGTCGAGGTTGCCTGACGTCTCGCCCGCGCGGATCATGTTGATGTACAGGTCGCTGAACGCGTCAGGGTGGTCCGACATCGCGACGGCGAGCGCAGAGCCCTCGCTCACTTTCTGACGCACATCGGCGATGACGGCCTTCAGGGCGTCTCTCTCGGTCTGCTCAACGAGCGCGCTCAGGCATTCGACGAGCGGAATGCCAGCCTTCTGCAGCGTCGCGAGTTGACGGGTCATGACCGTGATGTCTTGGAGCTTGTAGCCAACCGAACCGGGCAGCTTGATGTCGATCTCAAAGCCCTTCGACTTGTCGGTGGACGTCTTGCCGCGTTTGGTCGGTTTGGCGTTGCCGCCTTCCGCGAACTCGGTGAGGAAGATGCCCTTGCCGCGCAGCGAGTCGCGCAGCGAGCGTGGACCGTCCGCGTCGAAGGTGCCCTTAGCCTTCTTCCCCTTCGCATTGACGCCGCTGTAATTATAGACCGGCATGACTGATTACCCCACCACGTCTTCGCGCTGGGTCACTCGCATGACCTCTTCGATGCTGGTTTTGCCATCGAGCACGACGTTGGCGCCGTAGCGGCGAAGTGTCACCATGCCTTCCTTAACCGCTTGGCGGCGGATCGTTGAGGCGTCGGTGCGCGCCATGACCAGTTGCCGGATCTCGTTGCTGACCGGGAGAATCTCGTAGATACCGATTCGTCCGCGGTACCCGAGCTCGCGGCACTCTTCGCAGCCAGTGGCCCGGTAGAGTTCGCCGCCCGCTGCGTCGACTTCTTCACGCGTGACGTCGAGCTGATGCAGCTCCTCGTTGGAGGGCACGAACGCTTGTTTGCACTCAGGGCACAAACGGCGAACCAGTCGTTGCGCCATATTGGCGAGCAAAGATGAGGCCACGAGGAAGGGCTCAACGCCCATGTCGATCAGCCGAGTGAACGCACCGGCGGCATCGTTCGTGTGAATCGTTGAGAACACCAAGTGACCGGTGAGCGACGCCTGAATCGCGATCTCAGCGGTGTCTTGGTCACGAATCTCGCCGACCATGATGACGTCGGGATCGTGACGCAGGAATGAGCGCAACCCACTGGAGAAGGTCAAATTGATCTTCGGGTTGACCGCAACCTGGCTGATGCCGCGGAGCTGGTACTCGATCGGGTCTTCGACCGTCAGGATGTTCAGGCCCGGAGTGTTGATACGCGACAAGCACGAGTAGAGCGTCGTCGTCTTGCCGGAACCCGTCGGGCCGGTCACGAGCACGATGCCGTAGGGCTTGACGATCAGGTCCTCAACGATCTCCAGCGTGCGCGAGTCCATGCCGATTGCGCCCAGATCGAGCAGGACCGCAGACTTGTCCAACAAACGCATGGTGACGCGTTCGCCGTGCACGGTCGGCGCGGTCGCGACGCGAATGTCGATGTCCTTACCGGCGAGCTTGATGCGGATTCGGCCATCCTGCGGCAGTCGCTTCTCGGCGATGTTTAGTCCGGACATGATCTTGATACGAGCGACGATCGACGACTGGAAGCGGGCAGGGACTTCGGTCACCTGCCGCAAGATGCCATCAACGCGGAAGCGCACTTGCACGCCGCCTTCGAAGGGCTCGATGTGGATGTCTGACGCACGATCGCGCGCCGCGCGAACGAACGTCGTGTTCACGAACTGGATGACCGGCGCTTCGTCGTCATCGCCGGCACCGAGCAGGTCGACCACATCATCAAAACCAGGCTCGGCGACTTCCTCGCTCTGCTCTTGATCCTTGAACATCTCGTCGAAGCCGCCTTTCTCCCGATCGTGACGATCGTACGCGACGTTGAGAGCGTCCGTTAGAGCCTGAGGCGGAACAATGATGGGCTCAATCTCCGAGCGCAGAGCCCGCGCAACCTGATCGAGCCCAGATGTGTCGAGCGGGTCAATGCACCCAACCTTGATGACGCCGTCCTCCCGACGCAGCGGCACCATACGGCGAGCGCGCGCATAGTTAATGGGCAGCTTGTCGAGAAGGCTGATGTCGAGCGTATCGAGGTCGATGGACTCCGCAAACTCCACATCGAGCTGAATGGACAACGCACGCGCGAGGTCGGTTTCGCTGATTGCGCCGTCTTCGACGAGAATCTCGCCGATGCGGCTTGAACGCTGCTCCTGTTTGACGAGTGCAGCTTCAATCTCATGGGGCCCGGTGGCGGCAAGCTCCGTGAGTATCTCTCCTATGAGGGGGCGGTTAAACATCGTCGGTTACGGCTCCAGCAGGCCGCCTTGCGGCGTGTTGTCCTCGACCTCGATGCGGAGCGGCGCCATCTCTGGGCCGGGCACCGCAATCTCTTCCGTGGGGTCGGCAAACGCGGTGCGGCGTTGCTCCTCGCGCTCGACAGCCTCGCTGATGCGCTCAAACATCAGCTGCATCGGCCCGTCTTTGCGACCATAGTCCACCGATTGTACGTACTCGATGTCTCGGCGACCGAAGAGGCGAATGAACTCCTCGCGCTCTTCCATCTTACGACGGAAGATTTCCTGAAAATCTGCCGAGTCGCGAATGATGTACGGTGTCAGCATCAAGAGCAGGTTGGTCTTCGTGTCGCGGGTCGACGTTTGGCGGAACAAGCGGCCAATGATCGGGATGTCGCCGAGAATGGGCACCTTGTTGACGTCCTCGATTTGCGCGTCGCGCATGAGCCCGCCAATGACGATGGTCTCTTGGTCGGCGACGACGACTGTTGTTCGTACCTGACGCGTTGTCGTGCGCGGCCCGAGTACCGGGTCGATCGACTGCACGTCCTCTACCTCTTCCTCAATCTCCAATCTCACGAAATTGCTCTCGTTAATCTGCGGGGTGATGCGCAGCGTCAGGGCGACATCCTGCCGCTGAACGGAGACCGATGGGAAGCCGCCGCCGAGACCGCCGAGACCGCCAAGAGCGCCACCGATGTCGCCGAGCGCGCCGTCGCCGAGGCTGCTCGCGAGACCGCCGAGTGCGCCGAGGCCAGAAGAGATGCCGCTGATGAACGGGATGTTCTCGCCAACAACAATCTCCGCTTCCTCATTGTCCATCGTCAGGATGTGCGGCGTAGACAGGATGTTCACGTCACTATCGGTCTGGCTCGCCTGCAGCAGCGCGCCGACAGAGCTGATGGATAGACCTCCAACCTCCAGTGAGGGGCCGAGCAGTCCGAGGCCAAGGCCCGTCACGGATGTGGGATCCGGGAAGGTGCTCTGGAGCCCGCCGAGAGATGTTGCGCCATACAGGCCGCCATCCTCTCCGCCAAAGCTGAGGGGGGCGCCGCCGTTGACCGCAATCCCGAACTGGTTGGAACGGTTCAGGGTCACTTCCATGATGACCGCTTCGACGTAGACTTGCTGCCGGCGGCGATCGAGCTGGTCAATGACGTTGCGCAGCGCCAGGAAGTCACGAAGCGAGGCCACAACAACGAGGGAGTTCGTCGCTTCATCGGAGGTGATGGAGATGTCACCGGAGAACGAGGCGCTTACCGAGCCCTCTTGCACTGGAGGTTCATCGTCTCCGCGTCGCGGACCGGACTCTTCCCGCTGGTCCTGAACGCTCTGCGTGAGCGATTGAAGGGTGCTCGCGAGCTCGGTTGCATCGGCGTTCTCAAGGAAGAGAACGTGGATTTGGCCTTCGTTCGGGATCGGCACGTCAAGCTGCTGCAGCATGTCGTAGACGCGATCATAGGAGCGTTCATTCGCGCGGATGATCAGTGTGTTGGTGCGAACATCGGAGATGATCTGGCCGATCTGCACGGAAGAGATGCCACCGCCATCAGGCTCGGCCGCAGTGGGGCTGGGCGTCTCTTCTTGGCCTACACGGCGAGAACTTCGACGCGGCCGCTCGACGATCGCCTGAGTTTGCTCCTCGTCGTTCTCAAAGATCTGCTCGATGAGCGCCTTCAGGTCGTCCGCGAGTGCGTACTGCACGGGGTACATGAAGATCTGCTCTTGGCCCCCCGGCACATCGAGGCGCGCCAAGATATCGAGCAATCGCCGCAGGTTCAGGCCCGCTTCCGTGATGATGAGCGTGTTCGTTGGCTCGTACGAAATGATCGACGCGTTCTCCGACTTGAGCGCGTCGAGCACCGGCTGAACTGTGGAGATGCTCACATGTTGGAGTTGGTGGATGTGCGTCACCATGCGGTCGTCCGCAGGAATCTGCCCGCGTCGTGTCGACGGCTCGAGTACCTGACGCTCGGCGCCACTTGCCTCAACAATTCGGAGGAACCTGCCGAAGGGCACGATCGTCAAGCCGTTCATGTTAAGCGCGGCGATGAATGCGCGGTACGCCTCCGCGACAGAGACCGGCTGCGGCGAGATGATCGTGATCTTCTTTGACGCGTTGATCGTGTCCGCGATGATGAAGTTTCGGCCTGTTAGCGCCGAAATCCACATGACCACGTCATTGAGCTCCGCCTCTCGGAAATCGATGTTGACGCGGACGTTGCTCGGCAAGTTGATCGGGTCGAAGCCCTCTTCGAAGTTGTCGTCGATGTTGCCGATGTCGGGTTCGATATCTTCGACATCGAGGATCGGTGTTCGATTTGCGGGACGACTGGGGCGTTGGTCACGCGCCCCGGCACTGCCGCGGTCTGCCGCGGGCCGCGTGCCTGGGTCACGTTCCGCCTCACGCTCCGCTGAAGTCGCCTCGCGCTCTTCGGCTTGGGCGGCGTCCAGCCGCTCCTGCTCTTCCGCTGTGACGGTTGGCTCCTGCTCTTCCGGAGCGGCGCTTGGCCGCTCCAAGACGCCAGGGGCGGCGCCGGTGCGCGGAGCCGCGGTCGGGTCTGACGCAGGCGGAGCCTGAGCGTGCATCAATCGTGGCATCGCGAGAAGCGATGTGGCGATCACCAAGCTGGATAGAAAACGAGAGGTCACGAGCAGCTTCTCAAGCGGGAGGGCGCGCGTTGGACACGCGTCGATAGGTCTTCTGTACGTATGTTATGCAAGGATTGCGCCACTGGTAACCGTTTGGAATTCCGTTCTATTTCAATAGCTTGCAAATCATACGATCTGTGAATGTCTGTGAAAATGCCAATTTGGCACGCCAGGACGCTTCCCGCCGTTGCCACGTGTCAGAATGGCAAACACTTTCGGCTGTGGACGAGAGCGCACAAAAGCAGTCTGTCGCGTCGTACGAAGCCGTCAGCGAGGGTGCTCGTGAGCACCACTGCGGAACTATCGACCCGGTGTTAGCGGATCGCGTAGTTCAGCGTCTCCTCTCGACCGCGGCGGAGTACGGACATCTGCACGTTCTCCTGCTGCAGCATCGCCTCATACAGCGCGAGCGCGCGTTGCGGAGAGTCGATTGTGGTGCCGTTGACCTCGGTGATCACATCGCCGTTGCGTATGCCGATGGCGCTGAAGATCGAGCCCGCTCGGATTCCTTGCAGGCGGAAACCGCGGGGTTGACCGTTCACGTAGTTCGGCACCACCCGCGGGGCTTGTGCCTCGAGCAGCTGTCGGTTGTTCGCGACTTCTTCGATGACGGAGCGGTCGATTTGGTACTCGCCGCCGGGTCCGCGAGTGACACCATTGCGCACACGTTCTTCGATGGATGTGCCCGCTGTGGGCGCCGCGGTGGTCACGGAGGCGGCTGATGCGGCGCGTTCCCGAGCA
The DNA here is from genome assembly GCA_047610025.1 of Bradymonadia bacterium. Taxonomy (GTDB): domain Bacteria; phylum Myxococcota_A; class Bradymonadia; order REDH01; family REDH01; genus JBLFZA01. Next base: position 5,499 of record JBLFZA010000067.1, on the reverse strand, counting down.
CTAGAGCGGGCTGGTGAGCGCTCCCGAGCGACTGGCCGCGCCGGAGTTCCTGATGCGGCCGCACGCTGTTGTCTCGCGCTTTGGTCGCCGGGTCGCAAGCACTCTTCCCGACCGTTACGCGTGAAGAAGATTCGGTTGCGCTCGATGCGGGTCACTTCAGCCTCTGTCAGCAGACTCGTGCCGATCGTCGCAAACTGAGTCTTGCTCGTCGCGGGGTTGTGCAAGATCGCCACTGACCAGAGTTCATCATCCACCGCGACCATCGTACCCACGAGGTTGATTGCGATGTCGCTCTCAAAGCAGCCGTTGCCGGAGGGCTCTTCAGCGATATCCTCGATTTCTGGTACGAAGCAGGCTGCGGTAGCTGGGTCGCATTCTTCGCCTTCTTCACACTCCACGTCGGCGCATGGGTCCGGTGCCGGTGCCGGAGGCGGCGGGGCGGGGAGCTCAATCTCGGGTTGCTCTTGCGCCATCGAAACGACGATAGGTTCCGATTCGATCGTGGGTATGGCGACACTATAAGGCGCCGCGTAGGACGCGATGATGGAGTTCACCGTCGCGCCCGCAAGGATCGCTAACAGGACGACAAAGATCGCCTGCACAACCCAAAAGTATTTCTTAAAAAAGGTCTCCATGCGCCTCAACGCTTGCGATGGCCGGCGACACTTGCCGATTGCGAGCCTGTGGTCAATCTTCGAACGGGCCGCCTAGCGAGCGGGTTGGGTCAAGCGTCGTCCTCGGCCGCGTATTCCTCCAGCTTGCGGTAAATCGTCCTTCGGCCCACGCCGAGGACCGACGCGGCGAGCGCCTTATCTCCGCTCGTGTGGACCAACGTGGCTTCGATCAGGCGGCGCTCAGCGTCGGCCATCGACGTGCCGACCGGGATCACGAGCTTCGCGGCCTCGGTGCCGGAGGCCACTGCCGGGGGAAGGTCATCGACATCGATTTGGCCGTCTTGGTCGAGCACAACCGCGCGTTCCACGACGTTCTGCAGCTCGCGCACGTTACCGGGCCATTGCCAGCGGGCCAGCGCGCTTCGCGCTTCGGGTGTGAATCCAATAACGCCGGGCTCTTTGTCTCGCCCAAATTGTTCGAGGAAGTGCGTCGACAAGAGGGCAACGTCTTCGGGGCGCTCCCGCAGAGGAGGCAACGTGATCGCGACCACGTTGACACGATAGTAGAGGTCCGCGCGGAACTCCCCTTGGGACACCATCCGCTCCAAATCCCGATGGGTCGCGGCCACCACACGGACGTCAATTCGGGTGGGCCGTGTGGCGCCGACGCGGACGATTTCACCTTCCTGCAGGGCTCGAAGCAGCTTCACCTGAACGCTCGGCGAGAGTTCGCCGATTTCGTCGAGGAAGAGGGTGCCGCCGGTCGCGGCCTCCAGTTGGCCCATTTTTCGACGGACTGCGCCGGTAAATGCACCCGCCTCGTGGCCAAAGAGTTCGGACTCAATGATGGACTCGGGTAGCGCGGCGCAGTGAACAGCGACGAAGGGGCCTGACGCACGGCGGGAGCGCGCGTGAATCTCTCGGGCAACTAACTCCTTGCCGGTTCCTGACTCGCCCAGGACGAGCAGAGTCGCGTCAGACGCTGCGGCCTGCCGCGCCCGCTCGACCGCCAGGCGAAAAGGTGGGGCGACGCCGAGTAGCTCGCTGCCACGTTTGAGGGCGGCCAGTTCAACTCTCAGAGCCGAATTCTCGTGTTGCAGGCGGGCTCGCTCGAGCACTCGGTTGAGAGCGCGGAGCAGGCTAGCGCGCTTGATCGGTTTGACGATGAAGTCGACGGCACCGGCCTGCATGGCCTCGACCGCCCGCTCCACAGTGCCGAAGGCGGTCATCAGAATCACGTCGACGTGAATCTCCAGATGCTTCATCGCTTTGAGCAAATCCAGCCCGCTCTGTCCAGGCATGACGAGATCGGTGACGACGGCGTCGTAGGTCTCGGCTCGCAGCAGCCTGAGTGCGTGCGACGCGTCCTCCACAGCGATCACTTCGTGGCCTTCGCGCCGGAGCAGGCGCTGCAGAGTCTTGCCGTGCTCGACGTCGTCGTCGACGACGAGGACCCGAGAAGCTTGCGAGGCGGAAGTCATTCGGGGGGGGACCAGAGGCGGGTGACGGGGCGCGTGTCCAGCGCCGACGGCGAGCGAGCGCACTTGCGATACGCAACGAGTGTACGCTAACATTCCTGCGGGTCGACTGTCGTGGTCGGCGTCGTGCCAACCTCCCGAAGATCGCCTCTATGCCGCGCGTTGTTTACACCGATCCGTCGGGCGTCCGCCGAGAGGTAGCGTTTAAGACGCAACTACGCATCGGCCGGCACCCGAATCAGGATCTGCAGATCCTCGACCGGGTGGTCTCCAAAGCCCACGCGGTGATGGAGGTGAAGAACGGCACCATGACGGTTGCGGACGTTGGCAGTCGGAATGGCACGGTGCTGAACGGCGAACCCGTTAGCGTGCCCGTGCCCGTGAGCGACGGCGCCGAGATCATGGTGGGCACCATCTCGTTGATCTACAACGCTGAGGACACGCAGAGCGAACGATTGAGGAGCCGGGTTCAAATTCTGGATCAGGGCGACGACTCGTCAATTCGCAAACGACTTAAGGACACCGGCGCGCGCCTCTTCTTGGCGGCCGATTTGATCGAGGACGGCGAGCAGCTTCGTGAAGACTATGAGAAGCTCCGTATCGCCAACGAATTGAACCAAGCGGTGGCGCTGGAGTTCAACCTCGACGCGCTGCTCGCAAAGATCCTGGAGAAGGCCTTCGAGATGTTCGCCGCGGATCGTGGCGTCATCCTGCTGCAAGACCCGCTCACCGGAGCGCTCACACCGAGGGCCGCGCAGTCTCGCTACGAGAGCCTAGCGAGTGGGCGCGACATCAAAATCTCCAGCACGATCTTGAAAGAGGTCGTCGAAGAGAAGACGGCGCTGCTCTCGGGTAACGCCCAGCTCGACGAGCGCTTTGGTGGCGCTCATTCCATCATTTTGTCCGGCATCAAGGCGACAATGTCGGTGCCGCTCTTGTACCGCGATTCACTGCTCGGCGTGATTCACCTCGATTCGCAGCTCGCGGCGGGCGCCTTCACCGAGAAGGACCTCGGCCTCTTGTCCGGGTTCGCCAGCCAGGCTGCCAACGCGATCGAGCACTCACGCTTGGTGCAGCGGGTGCGAGATGAGGCGTTGGTTCGTGAGCAACTCGGTCGCCTGCTGCCGAGCGACGTTGTCGATGACGTGGTCTCTGGGAAATTGGAGATCAAGCGCGGCGGTGCAGCGCGAACCGCGACTGTGCTCTTCGCCGACATCCGCGGGTTCACGGCGATGGCCGAACGGGAGCCCGCTCAGGAGATCGTCTCAATGCTGAACGAGTACTTCGAGATTATGGTGGAGATTGTGTTCCGGCATGGCGGCACGCTCGACAAGTTCATTGGCGATGAGATCATGGCTGTCTGGGGCGCGCCGATTGCGACGGAGGACCACTGTGCCTCAGCTGTGACAGCGGCGCTGGAGATGCAACGGGCGCTCGTCGGATATAACCTCACGCGCACCGCGGAAGGCTCTGCGCCGATCTGCATGGGTGTCGGCCTCAACACCGGTGAGCTGATTGCGGGCTTCATGGGGAGCAGCCGCGCGATGGATTACACGGTCATCGGTGACGTGGTGAATACGGGGTCCAGATTTTGCTCAGAGGCCCCCCCTGGAGAAATTATCGTCGGTCAAGCGGTCGTCGATACGCTCGGGGCGGCGATGAGCGTGCAGCCGCTCCCGCCTAAGTTGTTGAAGGGGAAGAGCGCTCCGGTGCCACTTTTTCGCGTTGTCGGCATGAACGTGTCTTCATGAGGAAACGGGAAAGTGTAGCGGAGCGGTCGTCGCGGCCGTATACTCAATCGCGGTGCGAAGCATTGGCTAGGATTGGATGAGCGGCTCCTCTCAAAGATACGAGGTCATCGAGAGACTCGACGCCGGCGGCATGGCCGAGGTGTTCCGCAGTCGTGCGATCAGCATCGAGGGCTTCGAGAAGCAGGTCGCCATCAAGCGGGTCTTGCCGCACCTCGCCCGGAATCAGAAGTTCGTGAACATGTTCTTGGACGAGGCGAAGCTTTCGCTTTACCTCGACCACGCGAACATCGTGTCCGTCTTCGACATCGGGCGCGCGGGAGAGACGTACTTCATCGTGATGGAGTTCGTACACGGAGCCAATCTCAAACGAATCCTGGAGTGGTTCCGCGAGAAGGAAGAGCACCTCCCCATTGAGGTTTGCGCCTACATCGCCATCGAGGTTTGTAAGGGCCTCGAGTACGCCCACCGGAAGCAGGCGCCCGACGGAAGCGCGCTGGGCATCGTTCACCGAGACGTGAGCCCGCCCAACATTCTCCTGAGCCGCGAAGGTGAGGTGAAGATTACGGACTTCGGGCTCGCTAAGGCACAGAGCCAAATCGAGGTGACGGATCCTGGCGTGGTGAAGGGCAAGTTCGGCTATTTGTCTCCAGAGGCCGCACAGGGCGAAACCGTCGACCAAAAGACGGACATTTTCGCGGTGGGAATCGTTCTGTGGGAGCTGCTCTCGGGCCAAAGACTCTTCCTCGGCGAGAACGACGTCGAAACGCTACAGCAGGTGCGAAAGGCTGAAATCCCTCGCCTACGCGACTTCCAGCCCGGCGTGCCGCGCGAGCTCGAGGACATCGCCCGTCGAGCGCTTGAGAGGGACCCCGCTCGTCGTTTCGACACGGCTCGAGAGATGGGCACCGCGATCACCAAGTTCCTCGCGCGTCACGGCCTCGCTGTTACTTCGTACGACATGGCGGGCGTCATTCGTCGTATCGGCGACAACACCGACGCCGCTGAGCCAGAGCACCAGAAGGTGATGGCGACGGTTATCCAGGACGAGATCAACAAACTGATCCGAATCGACGCCGACGCTGCCGCGCGCGACGAAAACTCGGGGCCGCTTGAGGACCCCCGAACCTGGGCAGATGTTGGCTTCGACATGAACGACGTGTCGTCATCGCACTACGCAACGCGAGGGTCGACTTCGGCGCCGGTAGAGGCTGTGGCGATGCGCGTGGTCTCGAACATGGTCCGAGTTGGCCAAACGGCGCCAGGGCACGGCTCCATGGGGCCGAACACGCCTGCGCCTGCTGCGCTGCCAAGCGCGCCGAGTATGTTGGCAGAGAATCAACAGGTGAGCGGCTCGACCGATGTCGCTTATAGCGGCAACGCGGCGGCGGCTTCGTTCGGGGCAGGATCGAGTGCTCCACCTGTTCGTTCATCTTCGGTTACAGTGGCGCCGATTGCTGGTCGCGCGCCTGGTATACAGGACGCATCTGGCCTTCGCCGAAAGCCGCCCCGACGTATCGTGGTCGATGACAGCGCTGACGTCGCGGCTCGTGCTTCCAAACGCCGCACCACGCTTCTACTTGCGCTGGTCGTGGTGGCACTCGGCGCATTCGCGGCGTACGTCGCGGTTAACGGCGGGCTGTAGAGCCCCCCGGTAAT
>JBLFZA010000066.1:0-16908 GCA_047610025.1 Bradymonadia bacterium | reverse complement strand
GTCAGTGGCTCGCCGCGGCGAACTGTTCCTTACAGTAGCGCTCGGCGAAGTCGTCCAGCAGCCCGAGTTCGAATGCGAGGTGCAGGATGGTGTAGCGCGCACGAATGTCTTTGCTGTGCGTTAGCGCCCGAAGCGCGCGATCGTGGGTAACGTCGATGGCGGCAAAGGTCGTCGGGCACTTCGCTGCGCTGAGTTCTGCTTCCAGTTCGTGGGTTGGGCGGAGGGTCTGGCCGACGTCGCTCATGATGTCGTGCCAGTTCTCGACGAGAGTCTGCAGCCGTTCGCGCAGCGCGTGCTTCGCGGGCGCACTTTTTCGAGCAAAGGGGATCACCGCATCCGCCAGCTTGCCGAAGCGTTCTCGGAGGACTGGTTCATAGTCGTCCCAATCTGGGTATCGCGCGACGAGGGCGTCCACGTCGATGGTGGTCGGGTCAAGCTTGCTGACCTCGGCGTAGAGGGCGCTGGTGGCGACGGTGCCGACCGCGACTTGGCATCCGTGAAAGTCGTGAGACTCTCCGAACGCAATTGAGGTCATGTCGATGAAGTGACTGACGAGGTGTTCTCCACCCGATGCTGGGCCGCTGGTTCCGGCGGCCTGCATGGCCAAGCCGCTGAGCATGATCGCCCCCGTGAGTTGCGCGACGGCCTCTGGATCTCGCGCTGCGAGCCTTGGCGCCACGCCGTCGAGGAGCGCCGAGCCGGCCTCAACAATCTCCATCACGATGTCACTGTGGAAGGTGCCGAGCAGTCTGTGGCTCAGTCGCCAGTCGGCGTTGCTGACGGGCTTCGAGTAGAGGTCTCCCAGCCCGCTCGCGATCATCCGCTCGGGGGCCGCAGCCATCACCGAGGGTCTCGCGACGGCGATGAGTGGAGCATGGCAGGGCTGGGTAGTTTTGACACCGTTGGAGAGGATGGCGGCGATCGACGAGGTATAGCCATTCATGCTCGGCGCGGTCGCGACGGTCGAATAGGGCTGTCCGCACTGAAACGACGCCATCTTTGCGACGTCGTTAATCGTCCCCGCGCCAACCGAGACAGTGTGGGTGCACGTTGATCGCTTGAGGCGGTCGGTGAGCTCGGCGATTCGTTCGTCATCGCAGACAAGGGCGGACTCCCCGTCTCTCTCGACAAGCATGAAGTGTTGGGTTTCGAACCGAGCATCGCGCAGCTTGGCGACGACCTCTTCCCCGGCGATTCGGAACGTCGTCGCATCGAAGACGACCGCGATGGGTCCGCTTATGCCTTCGCGCTTGAGCAGCGTGGCGAGTTGGCTGTGCGCGTCTTCTTGCACGACGACGGAGGCGGTGGAGGTCGTGTGAACGGTGCCGTCGTTCGCGACACGGTGAAAACGGGTGTAAGCGTCGAAGAGTTCGTTCATGCGGGCGCGTTGGCAGAGGTTGCGGAGGGGCAGCTGGTGGAGAAGCTAGTCACGCGAGGACAGGAAGTAACGGGAAGTAAATCCAGCGGTTTGAGGCCGATTGGTGAGCGTTACAAAGATCGACGCGGGCGATTGTCGGTTGAGGGTGTGTTGGGATAACGAGTGTAAACCACTGAAAACGCGTCGAAAGGTCTACACCGGGGGAAGTGTGGGACACGCCCTCCTAAAAGTTGCCTGGTGGTTGGGTGCGCTCTAATATCCTACCTGAACGGTGAGGTACGCCGGTGTAGGTGAGTGACGTGGGGACGATACTCATCATTATTTTGCATCGGGACTCGGCGTTGGGCACAGTAACCTCGTAGTGAAGAGACGCGACATGAACATGCGCACGCGGCCTGAGGAGGCACAGTTGGACTCCAAGCGAAGTAAAGTAACCACAGTGGAAGTTGAGACGCGCGTTGCGCGTCGCGCAGGCACCACGACTGAGCTCAGCCGAGAGGAAGAGCTGGTAGTGCGTATGTCTCGAGGTCTGAGCGAAGGCCCGGACTTTGCGTTGACCTTTCGCGGTCAGGACCACGAGGAGACAAGCGCGCGCTTGGCACTCATGGAAGCCGACCTGCTCGATGCGATGGGCCATTCCGGGCCGCTTGACACCGCTGCGGCAGTGGATGGCGCTCTGAAGAGCCGGATCATGGAGCGACTCGCGAGCCTCGACTAGAGGATCGTCACGGCGGTGACGTCGTGTTCAATCCCGAGAAATCGGCCTCATGTTTGGGGCCGACTTTGTTTTTGTCGCAGGCAGCGCGAACGCCGAGCGAAGTCGGTGTAGCCGCACTCCTGTCCCCCAGAACCGCAGCTCGCGTCCTCGACGCCTTCCGTGCGTCGTGATCTCGATGGTCCGTCACGGTTTGTCAGCAAAGTCGAGGTTCTAGCGACTTGTTGCCCAAAGCCCCGTCAGGAATCAGCGCCAGCACTCGCACAAGAATGCCGCAGTGCGTCGATTGACGCTGCTTCTTTACGGATGCTATGGCGAGTGCGTGGCAGTGGGCGTCTTTCCGTCGGCGCACGGCACGAAACCGATGAGCATTATGACAAATTTCCGAACGGTACTCGTCGCCCTGTGTGCGTCGACGCTCCTCGCAGGGTCAGCCAGCGCAGCTGATCTTTTCTTCGTCGATCTGCGGCCGCTTGGGCTGGAAGTCAGCGACACGGTGGTCAACAGGATCAACGATCAAGTGAAAGACCAGCTCGGCACGGCGCGGGTCGACTTCAACGACCGCATCGCGACCGGCGCAGCGGCGCTGACGGGAAACGCCGCGGTGGCGGCCGCGGCCGCGGCGTATGACCAAGGTACGAGCCTCTACGTGCTGACCGACTTTGCAGCCGCGTCCCAGAGCTACGAACAGTCCGTGACGCTGTATCAAGAGAATATCAGCGACGTAACCAGCTTTGACCGTGTGATTGATGGCACGTTCCGACTGGCGGAGTGCCAGTTTAAATCGGGTGCGGAGGAAGCGGCCCGTGTGACGCTCACGCAGGCGTTGGCCCTTGACCCGGAGCGGGTCTCAGGCGAGGGCGCCGGTCAGGTCTATACCCAGTTTTACGACAGCATTCAGAGCACCGCTGAACGGAATGGTGCGGGCACACTCACGGTGGACTCGACGCCTTCTGGCCTCCCCATCGTCGTAAATGGCCAAGCCCTCGGCACCACTCCGCTGACACTCGAGGTGCCGGCTGGCCAACACTACATACGCGTCGCGAACGATGACGATATGGGTGTTGGTGCCGTTGTGACGGTGCCGCGAAGTCAGCAGGTGGAGAGGACCCTTGATCTCAATCGCGCGCTCACCGCGCGAAGCGGCGCTTCGGCAAACGCTGAGCCGCGTTACTTGCGGTCGCTGAGAAGCGAAGTCGAGAGAGGAACAGTCTCGGACGCTCTGGTCCCCTACATGCGGGAGCTCGCAACGCGCCAGGGCGTCCCGTACGTCTTGGTTGGCGTCGTGTTGAAGAGCGATTCCGAATATGAGGCCCACACCTTCCTCTATCGCGCTGAAGATGGGCTGTTCGCAAACATACCTGTGCAGGCGTTCGACGCGGAGCTGGGCACGGTTACGGTCAACAGCTACCAGCTCGCAGCGAACATCGCCCGCGCGATCCGCGACTTTCCCTCCGACGACTTGGTGACAGGAGCGCCGCTGATTTCACCGGCGGCACTGAGCGCCGCGCCAACGCTCTCACCATCTGCCGCTCCCGCTCCTGCGCCGCGGCTTTATGACATTAACCTGCCGGCTCAGCCTGCACCGCGTGTCACGGGCATTGCACCAACCCCTGTCCCCGCTCCGACTCCTAGCCCGTCTCTGACGCCGCCGCCTGCGGTGCAGGCCGCCCCTCAGCCGACCTCATACGGTCAGGCTCCCGCACCTCAGGCGTATGTGCCGCCGCAGGGCTACGGTCAGGCTCCCGCTCCTCAGGCGTATGTGCCGCCGCAGGGCTACGGTCAGGCTCCCGCACCTCAGGCGTATGTGCCGCCGCAGGGCTACGGTCAGGCTCCCGCACCTCAGGCGTATGTGCCGCCACAGGGCTACGGTCAGGCTCCCGCGCAACCGTACGGTCAGGCTCCTGCTCAGCCTTACGCTCAGCCGCAAGGATACGGTCAGGCTCCTGCTCAGCCTTACGCTCAGCCGCAAGGATACGGTCAGGCTCCTGCTCAGCCTTACGCTCAGCCGCAAGGATACGGTCAGGCTCCTGCTCCCCAGGGACACGGGCAAGCAGCCACTGCGCCTCCGGCGCAGCCAACTGCAGCGGCGCAGCCTTCCCCAACGACGGCGCAGTTGCCCAGCGCAGCGCCTGCTCCGTCTTGGCAAGATCCGCAGCCACCTAGCAGAGAACGGCGTCGTTTCGCCCGGACGCCGTGGCCGTGGGTGATTGGTGGTGCGGTGCTGACCGGTGGCGTGACAGCCGTCGCAATCGCGGCCGGTGGCGGTGGTGGTGACAACGGCGGTGTGTCGCCGACAGTTTCATGGTGAACGAACGAATGAGCAGCGGATCGATGCGAACATTCTCACTTACACTCTCTCTGCTCGGGATCATCGGTGGCTTCACGGCCGCTGGATGCGGCTCGGACGACGCTTCCGTTGACGTGACGCTTGAACTCGTTGCCCGCGGCCCTGGAGGCTCGGTCTCGTCGTTTCCCGCGGGACTCGGTGACTCGGTCAATGAACTGACGATTCGTACGTACAGCGGCAAGAGCCTAGTTGAACAGCGCATCGTCGACGTCCGCGAAGACTCACTAAAGTTGCCGCCTCTCCCCTTTGGTGAGGACGTCTGGGTCAGCGTCGAAGCTGCCGGATCATCGCCTGAGTGCGAGAATCTGTGTGTGGGCGGTACGCCAGGCGTCTGCGACGACGGGGGCACGGCGAATCCGCTCTTTCCCGGTTCTCAAACGGCGCTCACGTCGCTGTGTCAGCTCGGAACGGACTGCACGGATTGCGGCCGTCGTACCCCGACAGAGTTTATTGCTGCGTCTGGAGCGAGCCGCCGTCTCAATCTGAGCGCGGGCGACCCAGAGATCACTGTCGCGATTCTTATGACGCCGGCAGAGACGTTTAGCCCCGCGTACTTCGTTGATAGCGCCGCCGGAGCAACGCGAGATCTACTCTACGAGTTTGAAGGCCAAGAGCGCGCAGGGTTCGCGTCAGCCACTCTCCCCGACGAGTCTTCCGTCATTTTGGTCGGGGGAGCACGGTACGAGACCCTCGTGAACGCCACGCCAGAGAACGGCCTCGGCGGCCTAGATGACACCGGCATGGTCGAACTGTTGAACACCATTCAGGTGTACAGCGTCGCGACCGGCCAGTTCTTAATGATGTTCGACAGTTCCGCTCCGAGCAGCGCAGAAGGCGAAGCCAAGTGGTTGCGCCTGCCGACAGGGCTGGCGTTCGCGACGGCGACTGCCCTCGACGACTCCCATGTGCTCATCGTCGGGGGCCTGATGACGACCAACGCTGGTTCGGTTGAGTTTCTCGAAACAAGCAACGCCGCGTACCTTTTGACGATTACTGCCTTGGGAGAGGGCACACTAGAGCCGGTCGGTGGGGCTCCAATCTTCGGGCGCGCACTACACACGGCGACGATGATGGAGAACGGCGATGTCGTGATTGCTGGAGGGATTACGGGCCGCTATCTGGTGCCTGCGATGGCGGGGGCTGTCGACGTCGCGAGGTTTGAGGGCGGGGAAGTCACCATCGACTCCGGGGTGCTCTCGATTGCGCCGCGAGCGCTGCACACCGCGACGCAGGTCGACCAGTTCGCGCACGGGATTCTCCTGACTGGTGGCCGCTCTGTGAACGGCCTCACAACGAATTCAGAAGTTCTGTATCAGTCCGGCACCGGGCTCGCTTCCGCACCGTTCAACCCATCGGTGGGTGACGTCGACCTTGTCACTCCGCGCTTCGGACACACGGCCAGTCTGTACACGTGCCCCGGCAGCGTGGACCCCTATGTGGCCGTTGCGGGTGGGTATACCGAGATTGCGTTGGGTCAGGGACTGCTGGCGGGTCTCACGCCCACAGCGACCATTGAGGTCTACGACGCCGGGAGCTTCTTCTCCGGTGACAACAACGTCTTTGCGTTCCTTCCACCCGGGCCGTCATCCCTCTCCGTCGGTCGTGCCTATGCTTCGGCGGCAGCACTCCCACTTTCGTCTGATCTACTCGTGGTCGGGGGATTCGATGCGGCAGGAAGAACGCTGCGCTCGGCGGATCGGATCTACAACGCCGATTGGACCGAGTGTGGGACCCTAGAGATTGGGCCGGTCCCCATCGGAGGGCTCAGCGAGGGGCGCGCGCTTGGTGCCCTGTTCGAACTCTCCAATCAGCTAATGCTCTACACTGGCGGCACGAACGGCCAGAGCTCCGTTGAACTGAACGAGTTCTTCAATCCGGGCGACTACGGCCTGCCGGCGACCTACCCGCGTTAGAGTTGATCAAGCCGGCGGAAGAGACGCTCGCGTAACTGCCAACGCTCCTGAAGGGGATGACGTTGTTTTCAGGCGAGAATCCAGCTAGCGGTGAGGGCGCTCTTCCCATCCCGCAGGTCGCCCTTGTTTCCGCTCGTAACTGTGGTCGCTCACGCGACCCGCCGATGCCGTTCTTTGGCATTGGTCATCGCGGCTCTTGCTGCCGTCCTCTTCGGCGCAATCCCGCACGCCACTGCCACTGTCGACGGAACCGCTCCGTCGCTACTGCAGTCGTTCCGGGTCTTCGGCAATTCGTTGTCGGTCGGCAACACGTTGATGCAGGCGCAGCCGTCCCAACCGTTGGTCAACAGCCTGCTTCTGAGCAGCTCGACTGCGCAGGTGAGTGGGTTGCCAAGCGGCGCGACGATCGAAGGCGCCTTCCTGTTCTGGTCGGGGTCGACCGACATTACGACAGGCGTCGATCGCGACGTGACGTTTGGCACTCCAAATGGATCGACGCGTTCGGTTCCTGCGGATCAGTGCTTCCAAGCGACTGGCGAACTAGGTCCGCCTCCGCAGGGAGATGTCGACTTCTTCTATTGTCGGGCGGACGTGACGGCTGTCGTCGCTAGTGGCGGAACCGCGACCTCCAACAACGGGATCTACACCCTCGGCCAGATGCAGGCCGAGGCGGGCGTGCTCGACGCGGCGGGGCAGTGCATCAACCCTTTCTGTCAGGCCTTCTACGGCGGCTGGTCGATGGTGGTGGTGTGGTCGAGTGAAGACGAGACCACCCTCCGTGACGTCGTCTTGTTCGACGGCTTCCGTCTGCTCGACGAGACCACGACGTCGACGGGTGTCGACCTGTTCAACATCGGAGGATTCGATGTGGCTGACCCTCCGGAGGCCACCTATCGCTTCTTCGCGCTCGAAGGCGACGCTCTGCTCGGCGTCCCCCCGCAGGACACCGACCCGGTGTTCAACTGCACCAGCTGCTTTGACTACGCCGAATTCAACGGTGAGAAGCTCTCCGACCCGTTGAATTCCCAGAACAACCTCTTCAATTCGACGATCCCGCAGGGAATCGCCATTGGAGTGGACATCGACTCCTACGACGTCAGCGCCTTGGTCAGCCCCGGCGATACGTCGGTGTCTATCGAGGTCGGCTCAGGGGACAACAACACCGCCACCGGTCACGCGAACAATGCTGGCGGCGGAGAACTGTTTTTCCTCGGGTACAACGTCCTCACGATCAACCGCTTGGCTCCGAGCTTCCGGTCGAGGAACACGTTCCTGTCGGTCGATCCCACGACGGCGTCGCCTGGCGAGGTGCTCTTTTACACGCTGCAGGTCACCAACGATGGCTCGCTCGACGCAACGGGCGTGGATGTGTCCGCGTTCCTTCCGCCGAACACCGAGTACGTGAATGGCTCCACGGTCCTCGACGGCGTTCCTCTCGGGGACGTCGGGGGGACGTCTCCCCTGTTCTCTGGGCTCGGCTTGGGAACCATCCAGGCCGAGGGCGATAACCAGCGACGGATCACGTTCAGGCTGCGTGTCACCGACGCCGCGCCCAACGGCACGATCATTCGACTTAACGCGGAGATCGATGCTCGGGAGCTCGACGAGCCAACCGAAACGAATGAAGTCGAGGTTACGGTCGTCGCGCCAACGCTTCAGGACCCGGAGAAGACTGCGCTAGACCTCAACGGGGGCACCGTTCAGCCGGGCGACTTCATCACCTACACTGTGCGATTCCGAAAAGACGCCGACACGACGGCGGCGGGGCTCACCTTTGTCGACGATATCTCGGCGTTTGCCGTCCTCACGAGCGTAAACGCAGGCGCGTTTGTTGACGCCTCCGACCTCGTCGGTGGCGCGAACGGTACGGGGCTTGTGCGGATCGAGAGCATTGCGCTGCCCTCGGGCGTGTCGTCGTCGACCGTTACCTACACCGTGCGCATCAAGACGACGGCCGAGCTCACGGCTGACGGTGTCGCCCCGGAGGACATCGACGGGTTGCTGGTTCGCAATCAAGGTGCGCTTCAGGCAGCCTTCTTGCCGACCCCGCTGCTCACCGACGACCCGGCAACCGCAGCGACCTCTGACCCGACGGACATTCGCATCAGCGCGTCCGTGAACTTCAACAACGCGTCGACGTTCAAGCGCGCAGAGGATCGAAATGGCGGGCAGCTTGAGCCTGGCGATCCCGTTCGCTTCACGATCAGCGTTCGCAACTCGGGCTCGCAGGACGCGACCGTCGACCTCGAGGACCCGCTCCCGGCTGGCCTGACCGCAGCATCGCTCGTGTCTCCCGTCGCTGGCGTAACGTTCGTCCCGGCGCCAGCAGGCGCAAACGGCACAGGATTGCTCGAAGCGTTCGGGCTATTGGTACCTGCCGGTGAGACCATCACTCTACGCGTGGACGCGACGGTCGATCCGACTGCGGCCGGCGGCACGACGATTCAGAACGTTGCTGGCCTCACTGTTGCGGGCTTCCCCGACCAAGATCGCGAGCTGACGTCGGGCGCACTCACAGTGGTCTCGGGCCCATCCTTCGCGGACGCCACGAAAGTCGCCGAAGGGGCTGCCGGCGGCTTCGAGCCGGGCGACGTGCTCACGTATCGACTCGCGTTCTCGAATGACGGAAACGCTGATGCGACAGGTGCCTTTGTCACCGACGTAATCTCGACGGATCTGACCGCCGTCATGCCGAACGATGGCGGCGTATTCGATGCCGGCAGTCGTACGATCCGATGGGAGGTTGGCAGCGTCGCCGTCGGCCAGACGGCGCAGTTGAGCTTCACCGCCCGAATCGGCGTTGCGGTCTCGAACGGCACCCGTATCTCGAACCAAGCTCAAGTGGGCAGCGCCGCTGGTGTGCTTTTTCCCACCGATGACCCGAGTACCGCCAGAGCAGATGATGCGACGGATATCGTCGTTGCGGCTCTTCCGGCCATTCTGATCGAGAAGATCGCGATCGACGGAAACGGTGGGTTCTTTGAACCGGGTGATGGAGTCACATATCAGCTGACAGTCAGCAACGAGGGCCGCGCTGACGCAATCGGAGTGACGGTGCAGGACGACGTCCCGACGCAGCTCGGCGGTCTCGTGCCTAGCGCGGGTGGCGCGCTGATCGGTCAACGTGTCACCTGGGACCCAACAACAACGCCGACCCTCGCGACAGTTGCGCCAGGGGAACGGGTGATTCTCACGGTGACCGGGCTGCTTGCGCCGGACTTGAGCGACGGCGACCTCATCAGCAACCAAGGTGCTTGGTCCAGCGTGGATGGGTTGTTGGGCGTGTCAGATGACCCCGGTACGGCGGCGGTCGACGACCCAACAAACATCGTCATTTCTGCAGCTGCTGACCTCAGTGCGACCACGAAGACCGTTGAGGATCTCAATGGCGGCGCACCGCAGCCTGGTGATCGGGTGCGGTACACGATCGAACTGAGTAACCGCGGGTCCGGTGGCGCGCGTGATCTCGTGATCATCGACACCATTCCAGCAGGCCTCGAAGACATCGTAGCGCTCGATGGCGGCTTAGTGAGTGGGGCAGATGTGCTGTGGACGCCTGCGGCCGTACTGTTGCCCGGCGACACGTTGCAGCTCCGTTTCGAGGCCACCATCACCGCTGGGCTCGCTGATGGAACGGTCATCGCGAACCAGGCGCGGGTGCAGTCGTCTGACATCATCGTAGACGTGCTCACCGACGATCCGACGACCCCTGCGGTCGACGATGCGACGGTGCTCGTTGTGGTCAGCGCCCCAGACTTTGCGACCACGACGAAGACCGTCTCGCTCGTGGGCGGAGGGCTTGAGTTCACGCCCGGCGCTCGCGTGCTCTATGAAATCGAAGTGCGAAACACCGGCACCGAGCGGGGCACCAACGTGCTGGTGATCGACCCAGTGGACACCGGCTCGCTCATCGACATTCAACCGCAAGACGGCGGCACGTTTGTTGGCGGTGAGGTGCGGTGGACACTCGGTGCGATGGAGCCAGACACTGGCGTCATCGTTCGCTTTGAAGCCACGATCATTTTCCCGTTAGCTGACGGCACCTTGGTCGCGAACCAGGCGAACGTCTTCGCGGATGACGTCACCGCGACGCCCTCCGATGATCCAACGACGGCCGCGGATGATGATGCGACGCTCTTCTCGGTGGTGAGCCGCCCGGACTTGTCGGTCAGCACCAAGACTTTCGTGGACTCCGACGGTGGCGCAGTCCGCCCCGGCGACGAGGTTGTTTACACGATTCTTGTGCGGAACGCGGGGTCAGAAGACGCGCGTGATGTCGTTGTCACCGACGTGATTGATGGCAACCTCATCGTGACGGACCCGGGCGACGGAATCTTCGACTCCGTGGCAGGAACGATGGTCTGGAACAGCGCCACCACAGCAGGGCTCGCACGCGTGGAGGCGGGTGATGCGACGGTCGTCACGCTACAATTCACGGCGGTTGTGGTCGCCGACCTCCCGAACGGCACCATCGTGTCGAATCAAGCCGCTCTCGACGTCGCAGGCCTGTCGTTCGTCACGGATGACCCCGCGACGGCCGATGCCAGTGACCCGACCTCCTTCCCGGTGATCTCTTCTTTCGACTTCTCCAGCACCACGAAGACGGTGGTGTCGCCGTTGGGCGACCCCCGCCCGGGCGGCGAAGTTGTCTGGCAGATCACGGTTGAAAACAACGGAGACGCAACCGCGACGAACATCGTGGTTGAGGACGCCTTGGACCCGTCGCTGAGCTTCGTCGCGGCAGCGCCGGCCGCGCAGCTCGTCGGAGATACGGTGCGATGGACGTCGGCAACGGCGGCTGAGTTGGCTTCGCTCGCGCCTGGCGACAGCGTGACGCTCACGCTTACGACGGTTCTCGCGGCGCCGCTCGACGACGGAACCGTCGTAGCAAACCAAGCGTTCGCGAACGCCGATGGCGGCGCCAGTCCCTTCGCGAGTGATGACCCCGCTACGGCGCCGACAGATGATGCGACGTCGGTGACGGTGGACGCTTCGCCGTCACTTGCTGCGACCGCGAAGACGGTCGTGGACCTCGATGGCGACGGCTTCTTCGAACCAGGTGACGAGGTCGAGTACACGATCCTGGTGCGCAACGACGGCGACGCGACGGTTCGAGGCGCGACGGTGGTCGACCGGGTTCCGGTCGAGTCGTTGTCCGGCGTTGTCGCGCTCGACGGCGGCCGCTTTGACGGCACTCGGATTACGTGGACAGCGGCCGACAACGCCGCGCTCGCGGAAATCTCGCCCGACACAACGGGCGTACAGCTGCGCTTTCGTGCGACCATTCGCCCCGACGCGACCGACGCAACGGTGGTGAGCAACCAGGCGCAAGCGTCGGCACCCGACGTGCCGGACGCGCTCTCGGATGATCCCGCCACCCCCGCGCTCGACGACGCGACGGACTTCCGTGTGACTGCCGCGGCCCGTCTCGACGCGTTCACCAAGGAGGTCATTGATCTCGACGGGGGCGAGCTGCTGACCGGCGACCGTGTAGAGATTCGGTTACAGATTCAAAACGACGGCACACAGCCGGCGAACAACGTGAGCATCGTAGACCCCTTGCCTGCCGGGTTTGTGGACATCGCGCCGGCCGACGGTGGCGCGGAGGCGGGCGGAGTCGTGAGTTGGCCGCCATTCATACTGGCCGCAGGCGAAAACCGAACGCTACGATTCGAGGCGACCGTGGACGGAGACGACGGCGCGCTCGTGAGCAACCAGGCGATCGCGTCGGTTGCCGGACTGCCCGATGTGTTGAGTGATAATCCGGCGACGCCAGATGTTGGTGACCCCACGGTTGTCCGCCTCACTGCGCTCGCGGCGTTCTTGCTTGAGAAGACGGCCGAAGACCTCGATGGCGAGTTCATCGAGAGAGGGGATGAGGTGCGCTACACGCTGACCCTCACGAACGTTGGCTCAGGCCCGGCGGACAACATCGAGATTCGCGACACCGTGCAAGCGGGAGCGTTCGCATCCATCACCCCAGGGCAGGGCGGTCAGCTCGTCGCTGGCGACGTTGTGTGGAACAGCGCAACCACAGCCGCGCTGAGCGCGTTGGCTCCAGGCGAGTCCCTGACGCTAACCATCGATACCACTGTGTTGGCGACGGCCGAGAACGGCACCGTCGTGACGAATCAAGCGCTCGTTGCGGACGACCGCGACGTCACGGGTGTGTCCGACGATCCTTCGTTGCCCGGCGCGGCTGACCCGACGGTCTTCACCGTGCTCTTCCCAGAGCTCGACACGACGACGAAGACCGTGACCGACCTTAACGGGGGAACAGTCGAGGCCGGCGACGTGCTCGAATACACGATCCGCATCGACGCAGGGGACGGCCCAGCGCTGACGGATGTGTCCGCGATTGACCTGATTGACGCGCGCCTGACGGACATCACGCTCGTTACGGGCGGTAGCTTCGATCCGGACGCCTTGGTCATTCGGTGGGACGCGACAAACGAGCCAGCGTTGGCTCGAATTGAACCTGGCACCCAGGCGGTGCTCGTGTTCCGCGCGACCCTCTCCGAGGACGCCGAAATCGCCGAGATCGTGAGTAACCAAGTGTCGCTGCAGTCGACAGAGGTGCCCGATGGCGTGCTCTCTGATGACCCGTCGACGCCGGAGCTAGACGACCCGACAAGCGTCACCGTCAACGGAGAGAGCCTCGTGCTCTTCGACGAGAGTTCAAAGGACGTCACCGATCTAAACGGCGAGTTCGTCGAGCCCGGAGACACGCTTAGATACCGCGTCTTAGTCTCGAACTCCGGGACCGCCACATCGACCGGAACGCAGGTGCTCGACGTTGCGCCGGCGCTCACTTCATTCGTCCTTGGCTCGCTTGTCGTGGACGGCGTGGGTGCCGGAGACCCCGCTCAGCTGGCAGCAGGGCTCGAGATTCGCGACCTCGCACCTGGCGAGTCGCTAGAGGTGAGCTTCGATGTGCTCGTCGATGACGACGCCCCGGAAGGCGCACGCATCAGCAATCAAGCCTTCGTGAGCGACAACAGTGGCGCGTCGTCGCCGACAGATGACCTCGCAACTGACGCGAACGACGACGCGACAACCGTGTTTGTTGGCGAAGCGCCGAACCTCTCCTTCTCTACCAAGCGCGCGATCAGCCGCGACGAGAACGGAGATGGCATCGCTCAGATTGGAGAGACCCTCGAATATACGATCGTCGTGGAGAACCGCGGCACCGCAGATGCGACCGGAGTGACGCTGGCCGATAGCCTCCCTGAAAACACCCTCTACATCGCCGGCACGTTGCGTCGGAACGGAATCCCAATCACCGACGACCCCGCGAATGACGCGGGCGAAGTCGTCGATGGTGTCGTCTCCATGCGGCTTGGTCGCTTGGTGCCGGGCCAGCTGACCGTCGTAACCTTCGAGCTGGTTCCGGTCGCAGGGACGCTGGTAGTGAACCAAGCGGAGATTTCGTTCGATGGCGGCGGTGCGCTGACAGATGCTGATGGAGACCCACGGAACGGTGCCCAAGCAACGGTCACCGCGCTGGGTGATTCAGACGGCGCGCTGCGCGTCAGCAAGACCGTCGCTGATTCCAACGGCGGGACCTTCGAGCCGGGCGACGAACTTCTCTATGTCGTCACGATCGAAGCGCTGACCGACACGACGGCAGACATTGAGGTCACGGATGTGCCCGACGAGCAGATCTTGCTGCGTGATGTTGCGGCCGAGACATCGGGTGTCGACGTGCTCCTGCAGTCTCCGGCGCTGGCGACCTTCATGGTCGCGCCGATGGACGCCGGGGAGCGCCGAGAGATCGTGCTCCGCGCTGTCGTCGGTGACGCAGCGGCCACCGGCGATGTGCTCTGCAACCAGCTGCAAATCGCAGAGACGGACGGCATCGCTGAGCCACCAGCCTGCTTCACGGTCGGCGGTCGCGATGGTGCGGCGTCGCTGGACGGGCTGCTCTTCCGTGAGACCGGTACCCGCGATGGCGTGCCGGGCGCCGAGACGGATGAGCCTGTCGATGGGTTCGTCGTCACGGTGACCCCATCCGGCTTCGACACCCCCATCGCCACCACCGAGTCCGACGAAGACGGCAACTACGCCTTCGAGACCCTGGCTCCTGGCTCTTACGACCTCGCGTACTACGCTGGCGCGCCAGACGACGGAGGCGCCTTGTTTGGCGAGCAGCCGCTTGAGATTGTCTCCGGTGCTCGTGAACAACGCGACCTGCTCGTCGACCCGTCGGGCGTGCTCTACGAGGTGACCACCGCGTCGCCCGTTGGAGGCGCGCGGGTGTTCCTCTACTACGACGAAGGCGAAGGCGAGGCCGGCCTGGGCGAGCTCGTCGTTGACGATGATCTCGCGAGCGCGACGCAGCAGGGTCAGCGCGTACCCGTGAGTGGCTTCTACCGCTTCGATGCACGCACTGACGCCGCTTACCGGATCGTTGTTGAACCCGGGAACTCGGGCTTGTCGTTCCCATCGCTGCAGCTGCCCCCCCAAGAGGACGCGCTCATCTCCGCGTCGCGCATCGACGTCGTGCCCGAGACGAATCCGGCCGACGTCGACGAAGACGCGCGCACATACGCAACGCGTATCGAGCTATCTGGCCCCGACGCGGGAGTGTTCAACAACCACATCCCCCTCGACCCGCTCAGCGACCAGATCTCGTTGGTCAAGCGCGCCGACCGCCCGGTCGCCTACGTCGGAGACATCGTCACCTACACGATCACCGCCGAGAACCGCTCGTCTGCGGAGCTAGTGTTCGACTCCGCGACGGCCACGGGTGGTGTCGTGCTCGTCGATGACTTGCCGAACGGCTTCCGCGTCGTCGAAGGCAGCGCCGTTGCTACACTAGAGCGAGAGGGTGGCTTGCGCCCCGAGACGATCGCGATCGCTGTGAGCGGCGCACGCTCGCTGCGCTTCGAGCAGACGGACGGCGGCACAACACGCCCACTCTCACTGCCCGCGGGTGCCCGCATGACGCTGCGGTACTTCGCAGTGCTCGGCTCGAGCGTCGAGCCAGGCGACACCTACCGAAACACCGCGCAGCTGCTGCAGGCTGATACCGAGTTTGCATTGAGTGGCGTGGCGCACGTCGACGTACGTGTTGAGTACGACCCGGTGTTCGACCAGGGCACGCTGCTCGGAAAGGTCTATTGTGACGACAACGGCGATGGTCGTCAGCAGCGCGGCGAACGCGGGCTGCCTGGCGCGCGCATCTACCTCGACACCGGCTTCTACACCGACGTCGATTCGGACGGGCAGTTCCACTTTTCGGCCATCGACCCCGGCTTGCACCTGCTGAAGGTGGACATGCATACGCTGCCTGTGGGCAGCACGTTGACGACCGAGGAGACGCGCGCGTTCAACGTGACACGAGGTCTCCCAGTAGGCATCGACTTCGGAGTCTCGTGCCCAGACTTTTCGGTCGACGACATCGACGTTACTCCGGGTGACGAAGCGCTCGCCGAAGCGGAGCGCCGACGTCGCGAGCGATACGTGCAGCTGCAAGCCGACGTGAGAACAGGTGGCGCATCGCTTGAAGGCGAAGCGCTTCCGCTGCTCGGCGTGGGTACCTCGTTCGGTGCTGGCTCGGTGTCCGACGCTGAGCTCCCGTCTCTCGCGAGTGGGGTTGTGGAGAGAGTTGAGGTTCCGGAATTGCTTGGAGGTGGTGATCAAGCGCTTTCGGAAGACGCCGAAGGTGTGGCGTCGACGCCGCTAGACGAAGGATCAGGACAAGACACATCAGACGTTGAGGGTGCTGTCGGCATGGTGTCCGAGGTCGACGCCCCGCCGGCGCCTGGCGCTGGGCCGCTCGAAGGCGAGGAGCTCGCCGTGGTCGAGCTTCGCGCAGGCGTGGACGGAACGCTCGTTGAGCCTCTCGCCGTAAGTCTTACGACAAACGCACCGATCAGCGGGTGGGTTCTCGAAGTGGAAGACGCGCGCGATGGGCGCACTGTGTACCTGCGCGAAGGGCGCACGTGGCCCTCAGAAGGCGTCATGTGGAACGGGCAGAACGATCAGGGTGAACCCATCCTGCAAACGGGAGGCGTTTACGTCAGCCGCGTGCGCGTCATGGACGAGGCGTCTCGCTATGCAGAAGGAGCCCCAGTGATCGTGCGCGTCGCCGAGACGCGCCAGCGATACTTGCTGAATGAGCGCCTGAGCGACGTAGAGATGGATGAACGACGGCTAGACCCTGCTATCGCAACCGCGCTGCGGGCCATGGCTCCGCAGCTTCAGGCGACCGCGCCAAACGCGATTCTCATCGGCGCGCACGTCGATGATCGCGACAATGAGCGGGACGCAGAGGCCGTGACGCGCAGCCAGGCGATCGCCGCCGCGCGCTTTATGGTGAGCGAGCTCGGCATCGATCGAGAGCGCATTGAACCGGAAGGCTACGGAGTATCGCGGCCTATCTACCCGAACGTTGGCGATCGAACGCGGCAGTCAAACCGCCGTTTCGATGTGCGGGTCGTCGACCCGGACAGCGAGATCATTGTCCCGGACTTGCCGACGATTCCTACTCCTGTCCCGCGTGTCGTTGCGAACCGCCGCGCGCTCGATGTGAACAGCGCAGGCCTGC
>JBLFZA010000065.1:0-16920 GCA_047610025.1 Bradymonadia bacterium | reverse complement strand
TTCTCCACGGCGTGTTGCATTGAGCGAGCAATGGCTGCCAATGCAGCGTCAGAGTAGAGTTTGCGCGTATCGTTCGCAAGCCGAGCTTGGGCGTTTGTGATTCCCTCAAATGTCGCGCGGCCGAGACCTTCACTGGGTATCCGCTTGGTTCGTGCATGCGCCATGAGGCTCAAGACCCCGAGTTCAACGATGGAGTGCGCACGGTCAGGCGTCACGAACTCGATCAACTGATCAGGGCCAATCACGTGCGGACACCACGGCAGGTCGTCGGCGAGCAAGAATGGCCCTCTGGCCCACTCGGCCACACTCGCGGAGATCGTAACGACGACCAACTGAGCAGGCAGCTTGGCCCGCGCCTGTAGCGTCGTCAGATAGACAGGCCAACTCCATCGCTTCTGTGGATCACGTTTCAACTGCACTTCTACAACCAGCGCTAGGCGCGGCGGTTGGCCCACGAGCAAGGCCGCGTCCGCACGGTACTCCGTCGCGACGAGGTCGGAGTAGGTGGACGGGACCGCTGTGAGAACGTCTTGAACTCCAACGAGGTCGGGGAGCAAAGACGCGAGCACCATTGGCTGCTCAGTGAGCAGGTGAAGGAGCAGTTCGTGATCGTGGCTCGGCATTGGCACAGAGAGAAAGAGGAGCGTCTCCTCTCTGGTTGTCGAGCTAACCAAGCCGATGTTGCGTCGCGGCCCGAGAACTTTCCGGACACCCAGCGCGCCGTCTCCGCTCAGCCGACCGGAGTCACCTCACGGATCGCGTCCGCGATGTCGCCCGGGACTTCCTCTTGCAGGAAGTGACCGGCCTGTGTGCGGCGCACGCTGGCATGCGGGAGAGTACGTTCGATGAAAGTCCGCACGCTGCCCAGCACCGGGTCGTTGTCCCCCCAAACGATGGCTGCGGGGCCGTCATAGCTCGACGCGAAGTCATGCACGCGCTTGAGCCCCGCGATCGATGGGTGGCTTTGGGAGTCTGGCACCATGCGAGCGAGGGCGAGTGGCGCTTTGCGGTCACGCAGCTTTCGCAGAGGCCAGCGATACGCCTTCGCCGTCTGCCCGGAGATTGAGGTGCGATCGCCCTGAGCGGCGGCGAGCATGCGCTGCGGAAACCCAAGACCCTGGAAAGCGAGCGTACTCAGCATGGGCGTCTGGCTGAATCGATGGAACGCGGTGGGCCGGAAGCCGGGTTTGGGCGGCCCGAGCACCGTGTTGAGCACGACGAGTGCGCGCAGTCGCTCGGGTCGCACGGCCATGGCGAGCGCGCCAATGGGGCCGCCCCAATCCTGGACGACCAGCGTGATGTCCTCGAGCTCGAGCCTGTCGATGAGATCGCCAAGCCACTTCGCATGGGCCTCGAGCGTGTGCTCGCAGCGCCCATACGGTTTATCGCTCAGGCCCAGGCCAATCAGGTCAGGCAGCACGACGCGGTACGGCAGCTTACCCCAAGGTCCCGTGGTCGCGCCGGACTGCCCGTCAGAGAGCTCGCGCACCACTTTGCGGTACAGATACCCCCACGTTGGGTTGCCATGCACCATCAGCACCGTGGGTCCGTCGCCGGCCTCCATAACGTGCATGCGATACGGCTTCAGATCGACGCGGTAGCGAACAAATGGCAGTTCGTGAGCAAGCCAGTCGGGCAGGGCGGGGGGCGCGAGTCGTTCGGTCATTCGGATCAAGGGCTGAGGGGCTGCACCCTCTTGGCAGGCGGGCGCGGCGTCGACAAGCGGCTCCGCCGGCTCGTCGGTGATACAATGAAAGGGGGTGCCTCCCCGGTCGGCGGCGGTGGCGCCGTCTTCGAACGCGGATGCCAGGCGGCCCTGACCTGCTCGCCAATCCTAGACCTGAGCAACGGTGACATCTACAATCATGATGGACCCTGCGTGTCCGACGGAGACTGCCGAGAGGGCGAGTCATGCCTGTTCAGCCCGCTTACCGACATTGACTTCGGCGCCCTGGCCACGTCGGCGGCGGATTCCTACCGTAGCTTCACCCCCCGCGGAGCACCCATGCGTGACGTTTCCCTCGCTCTCTCGATCGCACTTTGCGGCGCCGCCTTCTCACTAGGCTGCGACGAACTCGACGCTGCGATCAACGATGCCGACGCGGTCGGCGAAGTGGACGCCGGCGCAGACGCGACCGACGATGTGGGGCCGGTCACCGACTACGACGACCGGGTGGCCGTGGCGGCCCGCTTCGACGCAAACGGGGAGTCGTTCTACGATCTGCCCTGGCCGTCCGATTTGCGCACGAACGCCGATGGAACGCTGGACCTGACCACCTTCCCGGACGCAGGCGGCGTGCTGGTTCAGGCGTACCTCGCGGAGCTCAACGGACGGCTTCGCGGCTACTCTTTGATGCCGGTCTTGTACGCCGGATTCGCTGCGTCGCTCCCGGAAGACGAGCTGCCCAGCCCGGCCGATTCGCTCGCCCCAAGTGCCACCGTGCAGCTGATTCGGCTTGGCGATGGCTGCGCCGAGAGGGTGCCGATCGAAGTGAGCTTCCGGGCGGAAGGCGACAACTACTTCGAGGAGAACCTCGTCATCGCCGTTCCGGTGCCTGGCTTTGTGCTCGCGCCCGGCGAGCCATACGCGTTCGTTGTTCTTCGGTCGTTGGGAGAGAGCCGCGGAGAGAGCGCTGCACCCACGGACGAGCTCGCGACCGGCTTGGCGGGTGACGGAGTGCTCGCGCCACACCTCGCCCCACTTGCCGACTGTTTGCCGACCGCCGGCCTTCGTAACGGGGACATCGCGTCCGCGGCCGTGTTCACAACGCAATCGCCGGAGATCGAGCTGCGAGCGTTGCGAGACGCCGTGCGCAACCCCTCGCTTGAGGCCCCGGATGTCTCCGCGTGGGAGGAGAGCTCGCTGTCGGGCATTGGGGGGCGCGCCGTGTTCACGGGCCGCTACAACACGCCGATCTATCAGGAAGGCACGTCTCCATTCGCCAACGAGGGTGGAAGCATCGAGTTTGGCAGCGATGGCGTACCTGAGCTGCAGAACTGGGAGTCTGTTCCCTTCACGGTGACGTGGCGCACGAATCAAGAAGGGCCGCGTGAGCTGCTCCTTTGGTCTGACGGAACCGGGGCCAGCCAGCTCGGTTTTCTCAGTTCGACCGTGACCGAGGCGCTTTTGGCGGAGGGCTTCCTGATCGCGAGCTTCGTCCCGCAGTTTCACGACACGCGCGCAACGCCTGGCGCCGACGACGAGATTCACTCGTTCAACCTGATCAACCCTGCCGCATTCCGGAACGTCTTCCGGCAGCAAGTCGCGGACACCTCCTACTTCTTGCGGCTCTTTCTCGAAGAGCGCGCGCAGCTGCCCGGTCTGCCAGACTTGGACGCGAGCCGAGTCGTCTACGGCGGGCACTCGCAGGGCGCCTTGGTCGGGGCGATGGTCGCCGGAGTGGAAGGCGACATCGACACCTTCGCCTTCAACGGCATTGCCGGGACGCTCTCCCTTACGGCGCTTGAGCGCACAGATCCGATCGACTTCGCCGCAGTGATCGGCGCCCTCGCCGATATCCGCGGGGCATTTGACCGCACGCACCCCGTCCTCGCGATGGTCCAGCTCGGCGCCGACCTCTCGGACACCCACGCCTTTGCGCCCCATTGGCGCGGCTGGGACGCGAACCCAGACGGCGCCAACGTGCTGCTCACCAACGGGATCGACGACACCACTGCGCCTGTCCGAGCGATGAGCGCCGTCGCGATCGCCGGAGACGTCACGATCGCCGAGCCGGTCGGCTGGGACGTGGACCCCTTTGGCGTCTGGGATGGCGCCTCTCAGGCGTTGCCCATCTCCGAAAACGTCAGCGCGCTGGACGGCACTCCGCGCACGCACGCGGCGTACCTGAGCGACCGAACAGGCCACTTCACGATCTACCAGCGCAGCGACGTGCGAGAGCTCTTCGCCCGCTTCTTGGCGACTGGCACGCTCGAGTAGCGAAGGGGAGTGAAGGGGAGTGAAGGGGGGGAGGCCGCGAAGCACCGTTGATGTCGGGCGCTGTGATCTGGAGTGTGATTACTCCAGATCCGTGAAAATCAGCCTCAACGCACCGATTTTCTTGGCAGTTCCTGCGTCTAAGCCAAAGAAAGTGACTCATCCGGTTGTCTCACCCTGCATCCCTGGTTGCTCAGCATGCGCGTCGGCATTCTGACAGACTTTCCTTCGCTGGCTCTCCAGAGCGGCCCGTCCATTCACACCCGTTTCTTGCACGATGGGTTGTCTAAGAAGGGCCACGATGTCACGCTCATCGGCCCGACGGCTGACGTTGCGCCTAGCGCGAGCGACGACGTGCACCTGTTCCGCGGTGTCTCGTACCCGAGCCACCCCCAGGTGAAGGTCATCGTGCCGCGGCCGGTGAAGCAGCTGATGAACGCGCCCAAGATGGACATCATCCATGGGCAGACGAACAATCACGTCATCGAGTGGGCGAACTGGTTGCGCAAGATGCATGGCACCGCCGTCATCAACACCAACATCATCCACCTCCCGACGCACAGTCACTTCATCCTCAGCGACCGTCTCTACGAGATGTCCTTCGTACGCGATGTCACGCGGAACTTCGCGCTCGACCTCGAGAAGGACTTCGCTCGCATGTACAACGACGGCGATGGCCTCGTGGTGCAGAGCCGCTACATGGAAGGCTACTGGCAGGATCGCGGCGTTGAAGTGCCCATCCACGTCGTCGGTCGCCCGATCGACCCCGAGAAGTTCTCCGCGCAGCCCGGTGAAGACCCCTTCCCGGCGAGCTTCGCAGTGGGCAAACGCCTTATCTGCGTGTGCCGCCACGATCGCGAGAAGAACCTCGAAGAGCTCATCCGCATCTTCGACACCGAGATCGCGGAGCAGGACGATGAGGTCACGCTCACCATCGTGGGCGACGGCCACCAGCACGAGTTCTTGCAAACGATGGCCGCTCGCGCGCGCTACGCCGACCGTATTCACTTCCCCGGTGAGGTGAAGCACGCGCGTTTGGTCGACTGGTACGCGCACGCCGATGTGTTTGTGTATACGTCGCTGTCGGAGACCTTCGGCAATGTGGTGAACGAAGCGCTCTGGTGCGGCGTCCCCGTCGTCGCGCTTCACGACGAAATGGGCGTTGCCCATCAGGTCGTACACGGCGAGAACGGCTACCTCGTTCGCCCGAATTACGTCGACACGGCGAGCCAGTACGCGCGCCGTTGTTTGGCTCTCGTAAACGACCGAAGCCTGCGCCGTCGCATGGGCCAGAACGCCGCGACGATCAGCCGCCAAGTCTCGCACCCCGACGTCGTCATTCGACGCTTTGAGAAGATCTACGACTCTTCCTGCAAGCGCGCGAAGGACATGGTGACGAATAAACTCGAGGACGCGAGCAAGACCGCGCAGCGCAAAGAGTTGCTGAAGCATGTCGCAATATGGGCGCGCTACAACTACGCCCTGCTGGCAATCGCCGGCACCATCGGCAAGCTAGGCTTTGGTCGAAAGGACCACCTCTCTGCGATCCCCACGGACTCCGTTCCGAAGGCAACCGGTCGCCTGCACCCGGCGATGGTCGCTCCGATGGCGCAAGCCGCAGAGTAGCGTTGTTGTTTGGGTAGGACGGGTTTGAGTTCTTCCGGGTGGGCCCTGCCCACTCCCGCAAGGGAGCTGAGTTCCCTTGACCCTCCGTTGTCCACAGTAATCCTACAGATTCTGTGGAGATGACTTGGTGATTGCTGAGGGGAATCGGAACGTTCGCCCAGCCGCCGCGCCCGCCGCCGACGCTCACGATGCAGGAGACAGGGAGTGTCTGCAGGTGACACCTATTGTTGTGTGCCCGCCGCGCGTTCGACTTCCGAGGCTTGTCGACGCACTGCTCAACCGGTACTCTCGGTAACGAATTGCAGAACGACGTAACTGGGGAGAGTCGATGAGAAATCCAGCAACGAAAGCCGAGCACCGAGTGAGCCCACTTTCGCTCTTGTGCGCGCTCGGCGTAGCGTTCGACGCCGTGCTGCGCAACATCGAACTACCAACTATCGATCGGTTCGAGATCATTGAATCCCCAGGAATCGCCGAAACGGCGCAGTGGGGGATTGTTAGTGGGCTAGAAAGCGCTGCGTCGAACGTCTATGCCACCGAAGGCGCACTGGTCGTCGAGGGGGGATTCCGAAGGCTGGGAAATCGATGTTTCGCCGATAGCGATTGCGGGTGCGACGGAGTCGGATGCAGCGTGTTCAGTGGTCTGTATGGCAGCGATGAGTGGTGTGAGTTGCAGGACCTTCCTTGAGCGTTGGTGTCAGGTTGGCTGCGGTCGCCGTTTTCGTCGTGGCTGCAGCTCCGAGCTGTCGCGACGATTGTGCCGAGCCTGTGTACGGCGAGACGATGCTCGAGCCGGAGTGGGTGCTCGTGCGACCGGGTTCGTTCGAGATGGGTTCGCCTTTCGCTGCAGACGACGCTTTCCCGCCGATGTCGGTAACGATCACTAGGCCCTTCTGGATTCAGACATCTGAGGTCAGCAAGGCCGAGACTAGGACTGTCGCGGAGGCTCAGCTACAGATGACGGGTACCTCGGCTCTGCCAGAGGTACCTCCGGGCGGCCTGATTCCGACGGAGTCGCAGGAAGCGAAGACGGTTCTCACCGTCGGAGCAGATACCACGTGGACAAGCGCCCCCTCGGACCTGACGTTCGTGTTCGCGGTCGCCCATGCTAACTCGCGATCACAGTTGGAAGGGTACGAAATTTGCTATCCTCTCGATACGTGCAGGCCCCCGCTCCCAGGCTACTATGTACGTGACTGGTACTTCCACGGCTGCGCGGTTGATGCCGTACTGAACGCCGACCCAGACTGTAGCGGCTATCGGCTCCCCACAGAAGCCGAGTGGGAGTGGGCTGCGCGGGCCAGCGGACGAAGCGACTGCCAACAACCGGGGGCGTGCATGAACCGGGAAGCAGTCACTAGTGGCACGAGGGGTCAAGAGGCGCCGCGTGTCGACGATTCGCGCTACACATATATCGGATCGCAGTGTCCAAACGAGCTTGGACTCTATGACATGATCGGCAACGCGGCCGAGTGGACCAGCGACGTAAGACAAGCGCAGCAGCCTTACTTCTACGACTCCCCCGTGGTGGATCCAGTTCGTCCGATACCGGACTACGTGATTGACGAATACTACGCGCTTTCTCCAATTGACGGGCGGCCAGAGGTGCCTGCGGACTATCGCGCATGGCGCCCACACCCGATCGTACGAGGTGGCAGCAGTGCCGTTCGCTCAAGTCAACTCGCGCCATACTATGCAGAGACGGGACACGATAGCGCCAGTCACGGCTGGAGGCTGGTGCGCACGGCGTTCGAGTTGATGGAAGAGTAAGACGAAACTGCATCGGAATCTGTCGAGCGTGTTTCCGGGCACGAGCGCGCCGCCGGCCGCGGGAGCGTTCTAGTGAAAGTGTTCGACGTATTGCCGGCGTGTTCGCGTCTACGCTGTAGATGACACATCAGGGGACGGTGAAGTAGAAGTGGGCGAAGGCGGCGGGCGCGGCGATGTGGGGCAGGCGGGCAGCCGAAGGCAGCGCGGAGCTTACAGAGCTGACAGAACGTGCCCATCAGATCCACATCGCGCTTGACCCTATCGCTAGAGATATGAGAACAACTACTGTCTTGAGTACTGATGCAGGCAGAGTTGTCGCGGCGGGTGGTCGTGACTTGAATCCGGCGCAGCGCGCCGTGCTGGAAGCGGGCGAGGTTGCGGCGCGGCTCCCCGGGGCGCATGCGGAAGTGACAGCGATAACTCACGCGCAACAGGCTGGAGTTGCGCCACGATTCATTGCAGTCACGCGCGCCATCTGCCCCAACTGTGCCGCCGCGATCGAAGCGAGCGGCGGTACGCTCACCAGTCCGACAACTGCTGTTTGGCCGAGATAGGAGCCGATGCACACTTATAGTGAGGCGGAATTACAACCTCGGTTGCAGGAGTTATCCCCCAAAAGACGCGTTGCTTTCGCATTGATGTGTGTCATTCGTTTGGCACCGCACTATCGGCGCTACAATGATGAGCTTAGAGCCGGAAGTTCCGCTCAGTTTGACGACCTGGTTGAACAGTTGTGGCACCATGTAGTGTCAGCGGAACTGTCGGCGCCCGTCTTGGACTCTGCAATTCGTTCCTGCATGAAGTTAGTGCCGTCGGATGACACCGTGTGTTGGACGGCGCTCCAACCGGCCGCAGAGGACGCGGTGGTCGCGCTCGCCTATGCCTACCGAGCCGCTGCCACGGGGGCTGCCCAGGAGGCAGTCTGGGCTAGTCGTCGCGCGTACGAGGCGATGGAGCAGCTCGCTGGCCAAGAGGCTCTTGGCATCGGCTATGACGAAGGCGCGAGACTTGCGCATCCCAAGGTTCAAGCCGAGTTGAGCAGACAGAATCGCGACCTCAACGTGTTGAGCCGCGCAGACGAGCTCGCCAACCCTAGGACGCTTGCCTGGCTGCGGAAGGTCGCAGAACAGGAAGCCATACTTGAGTTTCCTGTAACTTGAAGTAGCAGGTCCTGTTTAGGGGTGTGATCCACACCGTGGCAATCATGCGGCGCGGTGCTGCCAGAAGTCATCCTGACCTGATCCACGAAACTTGATCCAGCTGGTAGTGTGGCAGCTCTCCCCGGAGTCGCCATGAAGAGAAAGCGATTTACTGAAGAACAGGTCTTGGTCGTGTTGGCCGACGCAGAGCCGACGAACCTGACGGAATCGTGCCGCGCACACAACGTCTCGAAAGCGACGTTCGACCTGATTCATGAAGCTCGGCGCAGCTGGCCACGTTGATGACTTCGGGTCGCCTCCGCCCCTTGCCGTGGCAGAGGGCGGCGCTGTCAGTTAGCCCGTGACGGCTGGCTCGATGCGATGACCAAAACGTGATCACACCCCCGCGTAAGTACCCGGAATCATTAGCACGGGATGGACAGGTCGGACTCCGGGCAGTGGGTCGTAACCTCATGAATTCATGAAAGATTCACTGCGTCAGGTTTGCAAGTTCGAGTCCCGTCCATCCCACACGCTCCAAGCTACTCTTCCCGCCACCAGGGCGCGCGCTGCTTCGCGCGCTCCACCAACGCGTCCGCCGCATCATCATCCCCGCGCGTCCTCGCAATCTCCACCAAGCGCGTCAGCGGTAGCGGGTCCGTGCTTGGTAACTCGCTCAGCGTACGCCACGTCTTCTCCGCACCCAGTGTTTGCCCCAGCGCGTCCTGCACTTGGGCCAGTGTCTTCAGCGCCGACCATCGCTGCTGCTTGGTCAGCCCGGCGAGGTCCGCCGCTTCCAACATCGCCGCCGCCTCAGGAAAGCGGCCTTCCTGAAACGCGGTGAGCCCACGTCGAAGAAGCGCGACCGGGTCACCGCGATGCTCGTCCAACCCTGTCGGACTCGGCTCCTTGACAGCTGGCGCCGCAGCCGGCGCAGCATCGCTCGATGCCACACCCCGCATTTCCTCTCGCCGCTGCACGCTGGCCGGGTCCTCGGCGAGCAGCGCACACAGCAGCGCAGGCAGCGTCACGATGTCGTGTTGGTTGTGCTCTAGCAGCGGGAGCAGGCGCTCGACCTCGCCGTCGCGTTGTGTTTGGAACCACCGCGGAGGCGCCTCGCTGCCGGGGATGTCGCCTTCGCGCACGATGCCGAGCAGGTCTTCTTCGAGCTGCGTGAGCTTGAACGCGCCTCGGCCCTTTCGCCCCGTGAGCGCCTTGCGAGCGACGCGGTAGGCGTCGATGTGCGGCAGGTCGAGCACGGAGGCGTCGAGCTCATGCGCCGCGAAACGATGCCTCAGAAAGGGCAGGTCGAACACGTGCCCGTTGAAGGTGACGACCGCATCGACGGTTTCCAAAAGAGACGCGACGAGCAGCAGGGCGCCGCGCTCATCGGCCGGCTTATGCATCGTGATGACCTCGGCGAGCAGACCGCCAGCGTCCCACGTGGCGATCCCGACCATGAAGGGCACGCTGCCTTGCTGACCCGAGAGCCCCGACGACTCGATGTCGAGGAACGAGAGCACGGCGTCGGGCGAAACGCCGAGCGCCACCAGGACGTCGTCGGGGAGGTGGCGCGCGTCGTCGAGAGGGCGCCCGGCCAACGCGATGTCTCCGGCGTAGTGGCGTCGCGCGACGAAGATGGGGCACCCGTCGACGATCCGCACGTGCCCGGGGGTGAGCTCCGAGAGGTGCCGCGCGGCTCGGTGCCAGTCGGGGGTGCCCTTGGGCGTTCTACGAGGAGTGCTGCCGAGCAGCGCAGTTGAGCCCGGCCGAGCCTGGTGGGTTCGCGTCGTGTGAGGCGCGCTGCTGGCGAGTGCATTTGGCACGCGTTTTCGCCGGCTCTCTGGCGCACGCTCTGTCTCTGTCTCTGTCTCTGTCTCTGTCTCTGTCTCTGTCTCTGGCGCACGCTCGAACGCTCTCTCTGGGGCCCCAGAGCCTGTCTCGGCCCGCCGCTTCCGCCACGCCGCCATCCCCCTCGACGTCACCGTGTTGGGGGAGCCGAGCACGGTCTTCTGTGGCAGCGGCGCACGCCTGTCCGTTGCGCTCAATCGGTCTGGCAGCTCCCGCGACTGCTCCGCTCTGGTTGGCTTCGCGGGGCGCTCGGGTCTCGGCGTTGAGTCGCGTGCAGAACGAACTTCGTCAGGTGAGAGCGGCCGATGGTCGGACAGCTCAGGTGCCGACTGAGGGTGTGGGCTGTTCGCGCTGTTCGCGATGTCGCTGCCGTCGCTGGTGCCCTCGGTGCTCTTCGCCGCCAAGCGCTCCGCCACAGGCTGAGGTGTCGGTACCTCGGTGGGTCGCGGCTTATGCAATGCCCGCAGCTTGTCTCGCATCTTCGACATAACGCACCGGCGAAACCAAAACACCGCCGCGGCATCGGACCGAGACGACCACCGCGTTCTGGCGGTGGACAGTAGAGGCCACGCTGGCCGTCAGAATTGCCACGAGGCAAGTAGCACTTAGTAAAATCAAGCCTTGGCTGAAACGGAGCGCGAGAGCCGCCCCAACGAAGGAAATCGCATGGGATTTCCGCAGGTTCCAAGGGCAAAGCCTTTGGTGGGTTTGGGCAGAGCCCAAGAAGAGTAGCAATCTGACCAGCTCCGACCAGCATTGGCCGAGCTTCTCGCCTATAGCACAGCAGCGTGCGACACTCTCTTGCGACCCCCTTGGAGCTGACCTTTGCGCATCGTAATTATCGGAAACGGCGTCGCTGGCGTTACGTGTGCATTTGACGCACGGCAGCGTGACTCGGACGCAGAGATCACCCTGATTAGTGGTGAGACCGACTACTTCTTCTCGCGAACGGCGCTCATGTACTCGTACATGGACATCATGCCGCGGAAGAGCCTGGAGCCCTTCGAGCGTGGGGTTTACGATCGAAAGCGCATCACGCGGCTGCGCGAGTGGGTGACGGATCACGTGGCCGCCGAGCGCGTTGTGGTGACCCATTCTGGCAAGCGCATCTCGTACGACAAGCTCGTGCTGGCGGTCGGCGCGGCCCCCAACATATTCGGGTGGAGCGGCGCAGACGAGGTCAAGGACGGACTCGTTCACTTCGTCTCGATGCAAGACCTTGATGAATGTGAGCGGCTCACGCCATCTACGAAAGAGGCGGTGGTTGTTGGCGGCGGGCTGATCGGCATCGAGCTGGTCGAGTGCCTGACGCACCACGGCGTGAAGGTGCGCTTTCTCGTGCGCGAGAAGTGGTACTGGCCCATGGCTATCGGCGAGGAAGAAGCGACGTTTGTCGCTCGGCACATCGCGAAGCACGGCGTAGAGCTTGCGCTTGAAGAGGAGATGACCCGCATCGACACCGACGCCTCCGGGCGTGTGAAGAGCGTGGACACGAGCAAGGGGCGCACTCTCCCGTGTCAGATGCTCGGCATCGCCGCTGGTGTTCACCCAAACATCGCGCGCATCTCGGAGTGGACCGACGCACCGGAGATGAGTCGCGGCATTCACGTAGACCGCACACTGGAGACCTCGATCCCCGGCGTGTTCGCGTGCGGCGACTGCGCCATGATCGACAACCCCGGCCAAGAGCGGCGTCTGCACGAGACGATCTGGTACTCCGCGAAGCGGCAGGGTGGCCTCGTCGGGCAAAACCTCTTTGGTGACGCGAGAGAGTACGAACCACCTCTCTTCTTCAACAGCTCGAAGTTCTTCGACATTGAGTACACGACAGTGGGCGACATCATGCGCGTGCCGCCGGGCACGATGAGCATTTATCTCAAGCACCCGAAGCACGACATCTCGTGCCGCATCGCGCACCTCGAGGGCCGCGTGATTGGCTTCAATATGCTGGGGTCGCGCTGGAACCACGAAGTGCTCGAGCGCTGGGTGACGGAGCGTCGTGACCCGGAGTGGGCAATGGCCAACCTGAAGTCCGCGCAATTCGACGTAGAGTTTGGCCGCGCCAATCTCACCCAACTCGTCCGTCAAGACCTCCCACTTGGAGCAGCATCATGATTCGCCAAACCCCCGGCGGCAAGCTGCTGCATGACGTTCAGAACCGCGGTGTGAGCGCCTGGATGCTCTCCGTAGCGCTCATCTTCTTCTATGTTGTGCTCTACTTTGGCTACGACACGTGCGGCGATGATTCTCGCGCTGTGGGCGGGGAGTGCGCAAGGGAGGTGAGTCGATTCGAGGCAATGCAGACGTGGTTGTACGACCACTTCACGCAGCACCTCGACACCCTCGGCGGAACGATTTTCGGCCCGATCGCCGCAAACTTCCATGGATGGACAGCGACCGCAATCTCGCTCGCCTGTGTGTTCGCCGGCGGCGCCTACCTCACATGGGTGTTCCGAGAGGATGGCCCGAAGCGCAACGGAGCGGTCGCCGCGACCGCGCTAGCGGGCATAGGCATGTACGCGTTCACGCGCTACTTCTTCACCGGTGACATCGCGCAGCTCGGTCCCGACAGCTTCAGTCGCTGGAGTGTGTATGGCCTGCTCTATACCTTGGCGATCGGACTCGGCGGGATTTATGTCTCGTTCAAGTACCGGCACAACAAGTACCAGGTGGTGCGCACGCTGGTCGTGATGTTCATTCAGATGTCGTTCGCGTTCAGCATCCCGATCCTCCTGAAGTTCTTCTCACACCCTGAGTATTACTTCAGCTACCTGTGGCCGCTGAAGTTCGACGCGCTGAACCCAAACAACTTCGCGTACTACGGCGAAGTTCTAGTGCTCTACGGCTTCTTCGCTTCGTTTGCGCTCGTGCCCTTCATGACCTTGCTCTACGGCAAGCGCTGGTACTGCAGCTGGGTCTGCGGCTGCGGCGGTCTCGCGAATACCTTTGGTGAGCCCTGGCGACACCTCGCCGACAAGTCGGCGCTTTCCTGGAAGATCGAGAAGGTCACGATCCATACGGTGCTCGTGCTCGCTGTCTTCGGCACGGTTTTGTGGTTCGTCACGGCAGTGCTACCGGACTCTGATCACGTCGTCGCTTTCAGCGGGACGTACCACAAGTACTACGGCCTGATCGTCGTGGCCGCGCTCTCCGGCGCCATAGGCACTGGCCTCTACCCGATCGGTGGCACGCGTGTCTGGTGCCGCTTCTTCTGCCCGATGGCTGCGTTACTGGGTCTTATCCAGAAGTTCGGCCGCTTCCGCATTCGCGTGAAGCGCGACATGTGCATCTCCTGCGGCCTGTGCACGACCTACTGCGAGATGGGCATCGACGTGCGCGCTTACGCGCAGGCGAACGAGTCCTTCACCCGCGCATCATGCGTGGGCTGTGGCCTCTGCGCCGAGGTCTGCCCGCGCGGAGTCCTCCGCCTGGAAAACCGCACGAAGAAGGACCCGCAAGAGCTGAACTGGTCGACGCTGGTCAGCGAATCTTGGAAGGGCAACGACAGCCGCATCGATACGCGAAGCTAAGCAAGGCCCGCCTCACCACGAGCGTGGGTCAGTTGATTCGCCCTCAGCAGGGGAGGGTGTCGTGCGGGTCGGCAGAACTCAATCGCCGAGCGGGACATCACAGATTGGCGACTCGACGTCACCGGGAGATACCGTGTCATTCTCATCGAACTCAAGGCTGCCCATGAGTAGCGGCGGCTACTCGGATGCTGGCACTCGTACGAGCACCATCCTGGGCCGGCCGCCAGGTAAGGTCAGCGTGAGGGTGTCCGGGTCGCCGAAGACCACGCTGATCACGTTCTGCCCTGCAGGGCTGGTGGTATCGAACGTGATCGTGCGGTCGGTGACCACCGCGTCGCGAAAGCTGCCCGAGCTCGGTTGCATCGTATTACCTGCGAGGTCGCGAGTCGGCCCCAGCGACAGTGTGCCGTTGGGGTCCAGGCGCACTCGGAACTGTCTTCGCTCCATGTTGCTGGCATCGGTTGCCGCGAATTGTTCCGGCGCGAGGGCGACGCTTGCAGGCACGTCAACGCGCCACAAGCCGTAGAGCGACGTGACGGTGATGGCGTCGTCTTTGAGCACCTCGTCTGTCGGCACTCCATCTGCTGACGGCGTTGGGGAATTGGGCGCTGGTTCGTCGGTAGTTACGGTTGGCGCGGTTGGCGCGACGTTGGCAGCGGTGGAGCCGGCGGCGTCTGGCTGGCAGGCAGCGAGCGCGCATGTGCAGGCGAGCAGCGATGTGGCGCACACGGCGCGAACGGAGAGAACGGAGAGAACGGAGAGATGCAATGGGTGGCCGATCTGGTTCGAGGACGGAGGCTCAGTCATAGCGTGAGTCGTCTATGAGTGACACCGGCGTCGCTCGACGCGCCATAACCCGCGTGGGTCGACGGAAGTCCGGTGGGCACGGGGTCGCGGCACCCATGCCAAGGAGCACTCCGCGACCCTACAGGGCGAACCTTGAGAGCTCGGCTAGATTATTCTCTTTCATCTGGCGTGTGATGAGTTATCCCCGAGAGGTCTCTGTGCAACGCCGCGCGGTTTCAGCCCAGGATTCACTATTTCGGCCGATATCGACGACGTCCTCACCGCATTTACAGACTTAGTTCGCGAACACCTGAGCGCAGAGGCTGAGCAGCCTGTCCGGCTCCCGTGCGACCCCACCGACGCGGCTCATGAGCTCGACCTGAGCCTCGGTGAGACGGGGCTGGACTTGGCCAGTGTGGTCGACCAGCTGGGCGCCGTGCTCGCGGTCACGCCCAGCACGGCCTCGCCTCGCTTCTTCAATCAGCTTTTTGCTGGGCGCGACGGCGCTGCGCTGCTCGCCGATGCGCTCGCCTCCATGCTCAACAACTCCATGTACACCTACAAAGCAGCAGGTGTGCACGTGCTCATCGAGCTCGAGTTGGTGCGACGGATGGGCGCGCTCATGGGCTTCGACAACCCTGAGGGCGTGTTCACCCCAGGGGGCTCGCTCTCAAATCTATGCGGCATGATGCTCGCTCGAAACGAAGCGGTAGAGGGCTTCAACGATCGGGGGTCCCAGGGTCGAGTCCTGCGTGTCTACTCGTCATCCGACTCCCACTACTCGATCCGCAAGGCCGCCGCGGTTCTCGGCGTCGGGCGCGATAATGTTGTGCCCGTCGCCGTCGACTCTCGCGGCCGAATGGACCCGATCGCGCTCGACAGCGCAATTCGAGCCGACATTGAAGCGGGTCATCTCCCGATCATGATCAACGCCACATCCGGAACCACCGTGCTGGGCGCCTTCGACCCACTCGACGCGCTGGCGGACGTGGCCGACGCCCACGGGCTCTGGTTGCACGTCGACGGCGCGTATGGGGCGTCGATGATCTTTCACCCGGACTTCGCCGATCACTTCAAAGGTATCGAACGCGCAGACTCCGTGGTGTGGGACGCTCACAAGATGATGGGCGTGCCGTTGACCTGCTCCGTGATCCTTGTGCGCAACAAGGGGCTGCTAACGAAGCACATGAGCGAGGCGGCGACCTACCTGTTTCAGGACGACACCGACCTCTTGAACCCAGGCACACGCTCGCTCCAGTGCGGCAGGCGAAACGACGCGCTCAAGCTTTGGACCGCTTGGAAGCGACATGGCGATGTCGGGTATCGGTCCCGCATGAAGACGATGCGAAGCTTGTCGCTCTATGCGCGCGAAGCGGTGGTCGCCCACCCGGACCTTGAGCTGGTGCGCGAGCCCGAGTCCGTGAACCTGTGTTTTCGAGTCAGCGGCGTCGACGCTGATACGCTGTGCACCGAGCTTCATCGTCGCGGCAAGCTGATGGTGGGCCATGCGTTCATCGACAAGGTGGCGGTGGTGCGGCCCGCCTTCGTCAATCCAGACGCGACCCGCTCCGATATCGACGTCTTCTTTGCTGAGGTCCATTCGGTCGCGGAGTCGATGCGAGCCTAAACGCACCAAGTCCGGGGGTCAGTTGATCCACGCTCGGCAGAGGATGGTGTCGTGCGTCTCTAGGTCAGCGCCCCAAATGAGAGGCTGCTGACTCTCAGATGATCTCCGCGTAGTCGTCTTTGGCTCCCAACGCGTCTCCCTCCAAGGGGTTGGCGGCGACCCACGAAGAGTCATCGAAGTCGCTGTTCTTCCATCCAACCGGTTCTTCCGCGATCTTCGACTCGCACTCCGCGAGCGTATCGGCCGAGTCTTCGCATGCTCTGTCGAGAGGTGCCGTGTGGTTGGTCAGGCATCTCCCCTCTGCATTTGTCACTGCCGGGACCGCGGCAGAGGCTTGTTCGATGCTCTGCGCGATGTACCCGCCGTCTCGCATTTGCTGATTTTGCCCGCCGAGGTGCGCTAATCCTGATTCGGTTTGTGTGGGAATCTCTCGATAGACACTCCGCGCTCTAGGTTGGCTTTGGGCATGTCGCCGCTCCGCCGCCGCACCGCCGCCGCACCGCCGCCGCACCGAGAAGTGTCTCGTCGCTCGCAACGCCCGGCGCAGCGAACGAGAGTCGATTACTCTTCTGCTTGAACGCGCACGAGCACCATCGCGGGCTCGTCGTCTGGTAGAGTCAGCGTCATGTTGTCCGGGGTCGCGAAGACGACCCT
>JBLFZA010000064.1:0-16960 GCA_047610025.1 Bradymonadia bacterium | reverse complement strand
CGAACGATGAAGCGTGGCGAAGCCATGAGTCGCCGGCGCTCTTCCAGTCGCTGAGCCAAGAAGGGCTCTCCAGCGCGATCACCCCAATGCACGTCGACTCCATGGACGCGGCGCATGGCCGCGGTCAAGCGCTCGGCGAGCTCGTCGACGCATCGGAGAACCCGAACGAGACCTTGATCGTGATCGACCTGCCTGGGCCTCTCGCGGTTGCAGCGGCCGCAGGCATGGCGCACGTCGCAGAGCCCGTTTTTTGGTTCGACAACTGGCCACACCCGCGCGGTGTCGTCGCCTCGCACCAGACGCTCGCCAGCACCTTGTACTACGCGAAGGCCTTCGAGGACGCGGGCGCGCTACGCCCTGCGCAGCATGCGAAGGTCCTCGTGCTCGATGCGAACCGGCTCGAGGCCTACGCCGACGGCGCGGCTCAGTTCGACAATCGGTACATGGCCGATCTGCCCGACCCCGCTCAGCTGACAGCACTCGGCATCACGAAGCTGCTCTATGTGCGCCCGAGCCGTACGAGCGAAGACCTCGATGATGTCAACGAGCCCCTGGCCGAGATATCGCAGGCCGACACGACGGTGCAGATGCTCACCATGGACGTGTTCCAGCCTGCTTCCGAAGGCGGGAAGCCCGACGAAAACGCCGCCGGTCAGTACTACTACGGCGGGTCGCAAGAGAGTCACACCCACTACTATCGCCACTATCCGATGTTCCTCTGGATCCCCGGTCCGCGATACGGATACATGCGCCCCGCCACCGGGAGCGCATCGCGCGTCCGCAGCCCGCGAAGCAGCTGGCGACCGGCGCCGCGAGCGACGATGTTCTCCGGCCGAAGCGCAGGCGGCGCGTCCGGCGTCGGCCGTGCACGACCGACCGGCTTTGGTCGCGTCAGCCACCGCGTAGACAGTAGCGGACGAGTGAGCGGCGTGCGCTCTGGCCCTTCACGCTCCGGTAGCCAGACCCGCGTCTCGGGTCGCACGAGCAGCGGATGAGTCGGAGAGGCTTCTTCAAACGCGTCTTCGGGGGGCCCGTCAAACAGAGCATGCTCGCCGTTCAGGTGGTTGTGCCTGTCTACGCGCTCACCGACTTTCGAGCCAAGCTCCATAACGTCATTGAAGGCACGCATCACGAAGTGCACGGCCCCGATGAGAAGCGCGTCTACTATCGCAAGATCGTGGCCGTGCTCGAACAGGCGCTCGCCCACTACGAGTACGGATACTGGGAGTATCTGGAAGACGACGCAGCAGCCGACGGATTTCATGAGTGGGTCACCGAGATCGAGAATGAGCTCGCGCTCGACGAAGAAGGCACAGGCGACGAGGCCGATGACACCTTCCGACTCGATGCCGATAAGCGCTTCATCGCGGTCACCGTTATCCTCTTGGTGCATGGCCCCATGCCGAACGTCGCTGAGCTCGACCCGGAAGATGAAGACAACTGGACCCGTCATGCGATGGCCGAGCGTCTGCGCGACCTCAACCGCGTCGACTTCGCGGGGTTGCTCGCCGACGCCGTCTACTTGGTGCCAGGCAACGACCAAGACGGCTTCAGCGACATGGACCTCGCCGATGAAGGTTGGGCGCACCTCGTGATGCTGCACTAGCTCAACCAATGAGTTGCCTCCTCGCATCACGTTCGTCGCTCTATGCGCTGACCGCAGGTTCGAAACGCCCTCTGGCTTGGAGCGCAGCAACGCCGCGCAGTCTGTCTCGGCCGTCCGTGCACTCATCGTCTACACCGTTGAGATGTCCTGCATCTTCGTCGTCTCCACGCTTGGTTGGCTGCCCTTTGACTTGTTTGGTTTCAATCTCAGTCATCTTCCGGGTCGCGGCATTGTCGCGTCTGCGCCGTTAGAGTCTGTTCGTAGGACAACGCTCGCCGAGCGGAAGCGATTGCACCAGCGCACCTCACACATTCGCGCTGGCTTGCGTATGCGCGAGCAACTCAATGGAGCGTCGGTGCAGGGATTGGTCGACGGCACGTGGTCGATGGTGGAGGCCTCTGACACCGACGGCAAACGATTCATCGTCGCGCGAAAGAACCCGCCCTTTGCTCCTGACCCTCGAGGGCTAACACCCCGCGAACGGCAGGTGTGTACACTTGTCGCGACCCACGCGACGACCCGAGACATCGCCTACGAACTCAGCCTCAAGACCTCAACGGTTTCCACTCTGCTTCACCGCGCGATGCGAAAGCTCGGCACCGAGAGCCGTATCAAGCTCGCCGAGCGGATGGTGCCTGCTTGGCGAGATGAGCGTGGCGCCGTTTCCCTAAGTCTCGAGGCGCGCGTGACCGAGAAGTAATCCGCGATCGCCGAGTCCCTCACGCATCGGAATCCGAAGCAAGGGAACGACCGCCGCGGGCTGGCCGCGCGCGAGCAGAAGAAGTGGCGATCCTCTCGGTGACGAGTGCCACGAACCAGGAAGTGGCGTGTGATCGAGGAATGAGCCCGCTGACCGTCTCCACTTGATTGCAGCACGCGAGCACGAACGTGCACGAACACCACCGCTGGTCCTCGTCACACGCATGAGCGCAGAGTGGAACGCCGACGCGCTCGGGGTGGAGGCATGACGACCCGCCGCCCTTCGTCCGCTCAGGTCTTCGCTCTCTCTGAGGTCGACGAAGATCTTTACGTTGTCGCGACCTCGCTCCCCACCGCGACGCTAGAAGAGCTCACAGAGAGCGAACGCAGCGTCGTTCTCTTCGCGGTTCGTGGGCTGAAAGACACCCAGATCGCTGAGGAGCGCGGGTGCTCGCGCAGTACCGTCGCGAATCAACTGCACAGCGCGTACGCAACGCTCAACGTCACCTCCAGGGTCGAGCTCGCGAAGGTCGTCATGGGGAGCTAGACAGCCGCTCAAGTCAGCGTGGCGCCGCGCGCCCAACAATTGCGCTCGCGACCGAGAGAGTGAATAGTCGCGGGCGTTGTGTCGTACAGTAGGCGCACGTCCTTTCTTGCACACCGTCTCGCCATGCTCGTCACGCTTAGTTCCGCCGCCGGTTTGTTCGCCGCGCTGCTCTCGATTTCTCCCACGAAGGCCATCGCGCCGGCGGACGCGCAGATGGTGGAATGCGCAGAGCCGTCGTCGTGCGACAGCGAGCCGCTGTTCGCGCAGGCGACCGAGGTACTTGTTACGGGGACCGCCCAGCGCGGATCTTTGGCGGTCGGCGATCGTCAGCTGACGAGCGGCGAGTACATGGACGACTACCAGTTCACGGGCCGCGCCGGTCAAGTGGTGACCGTCTCGGCTACCGCCTCTGAGTTCGACACCTACCTAATCATGCGCGGGCCCGGCAGCTTCAGCGAGGAGAACGACGACGCGGGCGATGGCTCCACGAACTCGCGTTTGTCGGTCACGCTGCCCACCAACGGCACGTACTTCATCGCGGTCACCTCGTATCGGTCCGGCGAGATCGGTCAGTACGGCGTAATCGTTGAGGCGGAAGGCGCCGCGGCGCTCCCTGACGCGGAGAACGCACAGGCGATCACATCGGGTGACACCGTGCGCGCCGAGCTCGACGCGGGTGACGAGCGTCTCCCCAGCGGTGAATCGGTCGACTACTACACCTTCTCAGGCCGGGCAGGGCAGCGGCTCTCCGTTGAAATGTCGTCGACGACCTTCGACACCTACCTCGCGATGGCCGGCCCCAATGGCGAGACGGCCGCCAATGACGACGCGCCAGGTCGGGGGACCGACTCCGTCTTGCAGCTCAACTTGCCGGCAGATGGTTCCTACACTCTCGCGGCGACCAGCTACGAATCAGGCATGCGAGGCCCCTACGCTGTGGTCTTCTCGCTCGACGATAGCGGCGCTGCAGCTCAGGCGACCAGCGCCACTGAGATTCAAGCGGGGCAGCCTCAGCGCGGCGCATTGGCGCAGGGAGACGACACGCTGCGAACGGGTGAGTGGCAGGACACGTACATGTTGCAGGCGCGACGCGGGCAGAGCTTCGACGTCTCAGTGCAATCCCGCGAGTTTAACCCCTATCTCCTGGTCCGCGGGCCTGGCGGACTCTCCCAAGAGAACGATGACGCCTCTCCCCGAGACACCAACAGCGCGCTCTCGTTCGCCGCGGCGGCCGATGGCCCAATCGTGGTCGTCGTGACGTCGCAGGCTCCCGGGGAGTCCGGCGCCTATGCCGTCAGCGTGAGCGAAGGCGCGTCGGCGCCGATCTCGAGCGTGCAGGCGATCGGCTCCGGCCAGACGGCTAGGGGCGAGCTCACC
The DNA here is from genome assembly GCA_047610025.1 of Bradymonadia bacterium. Lineage (GTDB taxonomy): Bacteria > Myxococcota_A > Bradymonadia > REDH01 > REDH01 > JBLFZA01. Next base: position 12,731 of record JBLFZA010000064.1, on the reverse strand, counting down.
CAAGTCAGCCCGGATGGCGTGCGATTCGAGCAGCGCTTTAGCTTCCAGGGCAACGGCGGGCAGCGCGCTCAGATACAGGTCGCGGCGACGGACTTCGAAGCGACCGTGCGTGTGGAAGGGCCAAGCGGATTTGTTGACGAGGTGCGCGACCGGTCGCGCAACAACCAAGCGACGGAGTTGAGCACCACGTTGCCCGTAAATGGACCCTACGAGATCGTGGTCTCATCGCAGAGCACTCAGCAGCGCGGGACGTTCGGGCTCACCCTTCAGCTCGGCAACGCGACGCAGGCCACCCAGGCAGTTGGCTCGGCGGATGGCGGCGGAGCGCTGGCAATTGGTCAAACAACCGAAGGCCGACTGCGCCGCAATGACCTTCAGCTCACCACCGGCGAACACTATGACGTGTACACGTTCGAAGGCCGCGCGGGACAAGGTGTGACGATCGAGATGATGTCGGACAACATTGACACGTACATGATTCTGCGTGGTCCCAACGACTACGGGATGGACAATGATGACGGCGCAGAAGGGACAAACAGCCGCCTCGAAGCCGCGCTCCCGGCTGATGGACAGTACACGATCCTCGCGACCACTTACGCCGCGGGCGAGACAGGGCCCTACGCGCTCTCAATCGTCGAGGGCACAAGTGTGCAGCGCAACGCGCGCGGGCAAATCTACGCGGTGCTTGCGGGCATCACGGACTACCCCGGCAGCAACAACGATTTGCCTTTTTGCGCGGAGGACGCGGAGAAACTTCACGAATCGCTCTTGGCGAGCGGCCGGCTTGCGCCGGAGAGCATTGTATTGACCGACGGCGAAGTGACCACAGCGGCGCTTGAGCGAGCGTTCCGCGACGTCGCTCAAGCGGCCGGCCCCGATGATGTGTTCCTTTTCTTCTACTCCGGTCACGGCGCATCGAACGCCGGAGGACGAGAGATCGACGGCACTGACGAGTCACTCGTGCTGGTGGATGGCGAAGTGACGGACGACGAAGTGAACCGATGGTTTGGCGACGTCGACTCGCGCATGGGCGTCATCGCGCTCGACTCTTGCTTCTCCGGAGGCTTCGCGCGTGACGTCATCTCCGCGCCCAATCGTATGGGCATCTTCAGCTCCGAGGAAGACGTCACCTCGAACGTGGCGGCGCGCTTTCAGGCCGGTGGATACCTCAGCTTCTTCCTGCGCTCGGCGCTCGAAGGTGCCGCGGATAACGAGCCTAGCGACGGCATTCTGACCGCGGGTGAGCTCACGCAGTATCTCCGTCGACAGTGGGCAGCGAACAACATGGTGAACGAGTCGACCATCACCACCGATGATATGGCCGCCTACCAGAACATTGTCATCGATCGAGGCAGCGTGAAGGTTGACGACGTGCTCCTGCATTAACACCGTTCGGCTTCGGCCGGCCAACCACCGACCGTGTGAGACGCTATGCTGCAAGGACTCGATCGCGTGCTCATCGCGACCCGTAATCACGACAAGATGGCCGACTTCTGTCGCTCCGTGCTCGGCGCTGAGCTGAGCCCGGTGCGTGTCGCCGGACATACGATGTACGACGGCACGTGTGGGCCCTTCGCGTGGTTGCTGTGCCCCGCTGAGCTCGCGGGCATCGCCGCGCAGGACGCCTGCCTCCAGCTTCGCTTTGTCGTGCGCGACGTGCAGCAGGTGCTCGCACGTGCGCGTCGATTCGGCGCGCTCATCGAGTCGGACGAGGTGCTAGAGGATCAGCGGACCGCCGGCATCGTGCGTGATCCCGATGGCAACGCGTGGGAGTTCGTGCAGAACGTGTAGAGCGTCGTCGCGCCTGCAACGGCGAGGCGAGCGACGAGCGATGACGGAACGGGGAGCGAGAGTTTCGACCGAAAGTCGAGACGCGCAAACATCGCGCCATACGGAACTCTCGCGACGCTGGTGCGTTAGACTCGACCCGGAGTCGAGAATGGAATCGACTTTGAGTCGGGAGATACTCGACCCTGAGTCGGTAAAATATCTCACAAAAACAATGGGTTAGATCGTTGACGCATGGCGTCATCCCCGCTTGTGTGAAGAAACAGTTCTTCAGACGGCACACAGGGTTAGGGATGACGACGCACTCTTCGAGCACTCTCGCGATGCGCGCGCTTTTGGCGTTGGCAGCAAGCGCAACGTTGTTTGCGTGTGGTGAGGCCAGCGTGGCTCCCGCGGAGCCGTCGACCTCGCTCACCTGGCATCAAGATGTCTCGCCGATCATCGCTGCCCGTTGCGCCACCTGTCATGTCGATGGTGGCGTCGCGCCGTTCTCGTTGCAGACGTTGGACGACGTCATGTCGACGCGCCCGCTTTTAGCGACGTCGGTGCGAATGGACAGCATGCCGCCGTGGCAGGCAGCACCGGGGTATGTCGAGTATCGTGCGGACTTGTCGCTCACCGAACGCGAGAAGTCGGTCCTGCTCGAGTGGCTCGACTCGGAAGACACGCCGCTGGGCGACCCTGCCAACCCGGGCGCCGAGCTCCCCGCGCCGACGCTTGAGCTCGAGCGGGAGGACATCCTGCTGACCGTGCCGGAAGCGTACACGCCCCCCGCGAACTCCGACGACTATCGTTGCTTCATTGTTGATTGGCCTGCCGACGAGCCGCTCTTTGTCACCGGCACGTCGGCGCTGCCGGGTGCCCCGAGTCTCTCTCACCACATGGCCATCTTCCTCGTTGGCCCGGATGAGGTGCAGCGTTTCCTCGACCTCGACGAAGCCGACCCTGGGCTCGGCTACGAGTGTTTCGGTGCCGCGGCGGGTGACGACTACTTCGCACCCTATGAGCTGATCGGCGGCTGGGCGCCAGGCGGAGGCGCCATGGTGTTCCCTGAAGGCACCGGCATCCCCGTCGCACCAGGCTCCATCGTCATTTTGCAGCAACACTACAACACGCTCTTCTCGGAGCCGGAGTCGGACCAGTCCTCGATGGTGTTCGAGGTCACAGAAAACGTGGAACGCGAAGCCCACTTCATCCCCTTCCTCGACTGGTCGTGGGTGCTCGCGGGCATGGAGATCGAAGCGGGTGTTCCCGACGTCACTCACTCGTACGTCGATCGCCCGGACTTCTCGCTTGGCCTCTTCTTCCCGAACGCAGATGCGCGCGCTCCGCTCGAATTGTGGGCGGCGTCACCCCACATGCACTTGCTCGGCCAATCGGTCAGGCTCGATGTCGTGCGCGAAGACGAGACGGTGCAGCCCATCCTCGATCTGCCCATCTGGGACTTTGGCTGGCAGCGCGTCTACTGGTTCCAAGACTCGGTCACGCTTGGGCCGCAGGATAAGATCCAGCTCACCTGCCGCTGGGACAACTCCGCGGAGAATCAGCCCATCATCGACGGCACGTCGACGGACCCGCGCGATGTTGGCTGGGGTGAGGGTACGTTTGATGAGATGTGCCTGTCGGTCATCTACGTGACCCAGGCTCGCTAAGCGGGTGCCGCGAGGCCGATCCAGGCAGGCGTCTCCTGCCAGGATCGACAATTCATAGACCGAAGAGACATCCGCCCCGTTCATCCCTCCCATGCACTTCTCCTCGTCGCATGGGACCCACCGATGAACACCGCCTCTCGCTCTTCCGCCTCACACCCATCCGTGTCGTGCCGCGCGTCGTACCGCGCTTCGTACCTCGCCCTGTACCGCGCCCTGTACCGCGCCGCCGCCGTGCTCATCACCGGCTTGCTCGGCGTGTTCGCTGCGTCGAACGTGTCGGCCCAAGGACTGCTGCTACCGACGGACACGTCGCTCGGCCCACTGACCCTCGCGTCGCACACGGTCTCGTTCGAGATTCAGGACCACGGCGCGGTGACGCACGTCACGCAGGAGTTCGATAACCCTACCGGGCAGATGCTGGAGGCCACCTACTACTTCCCCATGCCGGAAGGCGCGGTGACCACAGACTTCGCGTTGTGGATGAACGGCGAACGCATCTCAGGCGAGGTGCTGCCGCGCGACCAGGCGCGCGCCACCTACGAAGGCATCGTGGCGCGTATGCGCGACCCGGGTCTGCTCGAGTACGTTGATGGCACCCTGTTTCAGGCGCGCATCTTCCCGATACCCGCGAACGGCCGACAGCGCGTGGAGATCGAATTCGCCAGCACGCTTCAGCAAACCGGCAGCACGCTGCACTACCGCTACCCATTGCACGACTCAGCCGGCACCATGGGGCAGTTCGTGATCGACGGCACGCTGCGCAGCGGCAATCAAATCGCCAACGTGTACTCGCCGTACCACGACGTGGAGACGCTGCCGCAGCGTGATGGCTCCGTGCGTGTCTCTATGGAACAGATGCGCGCAACGGCGGAATCAGACTTCGAGTTGTTCATCAATCTGACGGGTGAAGATCTCGGCTTCTCGCTGGTAACGTGGGAGCCCGGTGGCGGTGACGACGGCTACTTCATGCTGACCCTCGCCGCCTCTCCTGAGCTGCGCGAGCTCGAGGTGCTGCCCAAACAAGTCACCTTCGTGGTCGACACCTCTGGCTCGATGAGCGGCGTGAAGATCCGCCAGGCGCGGGAGATGCTCGAGCACTGCGTGCGCAACCTGAACCCGCAGGACACCTTCCAGCTGATCGGCTTCTCCGGCGGTGTGCGGGCGGCGTTTGACGAGCCTATGATGGCGACCCGCCAGAACGTGAACGCCGGTCTGGAGTTCATCGAGCAGCTGTCGGCGCGCGGGAATACAAACATCAGCGACGCCCTCGCGCGTGCTCTGCAGGACCCCTCGGCGCCAGATCGGCCGCACGCGATCATCTTCGTCACGGATGGCCTGCCGACGGCTGGCGACACCTCGGTGGAGGGCATCCTCTCGAGCGCGACGCAGGGGATTTCAGACGGAGATCGACGCATCTTCTCGTTTGGCGTGGGCTACGACGTGAACACGCGATTGCTCGACGGCATGGCGCGCGACGGGCGCGGAGAGTCTGGCTACGTGCGCCCGAATGAAGACATCAGCGACATCATCGGCAGCTTCTACGACCGCGTGGGCTCGCCCGTGCTGACGCAGCTGGAGTTCGACTTTGGTCGCGTCGACGTGTCGCAAGTCTACCCGTCGCCGATGCCCGATCTGTACCGCGAGCGAGAGGTGACGCTCTTCGGCCGATACAACGCGAACCAGACCTCCGCCGTCGTCGTGCGCGGTAACGCGGGGGACCGAAGCTGGGTCGAGGAGTTCGGCGCGTCTTTCGCTCCACCAGAGGGGACGGATACGGCGTTCATTGGGAACCTGTGGGCCAGCCGCCGCGTCGCATCGCTTCTCAACGAGATCGACGTGCGAGGCGAACGCCGTGACTTGGTGGATGAAGTCACACGCCTCGCGCAGCAGTGGGGCATTGTGACGCCGTACACGAGCTACCTCGCGGTGGAGCCGACAATGCAGCAACAACCACTGGTGACGGACAACACCGGGTTCTTCGACGACGGCGAACTGATACACGAAGGCGGGCTCGGTCGACAGACCGGCACGACCGCATCGGGACGCAGCGCTGGCTCTCGAAGCGCAGGCGGTTTCGGTGGTGCTGATCCATCGGCGGCAGCGGCCGACCAGGAGGAGATGGACGTTCACAATCTTCACGCTCGGTCCACGCCACCAACTCCGGAGGCCACGCGACGCGACCGAGCGCTCGCGTCCGCGACACGCGACGAGAGTGGCCAAGAGGCTGTCGAGCGGAGCATCGCCCGTCGCGAGCAGGCGCAGCAGTCTCAGGTCCGAGACACCCGAACGCGGAACATCGCAGGTCGCAGCTTCGCCAGCGCTTCTGGGGTCTGGGTAGAGAGCGGTCTTGAGAACGAGACGCCCGATCGCACGATCACGGCGATGAGTGGACAGTACTTCACGCTGCTGCGCGACAACCCCGAGCTTGCCGACGTCCTCTCGCTTGGCGAGCGAGTGCGCTTCCGGCTAGGCCGGGAAGTGATCGAGATTCGGCCCTAAGGCTCCCTCAATCACGACAAGAACGGCGTTAGGTTTGCAAGTGAGCGGCCCAACGCCGATGCCGGTTCGAGACGAAGGCGCTCGGGACAGGAACCCGCGTGTGGACCTCACTCGTGCCGCAAACGCCGACCGTCAGTCCACCAGAACTCGTCGCGTGCCTTGGTTCCAGCCATGCGGCGACTGTGAAGAAGCCGTCATCAACTGCCAGGTGCGGCGTCCCCCCCATGTCCTACTGCAGTCCTACTGCAGTCCTACAAACCAAGGGCGTCAGATGCTTGATAGGCCGCGCGTCGCCGTGATTGATGACAACGAGATCGCTCGCGCGAGCATCGAGATTGGCCTCTCTTCTCAGGGGTGGCTGGTTAGTCCGTTCTGCAGCAACACGGGTGTCGTCGCACTCGTTGAACACGTGCGGCCCAAGATTGTATTGCTCGACGACACCCCTTTTGTGACGGGCCGAGACACGCTGGCGGAGGTTCTGCGGGAGCGGCTCGGGTCTTGCGTGAAGATACTATTGCACACCTCTCCCTCCTCGTCTGATCTCCCAGCGCGGGTGCAAGAGAGTGGCGCTGATGGCTTCGTTGAGAAGACGTCGGATTGCTCCCACCTCAGCCGAACACTCAACGCCATCTTGCGCGCCGGGTGAACGCCGATCGCGCTCGTTGGGACTGCGGGATCCCGTGCGAGACACAGCCTGGACAAAGCATCTGAAAATCGTTGAGAACGACGACCCGGCAGCGCAGGCCGAGTGGGGTGTAACGAACGCGGACTGGCTCGACGCCCTCCTGGATCTCCCCCGCGGCGCCCCCTCACAGGACGTGATCTGATCTGTGTTTGTGAGACTCGATTCGCATGAAGTCGAGATCGTTGTTTTGCAATAGACTAGTCTGCTTCGTCGGTGACTCGGCGGCGCGCAGGATCACATCGCCGTGGACGGAGAGACGGTTCGAGGCAGTTGGAAGGCCGACGGCATAATGGTGCATCACGTCAGCGCGTGGATGAGCGGTGTCGGCCTGATGCTGGGCATCCGCTCGGTCAACGGCGTAACGAACTCAACGAGATTCCAGAGATGTTACGGCTTCTCGATTTGCGCGGTACGACGGCGACAAGACGCGCGATCGGCTGCCAGACCAAAATCCCGAAAACGGTCGGGGAACTCGGTGGGAACTATCTTCTCGTGGTGAAAGCCAATCAGCCGAAAATTGAGCAGGCCGCTCGAGAGACGTTCGTGGGCGCCGAAGATGATCACCCCCGGCCGCTGAGTTGTGACCGCTCCCTGCGCCAAAATCGGTGGAGAACGAGACTCCGAACTCGTGCGCCGTGACATTGAGGTGGGTGCCGGTCGTCGGGAAGACCCGATGTTCGACGTACACTGGCCACGATGCCCGGCTGCCACGCGTATCCGAACGGGCTCTCAAAGTCGTCACCCGCGCTTGCGATTCCCGCGGCCAAAGCGCTGAGCTCCACGCTACCGAAGCCGGCGGCGATTGAGACGTCGTCGTCGGTCGCCATCGGGCCAAGCATGCGTGCCGCGAAAAAAAATGTCGGAGTAAAATCACATGGAAGTCTCGCCTTGTGGGGCGACGTTACGCGGGAATCGCCACCGCGTTAGCTCTGCATCTGTCCCCGTGCAGAGCGGAGAGTTAGATCTCGAGGCCCGTCTCTCTCGCCAGCGGATGCTCCGCTGAGCGGACCGAGGGTGATCACCAAGGCCGCAGACTTCCACTCAAGGTCTCTGAGATTGATCCGATGGTAGAGGGGACTTCTACTCCGAATCCCCCCTTGCGGAATTGATGGGTGTTACAAGAATACTCCTCGTTGAGGATAGCGACATCTTCGCCGAGATTTTCGCCGCGAACGTCGCAGCCGCGTGTGGTGTTGAGATCATCGGTAGAGCCAAGGATGGTGTCGAAGGGGTCGCGATGGCGTCCAAGCTCGAGCCTGACGTTATTCTGATGGACGTGCAGATGCCGAGGAAGAACGGGATTGACGCAGCGAGAGAGATTCGCGCGCTGAGCGAGGTGCCCATTCTCGTGCTGAGCGCGGTGGAGAAGAGACAAGAAACGGCGATGTGCTACGACGCGATAGGCGCGGGGGCGACCGCCTTCGTCGCGAAACCGTCCGGCGAACAACAGTTCCGTCGCTTGGTTACGCGGTTGAAGTTGGTCGCGTCTGCGTCACCAGCTCGTCAAAAACGTTCGGTCCCCGCCGAGGCCGTGGCGGTCGAAGTGGCGCCATTGAAGTTGGTCGCGTCTGCGTCACCAGCTCGTCAAAAACGTTCGGCCCCCGTCGAGGCCGTGGCGGTCGAAGTGGCGCCATTGCTCGATTCGCCCAAGAACGAAATTCATGTGGTCGCGATCGCTTCATCGACAGGCGGCCCGGCCGCGCTTGCGCAGTTGCTGCGTGCGTTGCCTGAGACCTTCCCTGTGCCGATCGTCATCGTGCAGCATATGAGCGACGGGTTCCAGCAGGAGCTCGTCGAGTGGCTCAACAGCACGACTCGTTTGGAGGTGTGCCTCGCTTCGGCAGGGGTGAGTCCTCGCGCGGGGCACGTCTACATCGCTAACCATGGCGCGCACTTGGTATTTGATCGTCGTCGCACATTGCGCCTCGACTCTCACACCCCCCCACGTGAGGGGTATTCTCCTTCCGGTAGCGTGCTCTTCCACTCGATGGTGCGCCCTTACGGGGCTGAGTGTCTCGGCCTTGTATTGACGGGGATGGGAGACGACGGCTCGGATGGTCTACTGGCCTTGAGGAGTGCTGGAGCCACCACGATGGCCCAAGATTCGGCATCTTCCACCATCGATGGAATGCCGAAGTCCGCAAGAGGGATTGGCGCTGCCATGCACGTCCGGCCGCTCGACCAGCTCGCGGCCGCCCTTTGTTCGCTTACCGAAGCGTCGAAGGGAGCCTCGACTCAGCGATTCTCCAAACTAGGAGCCTGAAATGGCAGATAAACCGCGCGTTGCCGTTATCGACGATAGCGAGATCGTTCGCGTCAGCGTCGAAGTCGGCCTCTCCGCAGAGGGCTGGGAGGTGAGTCAATTTGACAACGGGTATGGCGTCACGAATCGGGTCAAGCAGGCGAACCCGCAGATTGTCCTGTTGGATGTCAACATGCCGCTCGTCACCGGAGACAAACTCGCGGGGATTCTGCGCAAGCAGCTCGGAGCCAGCGTGAAGATCCTGCTGCACTCGAGTATGTCCGCCTCCAAGCTGCGCGGAAAGGTGCGAGAGGCCGGAGCCGATGGCTACATCGAGAAGACCTCCGACCCAGCGCAGCTCAGCCGAAAGCTCAACCACTTCCTGCGCGCGCCGTAGAAGCAGACCGCGCGCTTCGCGTCTCTCTCGGCCGTCGACCCGCGCAGGAAGCTACGCGGCATTCGATTGCTGCTTGCGGGCAGCGATCGCGTTGAGCAGAAAGTCGCCGAGCCGCCAATCACTGAACTGCGCTTTGGCCAGGTAGTCGTCTGCGCCTTTCTCTGTGGCCTGACGTTTGTCTTCGTCACCTGAACGAGTCGACAAGACAACAATGGGCATACTGTCAAAGGATGGATCTTGCCGCAGCTCGGCGATGAGTCCAAATCCGTTTAGGACAGGCATGTCCAAGTCCGTCATGATGATGTCAGGTCGCTTTGCCTTTGCCTGCTCTACTCCCTGTCGCCCGTTGGCCGCATCGTCGGTCTCATACCCGAGCCGAGTTGTGGCCGAGATGAGCATCTCACGGGTGAGATCAGAGTCTTCTACGATGAGCACACGGAGGCGTTGCGACTCCGTGGTCGCGGGCTTCTCTCCGCCGGAAGAGTCACCCCCTGAGTTCGCTCGATGCACACCAGTTCGCGTCGACTCGAGCAGGCGCGACGTGTTCAAGATGGGCAGGACCTCGCCGCCCCCAATGATCGCGGAGCCGGTGACCTCTTTGTATCGCGCGAGCAATGGGTTCAAGGACGTCTGCACGGCTGGTCTCTCACCGACTAGCCGTCGCACCCGAAACGCGATTCGAGAGCTGCCGCTTCCAATGATGACCGCCTGCACAGTCTCAGTAAGTGAGTCCACACCCGAGAACCCCAGTTCGCCGGCTAAGCTCAGCATTGGGATTCGGTGATCGTCGGATAGCCGGAGCGAGTAGGTGCCCGCGTGATAGTCGAGCTTGTCCGACGTGATCCGAACAACAGACGCTACATCCCTCGACGGGATCCCAAACTGGCCCTGCTCAACCTGCACAACCAAGACGGGCGTGAGGGCGACGGTGGTCGGAACTGTCAGGATAAAGCTCGAGCCCTTCCCGACTTCGCTCTCTACGCGGACGGTGCCGCCGAGCCGCTCGATGCCGGTGCGAACGACGTCGAGACCCACGCCTCGGCCGGACACATCCGTGACGACCTTCGCGGTCGAGAACCCGGCTCGGAGGACCAGTAGGAGCGACTCCGCTTCGCCGAGAACTGCGGCTTCGGCCTCCGTAATCGCACCGCGCGAGATCGCGGTCTTCCTGATCACGTCGGCGTCGATTCCGCCACCATCGTCCTCGACGCGGATCTGGATCCGCGTGCCTTGGCGGCTGGCGATGATCGAGATCGTGCCATCTTCCGGCTTGCCCGCCGCAACGCGCTCTGCCGTCGACTCTATACCGTGGTCGACCGCGTTACGGATGACGTGCAGAAGCGGATCGGCGAGAGCGCGCAAGACGTTGTCGTCGGCTGCGATGCCGCCGTCGTCAAGGTTGAGATGCACCTTCTTGCCGAGCTCTTTGCCCAGATCGCGCACGGCTCGGGGGTACTTCTGCAGGAGCAGCGACAGCTCCTGCATGCGCGCGCTCGACACCTCCTCCTGAAGCTCGCCGACGCGGACCCGGCTCTGGAAGCTGGCATCCCGGAATCTGTGCAGGTGGGCGTCCATCTCGTCATAGAGCGCGATCACGTGGCTCATGAGCGCGTCGCGGTCGCCAGCGCTTGCTCCGATTTCACGTGCGCGCGGGAGCGTGTCTCGGCAGCTTGTCACGAGCCGAGAGAGGTCGTTGCTCAGACGCTCGGAGTCGGCGTGCAATAGCTGCAGGTCGCCGCCGAGGCGGGTGAGCGTCTCCATTTGCTCGGTCGCGACGTGAAGGAACGTGCTCGACGTCATCGCCCCGGGTTTTTCGCCACCTCTAGCGCTGACCGCGTTTGCCGGAACCGATGCCTCGGCCTCCACGGACACCGCAACTTCGGCGTCCGTATTCGCCGCTCCCGCATCCACGGTTTGAGCCGGAGTCGACTTCACTTCCGCTGCCGTCTGTCCGTTGGCCTGCGCTTCAGGTTTCGATTCCGCTCCATGGGCCCAGCCGAACGGCACATGCTGGCCACACAGATAGGCGACGACCTTCTGCTTGACGGCATCGTCGGGGTCCGCTGCCCCGAACTTGATCAGCGCGTCGAGCAAGTCGACGCCATCATAGATGGCGTCGAAGTCGCATGCGTCTCCCGTGAAGTTGTTTTCTTTCGCCGTGGCGAGGAAGTCCTCAGTCATGTGGGCCACGGCGGTGGCGCTCGCGAGACCCAACATCTTGGACTCGCCTTTAAGCGTGTGGATCTCTCGCATCACCTCGTCGATGATCTCCTCGTTGTCAGGAGACCTCTCCAAGATGAGCAGCCCGTTGTTCAATCGTTCGAGACGATCCTGAGCCGCCCCGGCAAACTTCACGACGAGCTTCGCCATTATGTCTGGGTTCATGCTGCTTCCTCTTCGGTCGTAGCCGATTGGCGGGGGTCCGCGTGGTCCAATAGTCGTTCGGGGCGGAGCCAAAGTCGCCATTGTTCGCCTGATCCGTCCCAAATGACGCGCTGAATTCCCGCGGCGTGCACGGCGTGACGTACGAGCACGGGTATCTCGCATACCAGCTGATCTCCGAGCGTTTGAACCGTGCTTGCGCCCGCAAGCAGTAGTTGGCCCTTCTGACACTCCAGCACGCAACGCGCGCGAACAGCGGCTTCTTCTAGGTGTGTGGCGAGATCGAGTACGGGGACATGTTCGGCGCCCGAGGGCTCTGCCGACGTGTCGCTGGGCAGTCGCTCAGAGTCGCTGTTCACGGCTTCCTCATCGTCGCCCTTCAAAAATCTCGCCGCGGTGCTGCCCCAGGGCCCAATTCGGACGACATCGTCAAGCGTGAAGGCGACTGCTTGTGTGCCAATTCGCGTCAGCAGTAGCGGGGTCTGGGCATCGAAGCTAGACACGCGCCGCCTCGAGGAGCTGGTCGATCGAGAGCAGCCCGCAGGGCGTTTCGTTGTACTCCCACTGTCCGCTTAAGAACTCCCCGAGTTTCCCACTTCGCATGGAGCTCGGTGGCTCAAGACTGTCTCCGTCGATATGTGTGATCCCAAGCGACCGTTGCACCGGAACGCCTGCGCGGAGGTCACCAGAATGCACGACGACGATCCCCGTTGGCTGAGTCGATTCATCGGAGTCGAGGGTGAGGAAGCGGTGGAGGTCGAGCACGATCAGAGCGCTCTGGTCGTGGTTGATCAGGCCTCGATAATGTCCGGGGAGGTGCGGCAGCGGCGTGGCTGAACGCCAGTGTGTGACGGCCTCCACAGCGGTGGCGTCCACTGAGAGCGTGATGTCTCCAAGCTGAAAAACGAAGAGCGGTCGTGTTGTCTGTTCCATGAGTTCCCCAAGAGACTGTCGTATTGAATTGGTGGCGACGTGCGTTGCGCTCGTCGGTGTTGCCAGCGTCGGCGCTTGCTGACGAGGCGCGATAGGCGGCGTGTGTGTCCTGCAGCCGATGCAGCCGACGGGTCGCCATAGGCGAGCGCGTCG
>JBLFZA010000063.1:0-16982 GCA_047610025.1 Bradymonadia bacterium | reverse complement strand
GTCAATCCTGATGGCAGCGCTGGCGACTCTATCCCGCTGATGGACGGACGACAGGTCCTCGGACGCGCTTCGGATGCGCCACTTTTGGCAAACGACCGCTTCCTCGACGAACAGCACGCTGCGTTCACTCACGCAGGCGGAGTCGTCAAAATAGAGGACCTCAACTCGCTGAACGGCGTCTACTACCGCATCACCGAGATCACTGAGCTTCAGCACGGTGAAATGATGCGCATCGGTCAGGAGGTGCTCCGCTTTGAGCTGCTTGACCTCGCAGATCCTGTCATCGAGACACCTGCAGACGGTACCGTGATTGGTGGTAGTAGCCCCGCCGGCGCTTGGGGCCGGCTGGAACGGCTTAGCGGCCCGGAAGAAGCATCCTTTGCCTTCTTGCTCCGCGGCTCGGAGCAGGTCCTCGGGCGGGAACGCGGAGATATCTTGTTCCGCGACGACGGGTACGTATCGGGTCGCCACTGTAGGGTCTTCGTCGATAGCGGTCGCTACTTCATCGAAGACCTCAAGAGCAGCAACGGCACATTCGTCCGCATCCGCGGCGAACGCGACGTCGCGAGTGGTGCGCTGATTCTGATGGGCGAGCAACCCTTCCGCGTTCAACTCAGCTAGCGCGCACACCAACGAACAGATGAGCCCGACCCGCCTTTTGGCGCGTCGGGCTCTCAGCTTTTGCCGCGCTCCGCGAGCCGCGAGACCAAAGTCCGGACCCGTTCGAGCGCCGAACTTGGGGTGCCTGTCATCACATTCCACTGCTCTGCCATTGGCCGCTGAGCCTGCGCGCCGAACAGCTCGATTGCGACCAGCATCTCGCTCGCAGTCATGCTCTTGTCTCCAACGGCGAGCGCGCGCGAAACGCAAATCGGCAACGCGCCTCCCACCAAGACCCGGGACGCGACGATCGTCGCCCCGTTTCTGACCGAAGGGTCGTCATGCTCGAGCGCGCCGATGACAAGCTCTGCCAGGCTTCCAGATGCCGCCAAGGTCAACTCCAACGCGACCATCCCCTTCGCTCCAGGGTTCCGTCCGAGAGACGCAAAGGCCACCGGAGCCAAAGCCGAAATCGGAAGTTGACGAGCAAGCTGACAACAGACCCGTTGCTGAAGATCCATCGAGCGGAGTGCTTCTACCATCGCGGCACTCACGCGCGACACAGGGAGGCCCGCCGCTATCGCCGAAGCGAGAGCAATCGGGGTCAACTCCGCCGGGCTTTGGCGAAGCGTCTGCGCAACTCGTTCGGCAGCCACATCCGTCGCGAAAGAAGCCACCTGCGCGAGGTGTTCTTGCCAACCTGGTCCTCGATTACGGACGTTTTCAACGAGGCGTTCGCGCTCTACGGCGTCCGTGACCAAGGCGCGAGGGACAACCGGAATTGCCGTACGAACGTCTCGCACCAAATCAGCCCAACCGACCCCCTCTGGTGTGCCAAGGTTCCGCGTCATCCAGACGAGGGCGAGTGCCGTCCAGAGAGCGTTCCTGTGTGCCTCGGGCAAGCGAGAACCATCCTCCTGCGCATACTCAGCGAAGGCATCGAATTGTCTCGCAACCAGCGGCACTAAGTAGAGTTCCTGCGCACGCTCCCCGGCGCGGAAGATAGGTTCGATGGCAACAGGCCCCAGCTCGTTCAACCAACGCAGCGCGCTGGGGTACGCGCTGTGTTGCACTCCGAGCTCAGCCAACTTACCGGCGCTCGCCATGACGCCTGCCAAGCCGAAGTCCACCAGGAGCTGCTCTACCCGAAGTTGAGCGTCCGCGGTCAGTGACTGTGGAGCATCGTGAAGCCGAGCGATGGGGTGAAACAGCTCGGGTGTAACGCGCGCACCGAGGCTGAGGATGCGGCGCTCCGCATCCGCGGCACTGGACGCCGTGCCATAGTTGAGCGCGCCGATCCAATCCCCAACTCGCTCCGGTGCCTGCGGCTCCTCGGGTGCTGCGTTTTGGGTGACGGGTACCAGCATGACCAACACGAAGGCGCCGACGAGTATGACGATGACGACAGCGGTCATTGCTGCTCCGCCCGCAGCACGGCCGCCACGCATGTCTCCAGCGGCCCGGAGACGTCGTACAAGCCGCCGGCCTCGTTCGCCCAGCGCACCGCCGCTGTATGATCGTCATCGACAGCAGACTGCGCCAGAAGCTGGGTCGCGAGGCGCGTACTCAGCACCCAGCGCTCATGTGAGAATTCGAGCAGCGGAGGCTCTCCGTACACCCAACGCGCCAGCCACCCCCTCGCCGCCTCCGTGAACTCAGGGTTTTGCCCCACTGATGCTCCTCCGAAGATCCGGCTCGCCTGCTCCCTCGCGACGAACAGCTGCTGATGAATGTCTGCACCGGCCAACCGCTCGGCCTGCTCGCCAAGTGGCGCAACCAACAGCGCAGGCCCGCGCAGACAGACTTCGCGCCAGGAGCGGGCAGCCTCATCAGCAGTGCCCGCAGCAATCTGCGGCGCGCTGCAGGCTCCCAACAATAGAGCCACCCCCAACGCACTGCGTGTAGAGCGAGGGGAGTCTATCCTGCTAAGAATCAAAGAGAAGTTTGACGCCAAAATGGTCGCGGTGTTAGAGATTCGTCCGCCGAAACAGGCACAATGGCTCTAGCTTCCTGCACTATGCATCCATCTTTCATATCGTAGCTGAACACTTGAGCATACGACCATCCGACAACTTCGGCCTGCTCGCCCTTCCGCTGCTGGCGCAAGCGGCGCA
Organism: Bradymonadia bacterium; assembly: GCA_047610025.1. GTDB lineage: Bacteria > Myxococcota_A > Bradymonadia > REDH01 > REDH01 > JBLFZA01. The sequence continues at coordinate 14,268 of JBLFZA010000063.1, read as the reverse complement.
CGCGGCCGACGACACAGGCGAAGGCACTGGCGAAGGCTCTGGAGTATTCGTTCCGCCAAGCCTGAGCGAGCAGTTCTTCAACGACTGGCACGGTACAGCGGTCCTCACCGGGATCGGCGTGCTGATGGTAGCGTATGCGGTCTACGCCGTGATCAGGCGAGCGAAGGCCGTGTCCGCTTATGGTCTCGGTCTTGAGCGAGACGTGCGCGTCCAGATCAAACGACGTGAAAATGAGGCGCAGTTCGTCGCTGCCGGCGACATCCTGTTCACGCACGAGAGATACGAGGAAGCCGCAGAGCTATATGTTCGGGGTCAGGACGAACTGCGGGCGGGTGAAGCGCTTGAAAAAGCGGGCCAGCTCTCGAAAGCCGCGCAGCACTACAAAAGAGGCGGGGCGCCCATGATGGCCGCCGAGGCGTACCTGCGCCGCAATCAGTTCCAGCTCGCCGCGAAAGAGTTCATGGCGGCCGAGGCTTTTGACCGCGCCGCTGAGGCCTTCGTGCGTGCCCACGACTACCGACGTGCAGCGGAGCTCTTCCGGCAGCAAGACCGACTCTTGGAGGCCGGAAAATCCTACGAAAAGCTCGGCAATCGGTCATCAGCAGCGGAGATGTACATCGCGCACTTCGACCGACAGCTCGATCTCGCACGGGGTGACTTGCGCGAAATCAAGGACGCGTGCGCAGTTGCTGAACGCGCCGCCGGATTCATGGCCGAAGACGGCAAGGTCGTCGAAGCTGCGGATCTTCTCAAAAAAGCGGGCTATCGAAAGCGCGCCGCGGAGATCTACGCCGAGGTTGGCGAGATCGACCGCGCGGCACAAATCTATGTGGAAGCCAACAGGCCCCTCCAAGCCGCCAAGCTCTACGAGTCTGTCGGCGATCGAAAGCAGGCGCTGCGATATCGAGCCGAAGCGCGTCTTCTGAGCGGCGACAAGTCCCTCGCGGCCGAGGACTTCGCAGACGCCGGAGATTTCATTCGCGCCGCGGAGCTCTTCAGCGACGTCGAGGATCTCGAGCGAGCGGCGCACATGTACGAGCAGGCGGGCGATGTCCGCATGGCCGCCGAACTATTCAATCTTGTCGGCAAAGAGCGTCAAGCCGCCGAAGCCTACCAGAAGGCGGGGGACTACGCGCAGGCTGCTGAATTGTACCGCGAAATGGGCGACTTCCAGGCCGAGCTGCAAGCGGCCAAGGCGGGCAACAATTTCTTCCGAGTTGGTGAGATACTCTTGGAGCACGGCCGCATGGAGGATGCACTCGCGGCCTTCCAACGAGTCGAATCCATCGATGGTGAGTTTGAGCGGGCGAACATTCTACAGGGCGACATCCTTCGACAGCTCGGCCGGCTCGATGTCGCGTTCAACAAGTATAAGGTGGCCCTCGGAGAGGGAGAGCCCAGCAAGGCGAACGTCGATATCCTCTACAAGATGGCGCTCGCAGCAGAGGAAGCGGGAGTGTCCGACCAGGCGCTTCAACTCTTCGAGTCGGTTATCGGGGTTGACTACTACTACCGGGATGCCGCCGGACGCGCCTCGGCGCTTCGCGAAGGCGGCGCGTCAGGAAACCGCGGCAGCATGATCGGGGAACCGAACCAAGGCCGGACTGCTCAGTCTTCCCCAGACCAACTTCCGGCTAAGGAAGAGGTGCTTCGTTACGACGTCATCGATGAGATCGCGCGTGGCGGCATGGGCGTCGTCTTCCGGGCGAGAGACACCGTTCTCGACCGCATCGTCGCCTACAAAATTCTGTCCGCCAATTTGAAGACCAACAAGGTCGCCGTGAAGTACTTCCTCCGTGAAGCGCAAGCGGCCGCCAAGATGTCTCACCCGAACATCGTGACCGTCTATGACGCAGGCGAGCAGGCGGGCGAGTACTACATGGCGATGGAGTACGTGGAAGGCCAGACGCTGAAGGCGCTGGTCAGCCGGCAGGGCGCCTTCCCTGAGAAGCTCGTCCGCTACATTCTGGTGCACGTTTGCAGAGGCCTAGCCTACGCTCATGAGCGCGGTCTCGTGCACCGGGATGTGAAACCGGGCAACCTGATGCTCACGATGGAGAAGACCGTGAAGCTCATGGACTTCGGACTCGCGAAGTTCGTCGAAGAGATTCAAGCCAACCATACCCGCGCGATCGGGACGCCGTACTACATGTCCCCCGAGCAGATTCTCGGAAAGGACCTCGACGGCCGCTCAGACCTCTACAGCCTCGGCATCTCGATGTACGAGTGCGCCACGGGTAAGGTGCCCTTCTCCAAGGGCGACCTGAGCTACCATCACCTGAACACCGTCGCGACGCCGGTTCACGAGATGAACCCAAAGATTAGCCGAGAGCTCAGCGATATCATCGCGAAGTGCATGGAGAAGTCAGCGGACGACCGCTTCGCCACGTCGAGCGATCTCCTCGCTTCCGTGAAGTAGAGTCATAGTCCCGGCAGCGCTGTGAAAATGAAGGGGGACCTCGCTTGTACTGCTGACTCGCGCTGCGCGTAGCGCGGGGAGAGCTCGCTTGCGGTCGGCCCCCCCCCCACAGCGTGGTTAGTTGGAACTGCGGCCCCGTTGGGGGATGAAGAGACACCAGACCTCCGCGAACATGGGTCTAACTAACCATGCGCTCTGCGAGGCGGCTCAATGCGTCACTCGTTGCACAATGGATCCGGTGACGAATCTGTCCCTCTCGCGAGGCGCTCTTCTTCCTGAGGGCAATCGGCGAGGCCAAAACGACACAAGGGCCAGCGAATGCTGACCCTTGTGTCCCGCGCAGCGACAGCGAGAAGCTACTTGTCGAGCTCGTTCGCCTTCACGATGCGACCGACAATGATTGCCAGGACACCCGAGAAGAAGCTCAGCAATGCACCCATCTTCGCGGGGCCTTGGTGCGGGCTTCCGCCAGGGAAGGCCTCGCCAGCTACGAACAGCGCGACAGTTAAGCCGACTCCTGCCACCAGACCAGCGACGACGACATGGCGAATGCTCATGCCTTCAGGCAGCTTGAAGCCCAACATGCTGCCAACCATCGCGAAGAACGTAATGCCGACGGTCTTGCCGACGATGAGGGATGCCAACACAATCCACGTTACGTCGCTGATTGCTGAAAACTCGACGCCCGCGTTGGCGAACCCGAAGAAGAACAGGCCAAAGTCGACGAACAGCTTGATGCTGTGCTCGAAGTTGTGAAGCGGACTGTGAGCGTGGTCGTGGCTAGCGTGAGTGGGATCGTTCAGATCGGCTTCATCATCATCGCGGAACAGTCCGGTATCCGTCTTCGGGCCGGGCAGGAACGGGACAATCGGTACGAGCGCGAGAGCGGGGTGTAGAGCCGCATTGAGGAGGCCCAACCAAGATAGTGTGCCGCCGATTGCGATGTACGGCACCCAGTTCTGAACGCCTTTTTTCCGCAGCGCGAACGCGACGCCCATTCCAGCGACGACCATCAGCAAGTACTGAGGCGCCACTGGGTGATCGGGGTTCGGGTAGAAAATCGCGATGATGCCAAGACCGATTGCATCGTCAGCGATAGCGAGCAGCAGCAGGAAGTTCACCGCAGGGTGTGAGCCGCCGAAGACAATTCGCGCGATGAGCCAGGCCAACGCGATGTCTGTCGCTGTCGGGATTCCCCAGCCGTTACGCACCGCCTCAAAGGTCGCGGCGTCTGCGCCGCCGTACAGGGCGTAGGTGAGCAGGAGATAACAGCCAACCGGCCCAACCACGCCACCAATGGTGGCTAGCAGCGGGTTGATAGCTTTCGACGGCGGGTTCAGATCCCCGCCTGGCAGCACGGACTCCGTGATCTCCTTCGCGGCCACGCCGAAGAAGAAGAGCATGAAAATGTCGTTGATCAGAAAGTGCAGCGTCAGGTGATGACCGAACAACGAGAACACTGGCTTGATCGTGCCGTGGTCCGGCGCTCTCAGGTCGTTGGGTTCTCCCGCGATCGCCGCCGCTGCGGCAGCAGCCTCGTCCGTATTGTCCGGCTCAGCATCGGTCGAGTGGCCAGCGGCCGCATCGTCGTGGGCTGCCGGCGCGTGCGGGTCGCCCTCGTGGGCATCTCCATCGTGGCTATGCTCGTGACCCACCTCCGAGTCGGTGGCATCGTGCGCCCCGTGCGGAGCCTGGCAGAAAGTTCCGTGGCCATCAGAGTTGGCGCAGAGCGCGTCCAATGGGCCGTATTCCACGATTGCGTGGTAACTGTGCTGGTCGAGGTTGGCGAAAACAACCGCAGCCAAGACGCCGACGATCAGAGGAATCGAAAATTCCTGTAAGATATTGATGACACCTTTGGACGTGCTCAACTGCGGACTCCCGTTACAAACGTAGACCAAATAATGGACCCAGCGACCTCAAAACCCAGTCGCCCGGTTTCAGCAAACTATCCGGCGCGCGAAGGAGACTCAAGGCCCACAGGGCGAAGCCGGCAAAGTGCCGTATGCGCTATCATCGTCACCCTCGCGCTCAGTCTATACGCATGCGGCGCCCCTCAACCCGTCAACGCTCCCGACGCGCTCTCTGGAGCCGCAATGCGCGAGGCGGTTCGCACGCTAAGACGCGCGGTCAACCGGGCCGAGCGGGACCTGATCCCCACTCAGCAAGAACTGGACGCGCGACTGCAACTCGCGGCTGCGCTGATGAGGGACGGTGAACGAGAGGCTGCCGTTCAGCACCTGCGCTACGTCACGCTGGCACGGCCAAGCTTCTTCTCCTATCGACTCGCGTACGCAATCGCCCTGCGAGGATCCGTATCCGGCTCGGAACGAGCGCTCGAGCAGCTCGACATCTGCATCAGCATTGAGGAGCACATTGGGCCCTGTTGGGAGTTGCGGGGCGATATCCTTCGCGAGCTCGCCCGACCGGAAGACGCGGTGAGAAGCTACGAGCACGCTCTTCTCTTGCTCGATGAGGACGCCGAGGTGCTCCGGTCGCTCACCAGCGCAGCACTTGAAGCAGGACAGGCTGAACGCGCGGCGGAGGCGGCGCGGGAGCTCGTCGATTCGCTAGGCGCGGAGATCGAGTTCTCGACATTGCTCCTCGCGGCGAGGGCCTTCGAAGCCGACGGTCAACACGAAGACGCCGAGACGTTTTATCGGCGCGCGGCGGACGCACATCGCAGCTCTGCCCGCGGCCTAAGGCTGCTCCTGGACTATCTCCGCAGGAGTGAACAGACCGAAGAGGCCAGCGAGATCGAGAGGCGGTTGTCCGGACTCATGAACGAGCGCCGTTAGGATACAGCGCCATTGTGACGACGACACGCCGACGAGCCGTCATCCTTGGGCTGCTACCAGTGAACGACCGTCACGCCGTCGCCTCCTTCGCCGCGCTCGCCTGGCCGATACTTCGGTTTGTGGAGAGACTGACGCAAATGATCGCGGACCGCACGCTTCAACGCACCGGTCCCATGACCATGGACGATGTAGAGCGCGGGGAGCTGCGCGCTGGCAGCCCTGTCAATGTAGGCCTCGAGCTTCTCGATCGCTTCGTCGACGCGCTCGCCGCGCAGGTCCAGGGTCGTCTCGATCGCTTCGCCGCGCGCAGCATCGAGCGATAGCGTCGCTGTCGGCGCCACCTGCTCGCTGGCCTGTGCGGTCGCTCGAAGGTCCTCCCTCGCCACATTCGCGCGCATCGGACCAACCTGGACCACCGCCCTGCCCCGAGCCACTTCGACGATCTCTCCCGAGCGTTTGAACGACGGCACGTAGACCCGCGTGCCCACAACGAAGTCCTCTTCGGTCAACGTAGGGAGTTCATCGTTGGTGTCGGGAGACACCACGGAGCGGGCGCTACTCACCGCGCGCTCGGCGTCTGCTAACTCAGCGCGAAGCTGATCAACGGCTCGCCGTTTGTCGCCCAATTCGCTTGCGGAAGATGGACCCTCGAAATCGCGCACCTCACGCGCAATACGCCGAAGCTGACTACGGACCCCGTCCAACTCTGCCTTCAGCTTGCCGGCCTCTTTGTCGACCATCTTGCGGTCGCGATCGATCATGCGCTGCCGTTTCTCTTCGAATTTGGCCGACCGCCGCGCGAGCTCCTCGCGCGTCTCGGCGAGCTCCTCGCGCTCCTCCGCGACGCGCTGAAACTCGACCTCCAACCGCTCGATAAGCGACTCTCTGTCGAGCGAAGCCGTTCCAGCCAGCAACTCCTCGGCGTCGGAGACAACTTCACTGGCAAGCCCCAGACGCTGCGCGATGCGTAACGCGTAGCTGCTGCCGGGGACCCCGACACGCAGCTGGTACGTCGGCGCGAGACTCTCGACGTCAAACGCCACCGACGCCGCGACGAACTGCTCATCTTCGTACGACAGCGTCTTCAGGCTCTCCAAGTGAGTCGTTAGCACCACGGTAGCACCACGCTTCGCCAATCTTGTCAGCAGCGCGCGCCCCAGCGCAGCACCCTGCTCTGGGTCCGTACCGGCGAAGAGTTCGTCCAGAAGAACGAGCGATCCTTCGTCGACATCGTCATAAAACGAGGCGATGTTTTCGACGTGACCAGAGAACGTCGACAGGTCGTGTTCCACCGTTTGATCATCGCCAATGTCCGAGTAGACCGCGTCGAAGAGAGGAAACGCCGAGCCCTCGGAACACGGAAGAGGCAACCCAGCTCGGGCCATCAAGGCGAACATGCCGAGCGTCTTCAGCGTGACCGTCTTCCCGCCCGTGTTGGGGCCTGAGATGACGAGCACGCTCGCGGCACCTCGCATCACGATGTCGTTCGGGACGACTTTCAACTCCCCGGCGAGCTCGCGCAAGGCGAGCACAGGGTGCCTAGCCCGGGAGAGCCGGATAGGTGACTCGTCGCTTGGGGAGGTCAGAGTAACCGGCTGCGACTGGAGCTCTCGGCTGAGCCGCGCGCTCGCGACGGTAAGGTCCAGATACGTGAGCACGTCCTGATTCGCCTCTAAGGCGCCGGCGTGGCGGCCGACCAAGCGGCTGAGTTGCGCGAGGATGCGACGTTCTTCAGCCTGCACGTCGAGTGTCGCGATTCGGAACTGATTGTTCGACTCAATGAGCTCGCGTGGCTCAATGAACAGCGTCGCTCCGGAGCTGGACGTGCCGTGCACAATGCCGGGAAAGTCCCCGCGCTCACCGGACCGTACCGGTAGGACATATCGCTCCTCCCGAATGGTTACGTAATCGTCCTGAAGAATCCCTTCGAATTGGGGTGACTTCACGATCTGGTCGAGTCGCCGAAGCAGCCCTTCTCGCAGCCGCTTGGCGCGACGCCGGAGGCTGCCGAGTTCCTTCGACGCATCATCGGTCAGGTCACCGCTGGGGTCGAAGCATCGCCCGATTTCAGCCGCAACTTCGCGCACATCCGTCAAGCCGGAAGAGTGCGCAGACAAGTACGGCGCCGCAGCCGCGGCCCCTCGCATGTACTGGCCAACCGCGTGCGTCGCGGAAGCGGTCTTCCCGACCGCGACCAAATCTTCTCCGCCCAGTACGAGCCCTTTCTCGGCGAGTACAAGGGCTCGACCAATCGGCTTGATGCCACGGAGGGGCGGCGAATCTCCCCGCGCCAACAGCGCCATCGCCTCCGCCACCTCCTGCTGACGTCGGCGCGGAATGTAACGCCCAGGCAGCACACCCAACTCGGCCGCGAGCGCAGCTGCATCTTCGCCGACGCACCGCAACGCGATTTGCTCGCGAATACGAATCCATCCTAGATCGTTGAACGTCTTGTCGGCGAGGCCTGCGTGGCCATCACCTGACAGCGCGCTGGCGAGAACGGCGCGAAAGCATCGCTCTGCATCGCCGTGTTGCTCCGTATTCGTATCCATGCTCAATGGTCTCCATGACCTTGCAATCTGAGGATTCTGGCGCCGCTGAGGGGCCGAAACGCGAGACGATGGCCGCGCTCGCTGCGGAAATCAACCGCAAGCTGGTCGCGCCGTACCTCGTCGCCGGCGTTATGCCCCTCTTCGTTGGGTGTGTGACGACTGTTGTAGCACTTCGTTCAATGGGAGTCCGCGGCGCGCTCGCCGGAGCTGCAGCGACCGTTTTCGCGCTCGCCTTAGTAAATGCGGTCTTCGTGCGCCGGGTTCGCGTCCGTGTCTCAAACTGGGCACTGGAACAATGCAGCGTTCGTGACATTATGCCTGCTGAGATGTCGCGGAGCGCGCCCTCCGAACTCCGCCTCGCACACTCCATAATGAACGAATGGCCGGCGTGAGCATCAAGAATAGAGACGCCGGCCACGGCCAAGATAGCTTCCGCAAACCACCTGAGTGGCGACCATGAGAGACGCGTTCGAGTTCCTCGCCCTAGGCGGCCCCATCATCGCGGTGTTGGCGCTTTGCTCCCTCGTGGCGACCACGTTGCTCTTCGAGCGACTCTGGTACCTACAGAAGCAGCGTATTGTTCCCGCCCGCTTTCAGGAGTTGGTTCGTCAGCACCTTCGAGCGGGACGGCACGTCGAAGCAGGAGCGCTCTGCGAAGCGAGCGATACGCCGATCGCGCGTATCATCGGCGCAGGCATCAAACAGCAGCACGCCGGACGCGCGCGGGTCAGAGAGGCGCTTGAGGACCGCGGCCGACAGGAGGCCACGCGACTTGAGAGGTTTCTCGGCGTACTGTCCGCGATTGCCACAGTGAGCCCCCTCCTCGGGCTGCTCGGGACAATCACGGGCATGATCAAAACGTTCCAGTCCGTCACTGAGAACGTGGGCGCACAAGCGATGTCCGCCGGCGTTCTGGCAAATGGCATTTGGGAGGCGTTGATCAGCACAGCCGCCGGCCTCTGCGTTGCCATTCCGGTGTTCGTCGCCCACCGCCTCCTGGCGGGCCGCGTGGACGCGTTGACTACGTCGCTGGAAGAGGGAGCGCTCGCTGCGCTGGATGATCTCGACAGGCTAGGAGACGTCGCGGAGGCGACCCCGTGAACTTCCATCGTTCGAAGCAACGGCGCCCAGCGGAGCTCGACCTGACGCCGCTCATCGACGTCGTGTTCCTGCTGCTCATCTTCTTCTTGGTGACCGCGACGACGGCGACGGCGGACCAGAGCGTGATCCCCGTGGATCTTCCCAGCGGACCGAGCGGCGAGCAAAGCGGCGAAGACGAACAGGTCACGCTGACAGTCGAGGGCGTTGGCCGCTTTGTGCTGCAACGCGGCGGAAACGCTGAGCTCATCGAAGGCGATCTCGAGGACGTACGCGCGGCGCTCGAGCGGATTCACGCGGAGCTTCCGGATCGCGCCGTCTTCCTGCGCGGTGACCGGAATGTGCCCTACGGCGTCGTGATGGAGGCGCTCGATGTGGCGCGGACGATCGGATTTCCACGTGTCTACAACGTCGTCGAACGGCCGAGATAACAGCCAACAATCAGCCGGGGTGCGGAGCGGATGATCTGTGCCCTGCGGTGGCGTGATCGATCACTCGATCTCCGGTGCTCGATCGACGACTAAGCTACCGAGATCTCGGGGCAACTTAGTTGACACCGGATCGCGAGTGGGAGACAACTACACACACCGTGTTCGGCCGCGTTTCTGCCCTCATGTACGTCTTTGTGCGATGCGCTCCCACCGCATCATAGCCTCCGCGTTTCTGTTCGCGTCGATTCTCGTCGTGACGAGTTGGACGCGTCATCACGACCCAACGCAAGACTTGCAGGTGCGCACGGCGGAGCTTCACGCCATTCAGGCTGAGAACGCGGCCCTGAGAGAGCACGTGAATGACGTCGAAGCACGTGTGGAGCTGCTGCAATCGGACCCGCGCGCACTCCTCGAAGCGGCGCGGAACGATCGATTGATTCTCGCTCCTGGCGAGGTCATGATTCGCGTGACGGAGCGCGAGTGAGTCGCTTTAGCACACGCGGGGAGCGCTCAGTGCGCTGGTGGCAACGCCCGGACGCGCAGCTCGCTGTCGGGCTGTCGATGACCTGGGGAGCCACGTTTGCTCACCCTGCCATCGGGGCACTGGTCGCCGCGCTGGCTGTGGCAGGCGCGATTGGCCTTCGGCGGCGCTCGCGTATTCGCCTCGAGACAGACCAAAGCGCGACACTCATCGCGCGTCCGCACAAGCGGCCAAGTCATGCGCCCGGCGAACTAGACGTGCGCATCATCCAAGACGCAGCCGACTCCGCCCGCGCCTCAGTTCAGCGCACATTGCAGCTTCTGCGCGCTGCGCTGCGCGCCCAAAGCGCCGTCGTCGTGTGGAGAAGCACGCGCAAGAACCAAGTCACCGTTCGTGTCGTTGATACCTCAAGCGACAACATCCGCGACGGCGCCTACCCAGCTGACGAGGGCGTGCTCCGAGGCCTCGTCAATGCTCACGGCCCGACCATCCGCAACCACGTCAGCGGCGAGGGCTTCGTCCCGTGGTACGAAGCTGACCACCCGGCACATGTGATTGCGATTCCGCTCACGCGCGAGCACGCGGTCGTCGGTTACCTTGTGGTTGACCGCGGCCAAGGCACCGAGCCCTTCGAAGAACTCGACGCGGATGCCGTTCGGGCAGCTGCGCAACAAGTCTCACTCGCGATTCGCTTAGAAGTCCTAGTCGTCGAGGCAGCCTCAGCCCGCGAAGGGATGGCCGTACTCGACGACGCAGCCGCGCAGCTCAATAACGCGCTCACTGTTGACGACGTCTGCACGAAGGCCGTCGAGTTGGTCTCGAGGCTGCTGCCCGTCCATGCCTGTTATCTCACAGCCTACGATGAGGGCCGCGACCAGCAACGCGTCATTCATGTGCACGGCGCATCGCCAGAACTCCTCGGCCATACGTTCGGGGCCGACCAGAGCATTGTCAGTAGGGCGCTGCGCCTCATGGAGTGCCTGCCCTTCCAGCGTCGCATCGAACAAGGCCACGAGCCCGTCTTCGGGGACAGCGTCACGCTCGGCGGACCGCATGCCGTCATGGCCTGCCCTCTCGCCATGTCGGGCAGACGTATCGGCACTCTCACCGTCGTCTCGCGCGACCTCACCGCGTATGAGGGCGCGCCCAACAACCAGCTTGTGACCGTGCTGCGGTACATCTCAGCCGCCCTCGCGAACGCCCTCGCGTATTCGGATATGGTCACCTTGGCCACGACGGACGGCATGACCGGCCTGACAAACCACCGCACGTTTAGGCTACTCGCCGAGCAGGCGCTCGCGCGAACGCGCAGAAGTGGGCGGGCCGTCAGCTTGATCATGACCGACATCGACCACTTCAAGAACGTCAACGACTCCCACGGGCACGCGGTCGGTGACGAGGTCATCAAGGCGGTCGCCGGAGTACTGAACGCGAATCACCGCGACGTCGATATTGCCGCGCGCTACGGAGGAGAAGAGTTCGCGGTATTGCTCGAAGAGACGGATATCGAGTCCGCGACGCTGATCGCTGAGCGCCTCCGCGCCGACGTCGAAGCGCTTGCCTTTGACGGCACCGACGGACAATTCTCCGTCACGCTCAGCTTGGGCGTCGCTGTTTTCGCACCTGACGAGATGGATCTGTCATCGCTCATCGACCATGCAGACCAAGCGCTCTACCGCGCCAAACGCGGCGGCCGAAACCAAGTCGTCAAGGCGCCGCATCGAGCGACCGACGCCGCCTGAGCCAGCACGGAAGGCGCTTACAACTGAGCGTCTCTACTTGGGTGCGTGTGGCGTGCGCGTTGATCGCCATCGCGACCATCTCCTCGTCAGCCAATCCCGCGGTCGCACAATGCGCAGAGGTCGACACGTCCACACCCACCAGGCCGTGGGACATGCCCGAGGCGCAACAAGAGGCCGCCATTCTCGTCACCGTGCGCGATGTCGCTTGGCTCGCCCAGCATCCCGCGTTTGGGGATCGTCTCACCGCTCTGCTAGCCGAGCACGGGCTGTCCGCCGATGCGTTTGGCACGGTTCGCGCCGGAGTTGGCAGTGATGAAACGCCGAGCCTGACGCTCTCGTTCGAGGCGGGCTCCGAACTAAACATCGACGCCCTCACTCGGTCGCTAGAGGCGCGCGGTCTAACGCGTTGGACGTCCGCCGAGTACCGAAGACATGCCGGCGACGGGAACGACAGCGACGGATGCGCTCTCACCCACCGATTCTCGACGAACGAAGCCACACGACTCGACGACGCGGCGCCAGAAGCGACGGCACCCGTGTCGATCTCGATGCGCACCCTGCACGACTGGGCTGAGCTAGATCCAGCGCTCGCAGACATCGACGAGATACGAGTTCATATCGCCGAGAGTGTGCACGTGGAATTCGAGGTCCGAGATCCAAGGGTGGCCGACGCGATGGAGGTTGAGCTGACCCGGGCACTCTCTCGACTGAGCGAGGTCCCCGAAGTCGTCGCTCTCGGCCTCGCTGGCCTGCTCTCATCGGCACAAGTCGTTACCAATGAGGGCTCACTCACAGTGACGTTTCCCCAAGACGAAGGCGTGTGGGCACCAATTCACGAGCTGATTGCTGACGTTCTGGAGTCCGAGTTCCAATGAGAAGATTGCTATCGCTTCCCGCCTTCGCGTTCGTCCTCGTGGCGTCAGTCTTCGCCCCGTTCGCCCACGCACAACCAGTGTCCAGCGCCGAGCTTTGGCAGCCGCTTCAACTGCGCAACGACGCCCAGGCCGTCGGCATCAACCCCGCGAATCTGCTCTTTCTCGAAACCTTCGAGGCCGGTATCGGCGCGGCGATAGAGCTCGGCGAGGCGAATCCGATGCATGCGCGCGGCGCGCTCGGATGGAGCCCTGGCCGGCTCCTTGGGGTTGGGGCTCAGTTCGCCTCAGCCGTCCACGGGCCTGACGCGATTGTCGCACGTTGGGGGCTTGCCAGCGGCGTAGACCAACTCGGCGTCGGCTGGAGCGTCGACCATTGGTACGCGAGCCGCGGCTCCGCCTGGCGGGGAGTCGTGAGTCACCGCTTAGGACTCTCGGCGCGATTCTCGCCCGTCGTCGGTGTCGCAGTAGTCGTCGACGCACTCAATCAACCGTATATTGGGGATGCGCGACTTCTCCGCAGCTACCGAGGCGCTCTCACGCTGCGATCATCTCGCGAGCACATCGGCGCCGAGTTTGGCCTTAACGTCTGGCAAGAGTCCTACACGGGGGCGTTTTCGTTCACGCTCCGGCCAGTCGATGGCGTCCGCCTCTTCGGCAGCCTGAACTTATCGCCTAGCGACGCTGACGTCGTGCAATCCGCGAGTGTTGGGGTCGAGCTGGCGGTGCGTCACAACGCCGCGTCAATCGGCGTGGCGCACATGCCAGGGCGGTCTCTGCTCAGCGCGTACTCCAGCGTATTCTCAACGCCGGGGCCGCAAGCCGTCTCGCGGGGACGGGTCCTGTGGCGTATCGACGTGGGTCCGAGGCTCTTCCAAGAGTATCCGAGTCGCACGTTGGGTGGCCGAGAAGAGGCGACCTTTGTCGACGTATTGCTCGCGCTCGAACGACTTGCGGAGCCAGGCGGTATCGCGGGTGTATTCCTCGATGTTCAGAATGCTTCCGGCGGCCCTGCACAGCTTTGGGAGTTGCATCAGGCGCTTCAGCGCGTGCGTGCGTCAGGAAAGAGCGTGGTGGTGTACCTCTCAGATGCCAGCTTGCGTGGCTTGTACGTGGCCTCGGCGGCAGATGTCGTCGTCGCGGCGCCGACCTCGGTTCTGCTCAGAAACGGCATCGGTGGCACGCGTTACTACCTCGCTGAGCTGCTGCAGAATATCGGCGTTGAGCCACAGTTCGTGCGCATTGGTGAGTACAAGTCGGGCCCCGAGCGCTTCACGAATACCGGGCCAAGTGAGGAGGCGACAGCACAGCTCGACGCCTACTTGGCGGACACGTACGCGACCTTCCTGTCCCCTATCGAGGACTCCAGCGGCCTCGGTGCCGACGCCTTTGCCGAGGCGTGGCAAGCGCTACCTCTGTCGCCTGACGACCTCGAAGAGTTGGGAAACGTCGATTTCGTCTCGCATCGTGATGAACTCAGTGACCGGATGCGCGCCGTTCTCGGAGACGTGAGCGTGTCTCGGTCGCCTTCAGCACAACCTGAACGCGACGAGCGCTGGTTCCCTGCGAATCCGATCGCGGTGCTGCACATCGACGGCGGGATCGTCTCCGGTTCCGGTGGCGCGGTGCCGTTGCTCGGAGGGTTCGAGACGGGCTCAGCCGAGATCGCCGCTGCGTGTGAAGAGATTCTGGATGACGGACGGATCCGCGGCGTCATCCTGCGGATCGACAGCCCCGGCGGCTCCGCGACGGCCAGTGAAGATATGCACCGCGCCGTTATGGGCCTGGCGGCTCAGCTCCCGGTGATCGTCAGTTTGGCCGACGTCGCCGGCAGCGGGGGATACTACGTCGCATCGATTGGCGAGCCGATCGTCG
>JBLFZA010000062.1:0-17112 GCA_047610025.1 Bradymonadia bacterium | reverse complement strand
CGCCTGTGCAGTCTCGGCTGCTGGCGCAGCGCACGGTGCAGATGTTCTGTCCATCTTCAGCGCCTGAGAACGCCCAGCAGAACTCCGCGTCTGAGGTGCAGTCATCTTCGGAGTCGCAGAGGTCGCCGAGCGGTACCGCGCCGTCGCCATCGAGGAACTCACATGCGTTCGTCTCGAGGTCGCAGGTGATGCGAAGCGGCTGGTTGCCGTTGCAGTCCGAGTCGTCGAAGCAGCCGTCAATGCTCTCCACGACTGCGCTCACTTCGTACTCCGTGTTTGTCGATGTGCCGACGGAGAACTGGTTGATGCGCAGAATGTAGCGCCCGGCGGGCAAGAGGCCTGCGGTGATGACCTGCGGGCTCACTTCTTCCTCCGCCGTCTGGGCCACAAGCACGCCTGCTGCGTCGAACAAGTAGTGGTCGAGGTCGGCGCCGCCTTCGTAGGTCACTGTCAGCTCCAAGCGCTGTGTCGGCTCCGTCAGCTCGATGGCGAACCAGTCGTCGTTCAAATCGCAGACCACGCCCGATTCGGAGCCGTCGAGCACGGTCGCGGTCGAGTCCGTGTCGTTCGGTTCAAAGGCGTCATCCCCGTCGCATGTGATGAACTCGATCTCCGTGCAGAGGCCAAGGTTCTGCTGGTTCGTGCGGCGGCAGAGCTGGCCGTCACCGCAGTCCGCGTCAGTGCCGCAGAACTCCAGGTCGCAGCTACCGCCCTGGCAGCTGTAGAAAGTCGGGCAGTCCAGATCGGTGTCACAGGCGCCAACGCAGACGCCCTCGTCGCCGTTTGCGATGCACTGCGCGTTCCGCCCAAAGTCACCGCAGTCGAGCTCGTCTTGGCACAGCGCCGTGCAGTAGTTGTCGCTGAATCCAGGAACTCCCTGATAGCAGAACAGCCCGTCTGCACAATCAGACTGCGTGTCGCAATCGGCTCCGGCTGGGCCGGGCTGCGCAGGCTCGAATCCCACACAAACGCCGTTGTCACAGAGCTGCGCGCCCGCGGTGACCGCGCAATCGATGTCGGACTCGCAGACGCTGGCATCGGTGCTGACTTCGAGTGCGTACACGGCGTTGTCCCCCGAGTTCACGACGACGGAGTACACCAAGATGCTATAGTCGCCGGCGGCGATCGAAGCGGCCGTGCCCACATCGGGGTTGTCCGTCTCACTGAACGCTCCGGCGACAAAGCGGCCACGCGCGTCGTACACGAGTGCGTTGAGGTTCGCCTGGCCATTCCAGTCGAGCGCGATTCGCACAGTGGTCGGCTCATCGAGCGAGAGCGAGTAGTAGTCGGGGTCTCCCTCACAGACGATGTTGCCGATCGCGAAGCCCGAGCCGGCTCCATCAAGCTCGAGCACGGTCGCTGTCGTCGGGCTGTCGTTCGGCTCGTCGGCGTCTTCACCACAGCTTTCAGGCGCGAGCGGCACGCATCGCTGCTGAAGTAAGGAGCAGCGCTGGTCATCTCCGCACTCGTCATCGCCTGCGCAGGAAGAACCGATGTTGAGCGTGTAGGGCACCTCTGTGCCATCGCCTGACGAAACGTTCACGAGGAACCGGCCGGCCGTCTGCGAACGGTAGCGCAGCTCTTGCTCGCTCCCCTCATTGGTCGCTGTGGCGATCTCATTGCCCGGCTCGGTGTCTCCCGCCCTGTAAAGCACGACGTCGAGCTGTCTCTCGCCTGTCTCTCGCTCAACCGTCACTCGGATTTGGTCCCCCGCGTCGACAGCGATCGCGAACCAGTCCGCCGTGTCTTCGCAGATGTGCAGGTCGGTATCGATCAGCCCTTCACTTGCGTCGTACGCTGTCGTCTCTTCCTGATTCGGAGACAGGTCGTCTTCGAGGTCGCAGTTGAGAACGCGGATATCGAGGCCGCCCGCGTCGGTGGCGTCCGGCTGGGTGTCGGCTTCCCCAGTATCTTCCGAGGCGTCGACGATCGCGATGTCGAGCGACGTCGTCACATCAGGCTCGTCTGGCCCGCTCGTCTCATCATTGCAGGCCCCCACGGAGAGGGCTGCGATACAAAGTGCGGGGAGCGCGAACAAGCGGCGAGCGTTCATAGAGATTCGGTGCAAAGGTCGGGAGCGCACAACAAGGTACTCGTCACCCAATGCGATGCAAGGGCAACCCGTCGCAGAGTCCCTGAAATCAGCCCGCCGTGAGCGCTCGAGTCGGCCTCCGCACGCGGCCCCAGGGGTCGGCCCTATGCAGCGTCCACCGCGAGCCCCATAGTGCGCGCCATGGTAGACTTCCCTCCCGATCCCTCAATGCGCACGTCGCTATTGCGCTGGTACGACGCCAACGCACGCGACATGCCGTGGCGTAGCGAGCCGAGCCCGTATCGCACCTGGGTGTCCGAGGTCATGCTGCAGCAGACCCGCGTGGATACCGTGCGCGACTACTTCGCGCGATGGATCGCGCGCTTCCCCACCATTGAGTCGCTCGCGGCAGCCGACGAGCAGGACGTGCTCACCGCGTGGCAAGGCCTCGGCTACTACTCGCGCGCCCGCAACCTGCACCGAGGGGCCCAGCAGCTCTGCGCGATGCCTACCCTCCCGGCGGACGCCAAGGCGTGGCAGACGATCCCAGGGGTGGGCCGATATACCGCCGGTGCGATCGCGTCGATTGCGCTCGGCCAAGCCTCTGCTGTTCTCGACGGTAACGTCATGCGCGTCTTCGCGCGCGTCTTCGGGATCGCCGACGACATCGCGAAGCCCAAAACCCAAACGGCGCTCTGGGCCGTCGCTGACGAGTGGGTGCAGGGCCCGCGCCCCGGTGACTTCAACCAGGCTCTGATGGAGCTCGGCGCCACCGTCTGCACCCCGAAGAATACGGCCTGTGACCGTTGCCCTTGGGAAGACCGCTGCGCAGCGAGGCGTACGGGGCGGGTGAGCGAGCTCCCCGTGAAGGCGAAGAAGGCGAAGCCCACATCTTCACGCCACTTTGGCTATCGCATCACCTCCACGAGCACGGGTGAGGTGCTGCTCGCTCAGCGACCCGCGACAGGGCTGCTCGCCGGTCTCTGGGAGCACCCGATGCTTGAGCGAGATTCGGATGCGTCAGCTCGTGCGGTCTGGCGCGAAGCGACGACAGGTCGGCTCGACACGGGCTCCGCACACGACGACATCGTGCACGTCTTCACCCACCGTCGATGGACGGTCACGCCAGTGTCTGCGGACGTTCACGAGCCCTTCGACTTAGAGGAGCTCAGTGCACGCCTTGAGCAGTATGTGACGCTGCGCTGGTGCACCGCCGAGGACGCACAATCTCTGCCCACCTCGCGCCTCGCCGACAAGCTGGCGGAGGCGTTTGGGGCAGCGCAGACGCGCATCGAGCTGTAGCGGCCAAGCTCCAGGTTCCGACGTCTCGGCTGACGGGTCTCGGCGCAGACTCGAGCGCTTCCGTTAGACGTGTCAGCACCCCCACTCCCGTGGTAGAATCTCAGCATGCTGATGTCTCCCTACCGTCTAAGTCTTTTCCTGATTACTGCGCTCGCGAGCGCTTCACTGATCGCGTGCAGCGACGACGCTCAGTCGGATGCTTCAGCGGACACGATCGGCGACCTGACGGACGCCGGCGGAGCAGCGGGGCCTGGCCCGAACGCCTGCCAGTTTGAGGGCACCGAGTTCGCGACAGCACGGTGCGCGCAGCCCACCCAGCCACCCGAATACTACGTCGCCGAAGCGCTCGCGTACTTCGACACGCTGGATGTCGATGCCGATCGCGCGAGCATCCCCAACTATGCTGACAACGTCGCGCGTTGGGAGTGGCCTCCGTGGCTTTGGCTCACCGGCTATGGCCGCGACAACATGAACCAAACAGCCGACGCGTTGCGCGAGTTCGACCCATCGACCGTTCCCGTTCGCGATTGCCGCTTCTTCGACATACAACCCTTTGCGCGCTGCTACATCGAGTTCGAGTACGAAGGCGGCGCATGCCCCATTTACGAGGAGTTTGTTTTCGACGCCGAGGGTCGCATGACATTCATCGAGGCATGGTCAGACTTACCGAGCATGTTGCCGCAGCCTAATGCGGACCGGTGGGCAGAGGCAGCGGACTACCCCAGGCTTTCAACGCGTGTACCCGGCCTTGGCTCGGCGAGCGGTGAGCTCGCACTAGAAGGCGTAGAGGCTGAAGCGCTCATCGCAGCAGACCCGGTTCTCGCCGACTTCGTGCTACGCACCGAGGACTTCTGGGCGACATGGTTTGCCGCGCTTTCGGAAGCGCCCGACGACTTCTTTGCGCTTGGGTGTGGCTGGTAGCCCGACGCACCGAAGCGAGAGGGGGGCCCGAGGAGACTTAGGCGTCGAGGATCACGCTAGGCGAGCAGGCGAACGCTTTGCAGTGACTGAGCAACCTGCTACCGAGAATGAACTACAGTTGTTCAGTGGGAGCTTGGAGCCGCCATCATGAGTGATCTAATACGACCTATTCCTCTGGTCGCCCTCGCGTCCATCGCGCTCGCGGCCTGTGGCACGGACACCGGAGCCGCCGCGGACGCGCTCGCGGACGCGCTGATTGCCGATGCCGGGTCAGACGTTGTGCAGCTCGACGGCGGAGTGACCGCCGAGGACGCGGCCGATGTGTCCGGCCCCGAGGTCAGCGCCGATGCCGCAGACGCATCGCTCGACTCTGACGTGGACGTCGAGCCTGACGTGGCCACCCCTGATACGGCAGATGCCAGTGATGTCGCTCTCGACGTTGGGGAACAGGACACGGCCGACGCTGCAGACACAACAGACGCTGCAGAGACAACAGACGCTGCAGAGACAACGGACGCTGCAGAGACAACGGACGCTGCAGAGACAACAGACGCTGCAGAGACAACAGACGCTGCAGAGACGACAGACGCTGCAGAGACGACAGACGCTGCAGAGACGACAGACGCTGCAGACACGACAGACGCGCCCGACGCAGACGCAACGGACACCAGCGACGCGATCGACACATCCGCGCTAGGCGACCTCGAGGCTGTCATCATCGCGTTCTGCGAGGCCGGTTCCAGATGCTACGCGACGGACGGCCCGGAAGGCACGTTCGAAGAGCGCCTAGACGAGTGTCTCGTGCAAGCCGTGGAGCAGTTCGACGGGCACGAGATACCGCAAGACTGCCGGGACGCTACCGCAGCTTACATCCAGTGCATTACCGATACCGCAACATGTGAGACGTACACGTATGAAGGCGTCACGTACGCCTACTTCTATTCTTACGACTGCGACGATGAGTACGATCTGCAGTACGACTTGTGTCCGCCGCTAGACGAGTACGGCTACTAGCCTGGGTTCTGATAGCCGTCCTCGTGCGACCCCACAGACCCGGTCGATGGCTTCGCCACTCTTCTTGATTGCGTTTGCCGCCTCGCGCGCAGCTGCTGATCGTTCGGACTCTGCACTCCCGCCCCGAGGGCCCCCATGAACACACGCCACTTGACGCGGCCCATTCCGCTGCTTGCGCTGACGAGCATCGCGGTCGCGAGCTGCGGCTCCGATCCCGAGTATGAAGGGGACGTTGACTACGGCGTGGACACGACACCGCTAGGCAACGCTGAGCGTTCGGTCACCACGCTTTGCGCCGTCGCGCGGCGATGCGCGACAACAGCTGATCGCTCGCAGTTCGTCGCAGAACGTAACGAGTGTGTCTCCGAGATCGTCACCCTTTTCACCGAGCAGAGCCTGCCGCAGGACTGCCAAAACGCATTGCGCGCTTACGCTTCCTGCGCCGCACGCTACGGTGTTTGCGAGAGCTACACGTATTCCTACTACGACTACGAGTATACGTACTGGTATTTTTCGGCGTACGGGGACTGCGACGAGGAGTACTACGCACTGGACGACCTCTGTCCTGCGCTTGGGTACACGTACACGTACGCCGGTTGAGCCTCGCTGGCGGACGACACCTGTCACGGGTCGCGCAGAGTCTCCGGCATTGGCCTCGGATGAGCGCCGGTCTGAGCCCCAGCACGAGGTATTCCGTCCTCCTCGGCCTTACCGCGATGTCGCGCGGACGCACGTCGCGGTGCGCCTCCCCCCGGTGAGTCCGCTCAGCGCCGGAAGAGACCGGCGAGCGGCACGACGGTGTCCATCGATTCGACCCATGCGCCGAGGTCTGCTCCAGCGACCATTCGGGCAGCGATCGGGCACTCGGCGTACAAGTAGCCGGCCATCAAGCCATACAACGAGAGGTCGACGTGACCAGGGGCGTCGCCCGCGAAGAAGCGCCCCGTCATCGCGGCCTTGAAGTCCTTGGCAATCACCACCTCGTCGGATTCCGCATGCCCGAGGCCCAGTAACGCGATGTTTCGCCGCGCCTGCCCGCGTTCCATCCGCTTTATTGCAGGCCCGATGATGAACTTCAGAAACGAGGGCGCCCCCATGGTCGCGACGGCGAGCATCGCCCAGTCCTTGGACTCACAGTGCAGTTTGAACGTGGTGTCGAGCTCGAGCACGATACGACGCTCCCAGGCATGATTGAACTCCAGGCCGAGTGCGGGCACGAGGTTCTTCAGGATGATCTCTGAGTCGTTCACCTGCCGACCGGCGACGTCAATGATCGGCACCTTCTTGTAGCTCGTGTTCGGCTTGAACCCCTTGGGCATGTGCTGGTCGTGCCTGAACGAGATTCCGGCATAGGTCAGGAAGCAGCGGACCTTTGTGGTGCCCGCTGAGAACGCGGGCCCGTGCACGACGACGTCGGTGAAGTTGGCCTTCGAGCGCCACTGAAGTGCGGGAACGGGGTCGACGCCTTCGGGGTTAGAGCCGTCGGAGAGCATGGTGTTGGAGTGGGTCATTGTTTCACGTCCGGGGGGATGGGGCTTGACAGTAGCGAACCTAAAGATGATGCGCTGGCGTTACTAGTGAGGATGTTTGGCCACCACCTGACCAATGAGAGCACATATGCCGTCTGCAGACCGGCTCGTAGAGTTCGTCACGATCGTCGACGCCGGGAGCATCTCCGGGGCCGCACGTGAGCTTGGACTCCCGCGCACGACCGTCAGTCGCAGGATCAAGCGGCTCGAGGAGGAGCTCGACGTCCGCCTGCTCCACCGCGAGACTCGCCGCCTGGCGCTCACTCATGCCGGCGAGCTTCTGCTCGAGCGTGCCCGCTGTGTGGTTGAGGATACGGCAGCGGCCTGGCGGGCGGTTGCTCAGGCGGACGACGAGCCTCGAGGTCGGCTGCGCGTCTCCCTCCCGCCAGCGACGCTGCATCACGGGTTGATTTTTGGCTTCGTCGACGCGTACCCACAGGTTGACCTCGAGCTGGCGTCCTCTACTCGTCACGTCGATCTTCTCGCTGATCGGGTCGACGTCGCGCTGCGATTCGGTGGCACATTGGACCCGGGCCTGATCGCACGCCGACTCGCCACTGACAGGTCGAGCGCTGTCGCCGCACCGCAGTACTTGGCGCGTGAGGGCCGGCCGCGTGACGTCACTGATCTCGTGGGCCATCGGTGTTTGCTCACCTTCGCTAGGGACTGGCGACGCGCGGAGCGCTGGCCGTTACGGGACGGCGGCACGGTGATGGTGGCCGGCGGCCTCGTAAGTGACGAGGTTCCACTACGATTGCAGGCCGCTCTGCGAGGCCTCGGCATCGCGCTGCTGCCCGACTCGCTAACAAAGCCCTATCGCGACAGTGGCCAACTCGAGTTCGTGTGTCCAGATGAGCTCGGCGTAACAACAAGCGCGAGCATCGTCTTCCCGGAGCGGAAATTCGTGCCGCTACAGGTGCGTGCGTTCATTGACTACGCCGTTGCATTTTATGCCTCGGGCTTGTCGTTCGACTGGACGAAGCTGCCCGCCGTGTCGCCGAATCCCGTACGCTGAGGCGCTCCGGCAGCCCAGTGTGGAAGTGAGTTGGGCTGCTGGGGTTTGTTGTCTTTGCGGCACCGTCGCGCTCTCAGTGCGGCATCCTAGTCGCCGAGATCGACCGTGGGCGCTGCCGCGTTCGCGATAGCCCAGTTCGGTCAAGATATCATCGCAATGCCGGAGCGCCCGACGGATATCGCGAAAGGAGTGTACACGGTGTGATCGTGTTCGCACGGGCATGATCTAGCCGCTTCGAACGCGGCCTGAGCTCGGGGAACGAATCCGACCGCGACACCTCACCGATACGGCACTTCCGGCACGTGTTTGTCTTTCGCTGTGGTGCCACGCTCTTGAGCCTAGACGCTGACGCTCAATCGCACTACGGTGTGTTTGAATCTGGTACTGAGCGAGACTTCTGTTAGGCGGGGCCGCATGACAACGACATCGGCGGTCGCTCCGAAGCGAGCGCTGCTAACTCTCATATTTTGCTGGACCCCATGAATCGAAGCCACTCTCTGTGCACCGTCGCCATCGCGGCGACTCTTCTCTTCGGCTGCGACAGCGCGTCCCAGGCTCGCAGCGGCATGACGGCCGGCGCGGCGCTGTTCGGCGGCGGCGCGCTGTTGGCCTTGGCAAACACCGCCAGCGGTGGGTCCGCGGAGGTCGGGATCGCCGCTGCGGTGACATCGTTTGTTGGCGTGCTGGTGTTCATGGGGTCCGCTACGAACGCGGTGAATCACCTTGATGATGCGCGATTGTCTGCCGACGAGGTCGGAGCAACGCCCAGGGACACCGGTCCAAGGCTGGAGCCCGATCAAAGACTGGAGAGCGCTCTAAGCGCACGCATCCCGCGAGAGATTCGCTCAGTCGTCAATCGGTGTCTCGAAGAAGACGCCGAGAGCTGCATGGCGATCGCCCAGGTCTACGAAGAGGGCCTCTTCGGCGTGACACCGTCACCACGGACTGCCTGCCTCGCGTATGCGGAAGCGTGCGCTCTAGGGAACCCAGAGGCATGCACGATGGCGCGCCACAATTGCGGTCAATTCGTCGGGGCCGCGGAGACCATCCCCAACCTTCCGAACTCTCTTCCCTCGGCCACAGAGATGCGGGGCGGCGGCGAAACGGCGATGGTCTTGCCGAGTGAGGTGCGAGAGACGGTATCCGATTCAGCCGCCGAAACGCTTCGAGCCGAGCTTCCTTCACTGCTCCGACGGGACTTGCAGGACCTCGTCGACCGCTGTTTCGCGGCCTCCGCTCAGGCGTGCTTTGAAACCGGACAAGTCTTCCAGCTTGGGCTCATGACGGTCACCGCCTCATTGCCGGCGGCCTGCGCCGCGTACAGCGCCGGTTGCGAGTTGGGTAACGCCCCGTCTTGCGGGGTTGTGCAGCGGGACTGCGAATAGGCCATCGGACGCTTTGGCTCGGACGGGCCCTGTCCACAAATCTCGCCGCTCTAGACCTTCGGTCGGAAACACGCGAGCTCGACCTCAAGGCCGCCTCCGGTGTCGCCACAGGATGTCGGGCACAGAAGCAAACGCGTCGGTGACGCCGGGTCGTCGAAGTACCAGCCGCCCTCAGCGCCACACGCGCCCGCGCTTTCTACGCGGCCAAGCTCTCTGGCCCCCGCGCCTGTCGAGCGCACGCCCACCTGGCGATAGTCGACCTCAAACTCGTCACCCGGGTCGGGCACGATGAACTCGCACGGGACCTCAACGGCGCCCGTGACGACCTCCTCGAGCGCCTCGAAGATGGGCGTCCAGTCGTCTTCGCAGATCGAGGCCGCGATGCCGCCCGTGCTGTCGCTCAAGCCCAGGTACTGCTCGCCGCGTGCGTCGCCGCAGGAGCAGTTGTCGTCGAGGAAGCAGTTCGGGTCGTAGCCAATGAAGTCGACGATGCTGTGAACATACACAAAGTCGCCCATGACCGGCTCGTTCGCCACGAGGTTCTCGAACGCCGTGACGGTCGAAGCGCTCCGTTCGTCGTCATCCGTAACATAGATGAAGTGCTTGATGGCGTCCGCTCGGAGGAAGTCGCGGTACTGCGGGAAGGTCTCAATAGACTCCAGCAACACAGCGCGGCTGTGAATCGGCTCGCGCACATGCAAGAAACGGTCAGAGTCGACGTCTGGGCAGGTGGCCGCCGCGCTCAGTGGCGGCGGGATGCAGATCTCATTGAAGCGGTGCGCCTCCGCGGGGATGTACTGGTCGCGGTCGCTCCCGATGAGCACAACGCGATAGTCGAGCCCAGAGCCGCCGATGCGCGTCGCGAAGTCGTTCAGCTGCGCCTCGATGCGTGTGATCTCCTCATCCATGCTCGGCGATGCGTCGATGGCCCAGATGATGTCGACCGGGCGGACAATTGCTCCGGGCTCAAAGACCTCGGAGATGCACGGCTCATCACCGGTGTCGATCGGCGCGTCGGCGACAGTGTCAGCACCGGCGTCGGTCGGGGTTGTATCCGAGGTGCCCGTATCTGAGGGGCCGCTGTCCGTGGTGCCTCCGCCTGCGTCCGCGGTGTCGGACGATGGAGGACCCGTGTCGGTCGCCGTCGTGTCGGCTTCCCCTTCACCAGCGTCTTGCCCGCCGGTATCGCCCAGCGGGAACGCATCTTCGGCGACACCAGCGTCCAGCCCATCACCGGTGGCGGCGTCGACGGCCGGGCGCGAATTCTCGTCGCGCCTCGGGCTCTCGTCCTCGCCGCCCGAGTCGGCCACGGCACAGCCAGCGCTAAGCCCGAAAACGAGCGCGAACGCGCAGACCAGTCGGCGGGCGGGCTGTTGAACCGGCCAACGGACGGCGAGCGAAACCTTAGCAGCGGTCGAAGGCGAGTTCAGGGAGTTGGTCGAGGTCATGTGCGGCTCATTGAGATCGTCGAGTGTGTTCAGAGCCCCATCATGGCGTCTCGACATGCTCTAGCAAATTGAATGATTTTGCTCACTGACTTCAGAATTCTTGAACTCCTTGAGTCATCACGCCGAGCGTCTTCACGAAGAGAGCGCGCGCGCGACCGTGGCTGCCAGACGGTCGCGTCACGATCACCGGTTGGTAGTCCCACGTGTTGCCCTCGTCGCCGACCCTCTTCAGCACGCCGCTATCGAGAGACTCTGCGATGTGAGTTCGCGGCATCCAGCCGTACCCAGCCCCCGAGAGCAGCGCCTCCTTCTTTGTTTGGAAGTCGCTCAGATACACCACGTTTCGGCTGGCCGTGAACACCGGCTTGGTGTGCTCCGAAAATCGCTCGGCCGAATCACGCACGATCAGCTCCGCAAAAGCCAAGCGCCTGGCGGGAGTCACGGGCCCTTCATGTATGGGATGCCCAGAGGCCGCGACCAAGACAAAGCGCAGCGAGGGTAGTGCCTGCGTGTGGTAGGGCGCGGCGTCCGCGTCGCTGTCAAAGCCGAGGTATAACGCGATGTCTGCGTCCAAACGCTCGAACTGATCGATCACTCCTTCCTGACACTCGACGTCCATGCGTAGCCGCGTCGGCACATCATCGCCCGCAAACCTCGCGACCACCGCGACCAACAACGAGGCAGGGAAAGCGCTGTCCACCACGACACGAAGCTCCGCCTCCCAACCGCCTGCGAGGTCTACCGCGACGTTCTCAAGGGCGCGCGCCTGATCCAGCACGTCCTTCGCGGCCTCGAGCACTCGCCGCCCCTCTCGCGTCAACGCGGCCCGACCGCCACTGCGATCAAAGAGCGTCAACCCGAGCGCCTCCTCCAAGGTCTTCACGGTGTAGGTCATCGCTGACGGAACCCGGTGCAGCTCGCGAGCCGCCGCCGCAAACGACCCGCATCGTGCGGTCGCCTCCAAGACGCGAAGTTGGTCAAGCGTGAAGTCCATGGCCGAAGCGTACCGGGGCCGCCTCAGATAGTCGAGGAGCGGGCAGGGAGGGAAGAGCAAGCTCGTCGCCGAGTGTCGCCTTCTAGTTGCCGTCTCGCCAGCGCCCCACCGTCCACTGCCCGCCAACACGCAGCATCATGGCGTGGAAAGGTCGGGAGTCGCCGTTTCGAGAGAAGAAGAGCTGGCTCGACACGCTCGTGTAGAAATGCTCGCTTCGCACATCGAGACCAAACGCGATCATGCCAAGAGCGTGCGCGTCTGCCCCGTCGTTGTCCTCTTCGGCTGGGTTACCGCGTGCGTCTCCCCCCATCGGGAATTCGTTCCATCCGCTACCGACGCCCCCAAACGTCCACACGTGCAGGCTAGGAACCGGAGACACGCCCGCCTGTGCGCCGAAGACCGCGGAGAGTACGGGCATCCACTCGGGACAGTATCCGCAGCTGCGGGAGTCCTCGCGATAGGCCATGGTCGCGAAGTTGGCCGATGCAAAGAGCGCCAAGGACACGGACGGCTCGTTGATGGGCACATCGAACCTGAGTCCAGGCCGCCACGCTCGCAGCGTACGCGTGCGAAGACGGCGTGCTTGTTGCCCGCTCGCCGGCCTCGTCCAGCTCGTTCGACTAATCCCGACATCCAGCGACAGCGTGAGAAGGCGATCCGGCCGCATCACCATCGCCGCCCCGAACTGGTGTCGCGGCGACAACACGATGTCATCCCCCTCCGCCCGCTCACGATCCTCCGCAGTCGGCCCATCGTCTCGGGTCAACCGGCCACCCGGCTCGATCGCCCCCGTGTACGAGCCGAAAAGCCGCATCTCTCCAACCTCTGGCACCAAGCCCACGGCTGCCGGGAGCGGCAAATCCGGTGCGCTAAACGTATGAGGGCCGTTGCTGCCGCACGCACCGGCCCAGACGAGCAGCACCGCCAGCGCAAGAGACCGAATCCAGCCGTTCCGGCCGGCGCGCCCTTCACCCTGTAGATTTCCCAATCTTCCCTCGGAACACGCGACATCGACCTGGAACAAGTTTCAGAGCTAGCGAGGTGTTCGTTTCGGAGCGAGCCGACGAGGCCACACAGGCCGCCGATCGGTGTTGGCGCGCGCTCTCGCCAAGGGCTGACGACGCTGGCGACGCTGACGAACCTCATCACGCTCCCGCGCAGCCGGCTACTTGTCGTTCTGCGTCGTCAGGAACAGAAACCAGGGCCGTGCGCGCAACGTGGCTCAGAGTTCCGGCGCGATGCTCTGGCACTCCGCAGTGGCTCCGGCTCATGTACGTGCACGTCACGCCACCCAGCTTCCGCGAGCGCGTCGAAGATGGCGGACAATGGGCGAACGACGTATTCTACCTGCAGGGGAGTACCGCCCATATCCCAAACATCTTGCTGCTTGCGCGGCACGAAGTAGTCGGCGCCGTCTGCGTCATAAGACATAGGAGCCGAAGTTGAATGTGACGTCGCGATCGCCTGAGCAGGAGACGTGGCGCGCGACGCCAAGTGCGTCTGCGTCAGTGGTCGCCAGACTGCAAGCCACTAGCGCACGTTAAACTCCAACGAGCCGACACCTTGGTGCTGACCGAGTCGGTCGTCCGCCGCAAACAACATCACCCTATACTGACCATCCCGCATCGGGCAGCCAATCTCCAGCGACTCGCGCCCGCTGACCCGACAGCGCTCGTCTGACCCGGTGTCGACATCCTGCACCGTCGCGATGAGGCTTGTTCCTCCAGGGTTGCGCACCCGAATCACCGGTTCTGTGTCCACCGTCGTTTGAGATCTGTCAGGGTGCAGTAGCTCCAGCCCGCGCGCATAAAACTCTGGCCTCATCATGGGGAGCTTCGAGAATTCGCTGCGCGTAATGGGAGAGTCGCGCAGCTGCCAGATGTCGTTCTCCGGCAAGTGTGAGATGCCAAATATGTTGGGCGGTGTGCCAAGGTTGTTGGTCCCATAGCTGGCGATGAAACGACTCCCGTCGGAATGTCCCGCGTCCCAGGTAACGTCGACGAGCATCCAGCCGGCCTGCAACTCGACCGCATTCCAAGCGTGCCCGACGCCTGCGATTGCGCCCGTCGCGTCTCGTGACACGCCGACGATGTACTCGACATGCAGGCCAGCCTCGGTCCCCATCGCTCGAAGCAGACGCGCGTACCCGGCGCAGACGCCTACGCGATTTCGAAACACGGTATCGGCGTCTTGAGGTGGATACTCGCCACGGGCGAGCGCGGCAGAGTCGTACGCGATGTTTGTTCCAATCCACGCGTGCAGCGCGCGCAGGGTGTCGAAGTCGCCCTGTGTATTCGCAGCGATGTAATGAGCGACCGATCCCCAAGTGCTCTGCACACTCGCAGGCATGTGCTGCACGACGGGATGCACATCGTCGCTGTGCGGCCACGCGCTGTCGCGGTCTGCACGTCGACTCGGTGCCTCGACTCCCGGCGGCACCGGCGCCGGGTTCGGGTTCGGGTTCGGGTTCGCGCCGTCGTCGCTCGAACCGCCGTCATCATCCTCCGCGCCCTCTTCGGCCACTCGGGTCATCGCGTCAGCACGCTCAAGTTCACGTAACACCTGCGCACGCTCCGAGAGCCAGGACACGGCCTGTCGCGCCGGATCCACCCATTCGCCGCTCGCTTGTTCCAAGAACCAGTCGCCGCGTACCGCGACGGCGTCTGCCGCTCGGGTCGGCATCACGCCAAAGATGATGCCGAGCGCGAGGGCATTGAGGCCAAACGTGCGGAAGAGCATCCGGTCGCTGAAGGTCAGGATTCGCGGCTTGGGAGCGCTATCGCGCTTGCGTTCCTTGACCACGCGTCGTCTCGACGCCCAAAGCTCCCACAGAATAGGAACGACGGGAAAGAGCAGGACGCCTGCGACGAAGGGCAGCCAAGTCGCGCGGTTTTCAAAGGCAGCGAGGGACGAGCCGAACCAGACTGACGCGACTGGGATCCCAAGAATCATCGCCCACACGAAGAGCTTCAACGGCGCCGTTAACAGGCGCATCACGACGCGCGCTTGGCCGCGAGGCCGTGACAGGGTGATGGGGTGTGCGGCATCGGCGTGCGGTTGTGGGGGATCTGCAGTTTTTTGAGTATATGGACGGCGCGGCCAGTTACAAATCTAATCCGGTGCACCCGGTGTGGTGGAGCACGCGCACCTCATGACGTCATGATAGACTGCGCCCGGGGTTTCCCTGCGGATACCGGTATAGCCGAGACGCAGACTCCGCTACGGTGGCAGCAGTGTTTCCCACGGCACCTGCCTGTCTCTATGTTCCACTCGCTCCCCGAACGGTCCCTTTGCGCGCTCGTTCGGGCCGGCGCTCGGATTCTTGTCATGCCCATGCTTGCTGCCGCCTGGCTCACGCTTGGTGTGGGGACGCAGGCAGCCGCCCAGACCTCACCCGAGAGTCCAGATGAGCCGCCTCTTGTCGCGAACTCTCTCGAACGCGCCGGCGTTCCCGTCTCCCTCTCCTTCTACGCCCCGTACGGCGTTCAGCCAGGGGTTCGCGTCGGAGTCGACCACGCCTTTGGGTTCCACGGTACGGCGCTCGATGGTCGGGGAGAGCAGGGCCGAGCGCGCTACTTCTTCGCAGGTCCGCGCTTAGCGTACTTCACACGACCCAACCTCCACCGAGACATCTCGATCGGCGCCGAGTTGGGGTGGAGGACGCACAGTCGAAGACGGCGCGCCTCTTGGGCACTCTCGTTGGGCCTTGCGTATCTTGGCCAATCCCAGATTGCATCGCGGTCGATCGACCTGTCCACAGGCATCGGGACGAATACGCGCGAGCTCCGCAGCTACGCGCTGCCAACCGTGAGGTACGCCATTACCCACGAGGTGCGACCGGGTTTCGGCTGGTTCGTCGGAGCGAGCCTCGGGCGCAAGCTGTCACGTGAGGCCGTCGCCTCAGCCTTCTTGGCGTTCGAACTCGGCGTTCGCGTTCGAGTCGGCAACCCCTCCGCCGACGCTCGGAGGTCACGGTGAAACGTAGAGAGTTCATGCAGCGATGCGCGGCGCTCGGTGCCACCGTGCCGTTCTTCGCTTTCCTCGAGGCGTGCGCCGAGGAGCGCGGCGACCGCTACAGCGACTTCGACGTGAACTTCAATGGTCGGGTCACGATCGTCGGCGCCGGCGCAGCCGGGCTCGCTGCCGCCTACATCCTCGACCGCTACGCCATCGATTTTGAGGTGCTCGAGGCGAGGCCCCGCATCGGTGGACGCGTGATGCGCGCGCCCGACTTCGCGGACTTTCCGATCGACTTGGGTGCCGAGTGGATTCACGAGAATCCGTCGATCCTTGCCGAGCTTATCGATGACCGGCAGGTGGAGGGCGCGATCGATGTCGTGCCTTATACGTTCGAGCGCCTTTCGACGTACAACAACGGGCGGCTTCGCAGCCACAACTGGGCCGGCAACTACTACGGCGAGTACAAGTTCAAGAGCACCACGTGGTTTGGGTTCCTCGAGAACTACATCGCTGCGCCGATCCTAGACCGCGTGCACCTGCGCAGCGCGGTCACAGAGGTCGACTACAGCGGCAACCAAGTCACCCTCCTCACCGAAGATGGCGCTCGCTACGAGTCGGATCGCGTGATCCTCACCGCACCGGTCGCGGTGATGCGCGCTGGCCTCATCGGGTTCGAGCCCGCGCTCCCCGCGGCGAAGATCCAGGCGTTCGACAGCGTGACTGTGCCCGACGGCATCAAGGCGTTCTTCGAGTTCTCGCAGCGCTTCTACCCGGATGTCGTGCTCGACGGCGGCCTGCTCGGCGCGACGTCGCGCGACCACCTTCTGTACGATGCCGCATACTTGAAAGAGTCCGACCGCCTCATCCTGGGCGTGTTCAGCGTCGGAGAGCGCGCCAGCCGGTACACAGGCCTCGCCGACGAGGACATCGCGCAGCTGCTGCTCAGCGAGATGGATGAAGTGTTCGATGGCAAGGCCAGCCGCTACCATGTCAAACACGTCGTGCAGAATTGGTCAGCCGAACCTTACAGTCGCGGCGCATACAGCACCGGGTTCTCCGGCGGTGCGTCGCCCGTGATCAACCAGCTGCGTGCTCCCGTGAACGAGAGGCTCTTCTTTGCAGGTGAGGCGCTGTCCAAGGAGCACTGGGCGACGGTGCACGGCGCGATGCAATCAGGATACGGTGCCGTCAAGACGTTGCTCGCGCTGGCATAGCCAGCGTGGGCACGCCGCGACGACGGCAGCGACGTCGTTCGGTCGCCCGCTCGTCTATCGTTCGGCCAGAGAGCACGGTCTCGGTGAGATGACGCCCCGTCGGTTCAGATTGACCTGCGGCCATGCCCTGTTACACGGATCGTGGACCCTCAGAAGCCCACAGGCAGCACAACCATGACCGAAACGCCCCACGCACGCACCAACCCCGACGGCAGCCCCAAGCGGGTCTACATCGAGACCTACGGCTGCCAGATGAACGTGGCGGACACAGAGCTCATGTACGGCGGGCTCCGCAAGT
>JBLFZA010000061.1:0-17290 GCA_047610025.1 Bradymonadia bacterium | reverse complement strand
CTGGGTATGTCTGCTCCATCCCTCCTAAGGCGCGCGCTACTGTGCGCCGTTCTCATCCTGACCTTGCGACCGCCGCAGCGAGGGGTTGAGCCGAGCCCAGTGCTCGATGTCGAGTGCATTCAGGAGGGGCACCGACTGGTTTCGGTCCCGTGTCCCGACCCGATTGGTGTGACTCGGTTTGCGAGCGCTCGAATTCGGCGCGCGTTGGGTGAGCCGGTTTGTTGGCCTACCGCGCCCGCCTTTCGATTAGCGGACCTTCCGGGTGTTGGCCCCCGGCTCGCAACCACCCTCTCGGAGTACCGTGACGCAGGCGGCCGACCCACTCAGGATGGTCTCGATGCACTCCCCGGCATTGGGTCTGAACGCGCGCTCAGCATCTCGAGCGCTGTCGACGTCGCGTGCTACGGCCCTCGGACGCGCCGGGGATTGCGCCTCACCCAGCGCGTCCAGTAGGAGCGCGCGTCGCGCGGAGACCATGACAGGCTCATCGGCTCGTTCCCCGTCCATGACATCAACCGGAGCTGGGCGTTCGTTCGTACCCACTCTCTCTCATCCCCGGCCGCGCGAGCCAGAACAGGCGCATCGGTGCGAACGCGCCCTGTGATGGGATATCCCGCTTGCGTGAAACCGGCGTCGAGCCACTCATCGCGTGGCAAGGCCGCAGCGTCGTGAATCCACTGCCGCCAGCGCGCGGATTGCGCGACTCTCTGGGTCTCGCTCCAGGCACGTGGGTCCGTGCTTGCGACCCGCAGGTTCGTGACATGAGCGAGCGCCTGCGCGGCCCGGGCGCGCAGTTCAGAGTCTTCGTCGCCGAGCAGTGTCGCCAGTTGGTAGGCCGGCTCGGCGCGCTCGGCGTTACCGGCGGCATCGGCTGCGGCGACACGCAAGTCGAACGAGCGTCCCATCAGCGCTATCGGTCGTGACTCCCGCAGCACTTGCTCGATGTGCCTGCCAGCGTCTGCGCCACCGACTCGGCCCAGAGCCTCAAGCGAGCGCAAGAGCACCAGCGGGTGGTCCTCAGACTCCCAGTGGTCGATGATCGCTCGCGCGCTATCGGCCCCTCCAAGATCGGAGAGTGCGTCAACAGCGGCGACGCGCACCGCAGCGGCCACGTCGGAGAGCGCTTCGCGGAAGACATCTCGATCGGCAGCGCCGCCGAGCATCGCGAGCCGGCGAACCGCAGCGGCGCGCACTTCCGTTGAACCGCTCGTGAAGTGCCCGCGAGCGTGCTGAATTCGCGCGGAGCGAACGCTTCTAAAGAGGTCGGTGCCAGGCTGCACCCGACCACTGTTGGAGCACCCTCCCCCAACGTCAAACCGGCTGCAGTACACCCGGACGTGAAGGTGATCATCATGCGGGATCTCAGACCCCGGCTGCCGAAGCAGATTTGAGGCCCGCTCAATCACGGCGGCCGGCTCTCCGATCGAC
Organism: Bradymonadia bacterium; assembly: GCA_047610025.1. Taxonomy (GTDB): domain Bacteria; phylum Myxococcota_A; class Bradymonadia; order REDH01; family REDH01; genus JBLFZA01. The sequence continues at coordinate 15,862 of JBLFZA010000061.1, read as the reverse complement.
CGGGCGTGCGAGAGCAGCGTCGACCGCAACCCGTTGGAGATGAACAGGTGCTGCATTTGCGCATGCGGCGAGAGCATCAGCGCCTTGATATAGGCCCAGTTTCGCGCCGTGTCGAAGCGGTAGTATCCGCCGTACTCTCGACTCCGCCCATCGTTTCGGTAGTGCAAGAGATCCGGAGGAGCGACCGGACGGCCCTGCGGATCCGTCGTGAAGAATGCGACGTCGGCATCACGGCCAGAGTTGTGGCTCACCGACCAAGGGATATCCCCTCCCGCACGATGGCCGATGTTCCCCAGATACGTAATTGTACCCGGCGCAACGCGTTCCACATACTCGGACGCAGAAATCAGCGCGAGCATAAGCCCCTCTGTCCCGTACGTCAGATTGCGACGAAGCTGTCGCGGCAGTACCGAGTACGTCCGCCCGGGTAGCGGCAACGGCATGGCGTTCACCAGTCGTCCGTCGGTTACTGTGCCGATGGAGACGCTTCGGTCACGAGACTCGTCGGCGAGAAAGGGGAAGGGGCGCTCGTCGATCGCCTTCACGGGCAATGTCAGCGGCGGTCGAGGTTCTCCGAAGCCGAACAGATCCCAGTTTGCCGTCGCGTTGGCCGAAGGCAGCACGCCGATCAGCACCGCCGCGGCGCAGAGCAGACCACAGAGGCGGATGACCCCTTGATGGCAGTGACGGGCATTGTGAGGGAGCGAAGTCACGGAGACTCTGCGCTTGGGGAAACTCGAGATTCGGCGACCTAGCGCACGCGAACGTCTGCACTCTACGCGCAACGTCGCGCGGCGCGCCCCGATCATTGGCGATGTCATGCCTTGAAGCAAGCACAACGGATGCGCTTGACTTTGGCAACTCAAACACAGAAGTTAGACGAGGCTAATAACTTCAGTTACCAAGACTAACTCATGCTTCTCCGCGACGTGGAATCACACCTCCGATTCTCGCACTCAACGCTCTGTCGGCTGGTGCTCTTGCTCGCCCTCTCTCCCGGGCTCACTGCCTCCGGGGCGTGCCGACCGGCGACGGACACGCCGAGCACGGTCGATGTGGTTACCACGACCACGATGCTGGCAGACTTGGCCACCCAGCTGGCAGGTGATGACCTGCAGGTGCGAAGCATCATGCACCCCGGCGGAGATCCGCACCTGTATCAACCGACACCGTCGGACGCGCGCCTCATCGCGAGCGCTCGGGTGGTGTTGGTGAGTGGCCTCGGACTCGAAGGGTGGATTGAAGACTTGGTACGCAACGCGGGCGGCGACGCCACCATCATCGTTGTGGGCGAGGTGGTAGAGCCGATCCGACACCCGGAGTACCCGGACGGCACCGACCCGCACTTCTGGTTCGACCCCACAGCGTGGAGCGCGGCGAGCATCGCTGTAGAGGACGCGCTGGTGGCCGTGGTCGACGAGGCCGCTCAGCCAACTCTTCGTGCGCGAGGCAGTGCCTACCGTGAGACGCTGTCGTCACTCGATACGTGGACACAAGCTCAGCTCAACACTGTCCCCGAAGCGCAGCGGCACCTGGTGACGAGTCACGACGCCTTCAACTACTTCGCCCGCCGATACGACCTCCGAGTCAGCGGATTGCAGGGAATCACAACCGAGACACAACCGAGCCAGCGAGAGATAGCCGACTTGATCGACATGATCCGGGACACGGGGGTGCGGTCTGTGTTTGTGGAGACCAGCGTGAACCCTACGCTCTCAGAACGAGTCGCCTCAGAAGCGGGCGTCGGCACGAGTGGCCCGCTCTACTCCGACAGTCTCGGCGCCGCAGATGGCCCGGCCGCGACCTATCTCGGAACCTTCACCGAGAACGTGCGCATGATCGTCGAAGGGCTCGGTGGCTCGTACACTCCGTTCGTTCCATGACGAAGGACGCTGCGATCGAATTGCGGGAGGTCTCCGTGCGTTTCGGCGAGGTCCGCGCAGTCGAGAGCGCGAGCTGCGCTTTCCGAATCGGCAGAATGACGGCCATTGTCGGCCCGAACGGCGCTGGAAAGTCGACCGCGTTGCACGCGATGGTCGGTTTAGTGCCTTACACCGGCGAGGTGCGAATTGGGGGGCAATCCGCAGCAGCCGAGCGGGGGCGCCTCATCTTTGTGCCGCAGCGGAACGAGGCGGCGCTCGACTTCCCCATCTCGGTCAGAGAGGTCGTGCGCCAGGGCCGCTTCAACCCGAAGCGGTGGTTCGCGCGCAGCTCAACGTCGGACGAGGAGCGGGTCTCTGCAGCCATTGAGCGTATGGGAATCTCTGACCTATCTGACCGTCAAATCGGCGCGCTCTCAGGCGGCCAGCGGCAGCGCACATTCTTAGCTCGCGCGCTCGCGCAAGATGGTGACATCTACCTGCTCGACGAGCCGTTCGCTGGGGTCGACGCCAAATCTGAGGGGATGATTGTGGAGGTGCTGCAAGAACTCAAAAATGGCGGCGCGACCGTCGTCGTTGTGCACCATGATCTGGCGACCGTTCAGGAGTACTTTGACGACGTGCTTCTGATGCGAACGACCATTGTCGACTTCGGCTCTGTTGAAGAGGTCTTCGACGCGGAGCGGCTTGGCACAACGTTTGGGGGAGCGACCGCCGTCGTCGCGGCGCTTCGCGCAAACTCAGTGGACGCCGAGTGAGCGAATTCGTCTCGCGCTTCGCCGACTTCGTCACGCTCGAGCACGCGTTCGCGCTCGACGCCACGCTTGCGGGAATGCTGGTCGGCGCCGTTTGCGGAACAATCGGCGTGTTCTTGGTACTGCGCGGCGAGTCGCTGGTCGGAGATGCTGCGGGGCATGCGACGCTCCCTGGCGTCTGCGCGGCCTTCCTCATTACCGGGTCGAAGTCGCTTCCCGTACTTCTCTCCGGAGCGCTGGTCTCGGCGCTCGTGTCCATCGCTGCGCTCTCTGCCATCGGGCTCGCACGCCGAACCCGCGAAGATGCGGCTATTGGAACGGTGTTGAGCGTCAGCTTTGGTGTTGGTGTCGTCCTCCTCTCCGTGGTTCAGCGAGAACCATCCGGAGCACAGGCGGGGTTAAACTCTTTCCTCTTTGGTTCGGCAGCAGCGGTCTCTAGGTCGCAGCTAGCCCAACTTGCGGTGCTCGGGGGCGCCGCGGTGGCGACCGTCATCGCGCTGCGGCGGCCGCTCGCGATCGCGACCTTCGACCCGGTGTTCGCGCGGTCCATTGGACTGCCAACCCGCGTGCTGCACGGGCTCGTGCTCGTTGCGCTTTGTATCGCGGTGGTCGTGTCCATCCAGGCGGTCGGTGTTGTCCTCGTATCCGCGATGGTGATCATCCCACCAACCACCGCGCGCTTCCTCCAACGTTCACTCGGCGGCGTCCTCGTCGCCTCCGCGTGCTTGGGAGCGCTCACCGGCTGGATTGGCGCCGCGGCAAGTTACATCTTCGACGGTCTCCCAACGGGCCCCACCATGGTCTTGGTCGCGGGAATACTGCTCGGGCTCGCGCTCTTCGCCGGCCGACACGGCGGATGGATTTGGGAAGTGATGTCCAAGCGAGGCACGACATGAACTGGCTGATTGAGCCCTGGCTCCACGGCGACTGGATGTGGCGAGCAGCGGCCGCAATCACGATGGTGTCGCTCTGCACTGCGCCAGTAGGAGTCGTCCTGTATCTTCGACGTGAGTCGATGCTGATTGACGCTCTCGCGCACACGGCTCTGCCTGGCATCGTCTTCGCGGTCATGCTGACCGGACGCATCAACTCAGTGGTTCTGCTCTTCGGCGCAGCCGCAACAGGCGTCGGGGCGGCGCTGCTCATTCAAGCCCTCGCGAAGCGGCCGAACATGCGCAGTGATGCTGCGATGGGAGCCGTGTTCACGACGCTCTTTGCGCTGGGTGTGCTCCTCTTGTCGGTGCGCCTTCGTGGCATCCATCTCGACGCTGAACACGCCCTGTACGGGAACTTACTGGCGGTACAGAACAGCTCAATCATCTTCCTCGCAGGATGGTCAGTGCTCGTTTGGATGGCCCTCGTCGGCGCGCGGCGACTTATCTCCGTCGCCTGCTTTGACCCGAAGTTCGCGCTCGCAATTGGCGCTCCGATGACGGCATTTCAGCTGGTGATGATGTCCGCGACGAGTCTCACCGCGGTCGCTTGTTTTGAAGCCGTAGGCGCGGTGCTGGTCGTTGCACTTGTCATCGTGCCAGCCGCAACAGCGCACCTGCTCTCCCGCACCGTTCACGCCATGGTTGGCTGGGCGGTCTCTGTTTCGTTGCTCTCCGGCTTCGCCGGTTTGTACTTAAGCATCTGGCTGGATGTCTCGCCGACCGGATCCATTGTCGTGGTCCTCGGCGGGCTGTACTTTGTCGTCTGGATGTTCGCGCCGGAGTATGGCGTCATCGCCAGCCATCACCTTCGTACCCAGAACACCTGAGCCATGCCGTCGAGCTCCATCGAAGATTACCTGAAGGCCATCTATCACCTGAGCCAAGCATCTCAGCAGGTGAAAACGAAGGCGATCGCCGAGCGGATGGATGTGTCCTCGCCATCCGTCACGGCAATGCTGCGTACGCTGAGCGGGCTTGGATACGTCGACTATGAGGCCTATCGCGGCGCCTCGCTTACAGAGCCTGGCACGCACGCGGCGTTGCGCGTCATCCGAAACCACCGACTGCTCGAGGCGTTCCTCGTACGTACCCTCGGGTACGGGTGGGATGAGGTGCACGCCGAGGCGGAGCGACTTGAGCACGCCGTTAGTGACAACTTAATCGATCGCATCGACGCCTTCCTGTCCCACCCGGCATTTGATCCGCACGGCGACCCGATCCCCAAGGCCGATGGGCGACTGCCGCTGCGCCGCGCGGAGCCTCTCCCCGCGTTCGATCACGGTACGCACGTTCGGGTCGTGCGCGTTCTCGACCAAGATCCCGCCGTTTTGCGTCATCTCAATACTCTCGGTCTCGTCCCTGGCACGGAAGTAACGGTACTCGGCCCCGACCCCTTCGGCGGACCGTTTCGAGTTCGACACGACGGAGCAGACGTCTTGCTGGGCCAAGAACTCGCGCTTCGTGTGATGGCAACGAACGAACTCGCCACAGATTCACTCAGTTAGGCGAGCTGCCGGTCGAGCGAGTGCGTTCTCCCTCGCGACATCGGCATCTGGCGCCGAGGAGTCGCTTCGCCAACGACGGGCTAGGCCTCGCGGCGAAAGACGCGGCGCACGCGCTCGGAGATACGCGTCAGAATCTCATAAGGGATTGTGCCCGCCAGAGCCGCATGCTCGGCAACGCCCAGCCCGACCGTCGCGTCGTCGAACACAACGACCTCATCGCCTGCCGACACATCGTCGACCGCGCTGACGTCCAGCATTGTGACGTCCATACAAACCTGCCCCACCACCGGGCACAGTATCCCGCCAACAGACATCACCCCGCGGTTCGAGAGCGAACGCGGATAGCCGTCACTGTAGCCGATCGCCGCAAGCGCGATGCGGCACGGCTCTTCGCCCACGCGCCACGTGAGCCCGTATCCCAAGCCGTGCCCAGGAGGCAGCTCTTTCACCGAGATGAGTCGGGTGCTCAAACGAATCGTCGGGCTAAGCGTGGTCCCGGGCCCTGACGGGCCGAATCCATACAACGCGATGCCCGCACGCACGAGCGAGAACCGGGCCCGAGGGTGGCGGAGTATTGCAGCGGAGTTTGCCGCGTGAATCCACCGTGGTGTGATGCCTGACGCGGCGAGATCCGCCACGACCGCTTCGAACACATCGAGCTGTTTGCCGGTGACGTCATCCCGCGTCGGATCTTCACTGCATGCGAGGTGGGTCATCAAACCCACCAGCTTGAGCGAGTCGCTGGCCGCGACTCTGCGGGCAACGTCCAGCGCGTGTTCCGGAAAGACGCCAGAGCGGCCCATCCCCGTGTCGACCTTCAAATGGATCGGCACGCGTCTAGCCTGCGCGGCCGCCTCGGCGTGCAACGCTCCGACCTGAGAGCGATCAACGACGGAGGCGCTCAGCCCAAAGCGCACGACTTTGTCGACCTCGCTGACGAGCACGTTCTGCACGAGGATAGGCACGGTGATTCCCGCGTCTCGCAGCGCGACCCCTTCATCGGGGTAGGCCACACAGAACGCTGCCGCGCCCTCCTCCACCAACAACCGCGCAACTGGAATAGCGCCTAGCCCATAGCCGAACGACTTCACGACAGGCATCACCTCGGCCCCGCCAGCTACCCGCGCGAGCGTCCGATAATTCTCGCGTATCGCTTGCAGATCGACTTCCAAGCGCGCCGGCGAGACCGATTCGAAGAGCAGCGACGCGAGGCGTTCGAGGCGCTCAGGACGGCTCGCCTTGAGCAGCACGACATCCCCAGGCGACGTCGCATTCTCCAACGCAGACGATGCCCCCTCTATGCTCGGTACTGCGACCGCATTTTTCACTGCCAAGCCGGCCTGCCGGGCCCCATCAACGATCCAACCTCCGCCCTCGCCGATGCCGATCACGCAGTCGGCGCCGAGCTCCACAGCACGGTGGCCTGCCTCCAGATGAGCGGCTTTGGCTCGAGCACCCAGCTGCGCCATGGTGCCAAGCACCGCAATCCTACGACCCGTGGTGGGCTCGCGAGAGAGAGCCACCAGCGCAGACTCCATGCTGGTCGGGTCAGCGTTGTACGCGTCGTTGATCAGCCTTAGCCCGCGCGGCGTTGTGCTCAGTTCGAGGCGCATCGGAGCGGCGCGCCACTCGGAGAGTCCCTGCCGTGCGCTGGACTCTTCAGCACCGAGCCGCAAGGCCGCCTCAAGAGCCAGTGAGGCGTCCACCTGCAGAACCTGAGCAGAGCCAATGGGCATCTCCTGCTTCGTCGAGACCGTTACGGTCTTCACACTCCGGGCGGCGAGCGCATGCTGCGCGAGGTGCTCCACCTCGGGCACCAACACCCAAAGCAGCGAGGAGTCGAACAACTTGGCCTTCTCTTCGGCGACGACGCCGAGAGTCGGCAGCCCTTCTTGATGGGCGAGTCCCACGTTCACAAAGATGCCGACGTCAGGCCGAACGAGCGTCGCGAGCCGCTCCATCTCGCCCACTTGTGAAATCCCGCACTCGATGATCGCGACGTCGGCGTCTGACTCCATATGAAGCAACGAGAGCGCCACGCCGACCTGCGAATTGAAGCTCGCCGGGCTTGCGGAGACCGATACCGTCGGGCTCAGGCAGGCGACCAACATCTGTTTCGTGACGGTCTTGCCGTTGCTGCCCGTGATCGCGACCACAATTCCCTCAAAGCGCTCCCGCTCATGTCGCGCCAATAGGTGCATCGCGGCCAGCACATTGGGCACGACGATACACGCCTGGCCAGGAACGACGTCAACCGGCGTGCGGGTGACTACGGCGGACGCGCCGACGGAGAGCGCGGAGCGGACGAACGCGTCTCCGTCAAAGCGAGGGCCACTTAGCGCAAAGAAGACATCTCCGGCGCGTAGCGCTCCCCGAGTATCGGTCTGCGCGCGCCGCACGATAACCTCGGCGTCCCCGTGCACTTGTCCGCCGACGACGCGCGCCAGCTCACCAGCGCTCAGCGGCGTCATCGTCGTGCCAATCCGAGACGCTTCATCACCTGCTGCAAATCACCCCAAGCGTCTCGCTTCGCTGCCGGCTCCTGCAACAGGAACTCCGGGTGCAGCGTCAACATCGTGGGCACGCCCTCGAACTCTGTCCACGTACCGCGTTCCTCCGCGATGAGGATATCACGGGCCAACAGGGCCTCCGGCGCGATGCGCCCTAGCGTCACGATCACCTCGGGGGCGACAGCGACCACCTGTCGTTTGAGGAAGGGCAAGCAGCTCGCGACTTCATCCTTGGCGGGGTCACGATTGGCGGGAGGCCGGCACTTGATGACGTTGGCGATGTAGACGTCAGAGCGGGACAGCCCCATCGCGCCGATCATCTTGGTCAACAACTCGCCTGCCGCACCCACAAATGGCTCGCCACGACTGTCTTCTCTCTCCCCTGGGGCATCGCCGATGAACATCAACCGCGCGCTGGGATTGCCGACGCCGAACACAATATTCGACCGGCGCTTACAGAGGCAACACCGTTCGCAATCGCCGAGCTCGCCGCGAATCTCTTCAAGTGCCGGCGAACCCAGCCCGAGGCTGCTTCCGGCGCTTCCCTGACGGGCATACGGGGGGCGAGCGCTACCGCGGGCGACGGGCCGCGGAGCGGGCGGCTCTGGCGAACGATAGTCAGCGGGGGCGGACGGCACCTCTGGCTCGCGCTCAGGGGCTCGGCTCGGCTCGGCGGCCGAGACAGGCTGAGGTGTGCGTGCGTCTAGCGCGGGGCGCACCGGAGCATGGTTGGGCTTGGTGGTGGCGACACTTCCTGAGCCGACATCCGCGGCATGGTTGGGGCTACTGCCACGGCCAATCTCAGGGGTGTTCGTAGCCTGGCGTACCGGGGCAGCAGCGGCCGGTGCGTCGCGCGCCAACAAAGCCGGAGCGTCTCTGACCCACTCATGTAGCCGTCGCGCGACGTCCACCGGCACCCCGGCGACACCGAGTTCCTGCTGCTGCCGAAGCGCGGCGGCAAGCGACCCGGCGACGCGGCGGGCATGCTCTGCTCGTTCATCACTCATTGGGTATCTCGCGCCAGCGCAGCGGCGAGCCACGCAACAAGGGCCGTCGCCACGTCTTCTTTGCTCACAGGGCCTATCTGTTCCTGTCCGAGATCGTCGATAACCCAAACGGTGTTATCGTCCGCGCCGAATGCGCCTCCCTCTCCGATTCGATTCGCGACGATGGCGTCGATTCCCTTTCTGAGTCGCTTCGCTGTCGCACGTTCGACGACGTCGTGCGCCTCCGCTGCGAATCCCATGATGTACGCTGGCCGGTCGACGGCGGACGCGCGCTCCGCGATGATGTCAGCTGTCCTCACGAGCGTAGGATTCCAAGGGCCATCGGACTTCTCCGTCTTCCCGACCGCGGGGACTTCTGGCCTCCAATCGGCAACCGCAGCCGCCATGATCAACACGTCGCGGGCGTGCACCTTCACGGCCTCGTGCAGCTCCGCCGCCGTGGTAATGGCCACGCATGCCGAGTCTATCGGTGTTGCTACGCTGAGCGGTCCATGAATGAGCGTGACCTGTGCACCGGCCGCGCGCGCGGCGCGCGCGATGGCAACACCCATTTTGCCAGAAGAGGGATTCGACAGAAACCTCGCCGCATCGAACGCTTCGCGAGTCGGCCCCGCCGTCACGGTGACATGACGGCCTTTCATCGGCAGAGCTTTCCTCGCGAACACGCTCACCAGCGCAGCCAAGATGATCGGAGGGTCTGGCAGCCTCCCTGCGCCAACCTCGCCGCAGGCGAGCGCACCAGCGTCCGGGTCCACGACATAAACTCGTTCTCGAGCGGCGAGGCGCCGGACATTGTCCTGCGTCGCCGCGTGCTGCCACATTTGAGTGTTCATCGCCGGGCACACCACGACGGGGGCGGTCGTCGCGAGCAGAGCTGTCGTCAGCAGGTCGTCCGCAAGGCCCACCACCATCTTCGCTAACACGTTCGCGGTCGCCGGAGCCACCACCACCGCATCGGGCCATCGCGCGATCTCAATATGACCAATCTCGTGTTCGAACCCTGGCTCGAAGAGCGAAGTCCCGACGCGCTCACCGGTCAAGACTTCCAGCGTTAGGGGGGTAATGAACTGCTCTGCAGACGCAGACATGACCACCCGCACTTTCGCTCCCTCGCGCTGAAGCGCGCGCACTAAGGAGGCCGACTTGTAAGCCGCGATGCCCCCGCTGACGCAGAGCAGAATCCGTTTGTCCTCGAGTGTGGTCATTGTACCTCGATGAATCGGCGGAACGTGGTCGGGCCGTGGGTGTCCGCGTCGATCGCTTCACCACGCAGCCTGCGAAACAGACCGTAGAGTACGCCGCCGGTCAATCCCCAGACAGAGTCGCCGTCAACGTCGAAGCTGTGAACCGCGAAGGTCTGCCCACCTCTGCGCATGCGTTGGCACGCGTGAGCAGCCGGCCGCATCATCTGTTCCACGTCGGCATAGATGACGCGGTCGATCTCCGCCGGAGACGGCGTGATGATGGGGGGCGCAGGCAACCATCCGACGAACACCGACACCACGTATCGCTGAATGCTCCACGCGTCATCGAGTTGGGCGACAACGCTCACATCGTTCGGATGAATTCCCAGCTCTTCATGGGTCTCCCGCAACGCCGTTGCTCTCAGATCGAGTTCGCCAGCGTCTCGTCGACCGCCAGGAAACGAGATCTGCCCGCTGTGAGAGGAGAGTTCCTGGGAGCGCAGCGTCAACGCCATCACCACTCTGCCCTCCGCCTCCCACATCGGCACGAGCACTCCTGCCTCTCGGTAACCAACAGGGGTGTCATCAATGGTGGCATGCGGCTCTGAACCCAACGCGTTCAGTCGGCGTTGTAGCCACCCCGCGAAGGACTCGGTCGGTCGGCGCTCCGGACTCACTTCTTTTGGATGCGAAAGGTTCGCGCCGTCTCCGTCCCGATCAGGCGGAACGGTCGCATCATCAGCTTTCTTACCGATCCGTTTGGCACGCGCACGCGCACGGCGTCGTCGCCCTCAACGCGAACGACGAGGCACCGGTTCAGCGAGGGATGCAGCAAAATATCGTTCGGCTTCAGCTCGTCGACGTCGATGTCGTTCGCGTACTCATCATCGGCCTCGCTCTGTAGCTGCTCGCTCATCGCCGACACCTGCGCCCAGTCAGCGGGGCTGCTGGCCGGCGCGGAGGCACGCTTCTTCGGCTCGATGGCAGGTGAAGGCCGGCTGACCTGACTAGCGCGTGATGGCGCAGGAGGAGAAGCGACACCTCTAGCCGCCTTCTTCGGGGACTCCTTCGCAGCCGACGTTCGGACTGTCTCACTGGCACGCGAAGGCACGGCCGGCGCCGGGCTAGCGTCGTCGACGTGGGCCCTCAAGCTGCCGCTGCTCAACAGCGTGAGGACAACGTCTAGTGCGGTCGCCGCTGTGAGCTCGCCGGCCACCGTCGTGTGAGTGCCGTGGGCCTCAATTCCGACAACCGCGCTCGCGCGGAGTCTCAGCTCGCTCCCCACGTTCTCGAAGTAGATGTCCAGACTCGCGAGCGACAACTCCGGCGCAGGGCCGATCTGCCGAGGCTCACCTGTGCCGCCGAAGGTACAGTGCGAGACGCTACCAAAGCCTCGAATCCATCCGCCCCGTAGGCCGGATGCGGCGATCCACCGCTCCACCGCTGGAAACAGTGCGGCGCCGTCCGAAACCTGAAAGTGCTGCGTAAAAGCTGTAGTCATAGCTGGCTTGAAATGCGCGTTGATCACGCGAATGATGGGGCATCGAGACGCTAGGAAGCGCGTACTTCTCGCGCGGCGGGCGCGCGAAAGGTAGTGCTTCGTTCAACGACGTGTCAACGCGCGGACCAGACTTGAGTACCCAGAAACGCATCTCAGCCGTCGCGCTGCTGCTCTCGGCATCGCTGATCGTCAGCCGCATGCTGGGCTTCGTGCGTGACGCCGTCATTTCATATCGGATGGGCGCCGGAGCCGAGACGGACGCCTACCATGCCGCGTTCTTCTTACCGGACCTCTTCCAGTATTTCCTGGCCGGCGGCGCGCTCTCGATTACCTTCATCCCACTTTTCTCGCGGCGCCTCGCAGCGGGCGAACAAGCTGATGGGTGGAAGCTCTTCTCCACCATCGTGTCCGTGCTCGGCTCGCTGCTCGCTGCCAGCTTGGTGGCCGCCTGGGTGCTGGCGCCGATGCTGATTGAGGCGTGGTACGTCGACTTCAGTCCAGAGCAGGTGGAGCGTACCGTCGCGCTGACTCGGATCGTGCTGCCCGGGCCGCTGTTCTTTCTGGTTGGCGGGCTGCTGAACGCGACCGAGATGGCCGCAGACCGCTTCACGGCCGCTGCACTAGGCCCCCTCGTCTACAATCTCTGCATCATTCTCGGCGGGCTGCTGCTCGAACCCTTCGTCGGCGCCGCAGGATTCTCTTGGGGTGCGCTCGTCGGCGTCGTCCTCGGGCCCTTCCTCATTCCGCTCCTCTACGCCAGACGCGACGTCGTATTCTCGTGGCGCTTCGAGCCTACTGACACCGACATGCGGCGCTACCTCGCCTTAGCCTTCCCGCTCATGGCGGGAGTCACGCTCATCTTCTTCGACGAGCGGCTCTGCCAGCGCTACGCCGGCACCGAGGGGGCGATCACGTGGCTCAACAACGCGCGACGACTTCTGCTCGTCCCGGTCGGCATTATCGGACAGTCGATTGGCCAAGCTGCGCTGCCCTTCTTGGCCAGGCTCAATGCCGAATCGAAGCATGATGTCTTCGAGGACACCCTCTCGAATACCGTGAGAGCGAGCGCTGCGCTCAGCAGTTTCGCCGCGATGGCGCTGGGCGCAGCTGCGCTACCAATCGTGGCGCTCGTCTTCGGACGAGGCGCCTACACGGCCACAGATGTTGCGCAAACAGGCGCAGTGCTGGCCATTCTCGCAGCCGCCCTCCCCGCGTGGTCGGTACAAGCCGTCGCACTCCGAGGCTTCTATGCGCGCGAACAGATGTGGCCCCCGATGATTCTCGGCTCGGTCATCGTTGCGCTGACTTGGCCTCTCTACCCGACACTCTCTGCCCGATTCGGCGTCACCGGCGTTGCGACGGCATCCGCTATCGCGCTCTCAATAAACGCGCTCAGCATCGTCGTACTCTACCGCGTGATGCACGGGGGGCCGGTGCTCACTCGGGGGCTCCGAGGCCTGCTGGAGGGTGCGCTCGCGGCGGCGGCGCCAACCGCTCTCTGCGTTTGGGGGTTCAACCGAATCGAGACCTTCGAGACACAACCCGCCATTCTCTTTGCAGCGATGGCTGCGGCCTACGCGCTCTTAGGTCTACCAATACTGCTCGCCGTTGGCGGGCCAGCCGCCGCCGCGGTGCGACGAAAGCTCTCCCGCGTGTTTCGCCGATGAGTCATAGGAGGACCCGCTGCGAACGCACCAGTGTCGCGCCACGGGATCCCCGATGGGCACGACAGCACGGCAGGCAAAAACGAGAAACACCGAGCGAGACCGCTCGGTGTTCTGCTTCGGCAGTTGCCGGAGTCGCTTAGAGCGAGTCCTTAAACTTCGGTGCCGGCTTGAAGCCAACACGCTTGCCAGCCTGGATCTTAATCACAGCGCCGGTCTGCGGGTTGCGACCATCACGAGCCTTGGTCTCCTTCACGGTGAAGGTGCCGAAGCCAGGGTACGAGAAGCGGTCGGTCCTGATCGCGTCCTTGAGAGCTTCAAACGTAGCGTCAACGAGCTCGCCAACGGCCTTCTTGCTGTGCCCTTCGCCTACTGCCTCGTGCACTGCATCAATCAGATCTGCCTTGGTCATGTGCTTCTCTCCTCGAGAATCTCAGGGCGCGAACCCTAAAGGTTTGAAATCCTTACACTAAGCGTGTGTCCGGTGGCGCGAAGGATAGTGCCGCGTGATTTCTTCTGTCAAGGGCTTTGCGCGTCGGATATGCAGTGTGGGTGGGGGTTTTCGACGATTTTTGGGACTTGACGAAACACCCAACACGCATCTTGCGTATCTCGACTCTCGCGGGTGTGTGCCTCCGCAGCCAAAAACGACAACGCCCCGCCGAGAATGACTCTCGGCGGGGCGTTGTCAGCGAATGGCTCGGATCACTCGGTCGTGCAGGGCGGGAGACCCGAGAGAACCTGTGGCGGATCATTGACCGCTGCCACGATGGCCTCAGGCCACAAGATAGTCGCCACTTCCCACCAGTAGTCCGTCGCGCGGAGCTCGACGTCACGCATCTCGAACACAGGCGTGCCGAAGATGAACACGACGACCGAGGCGCGGCTCACTCCGTATCCGTTGTCGGCGTAGTAGTGCACGGCAATCTTGTAGAGGGTGTCCTCTTCTGGACGGTCAATGGACACAGTCTCTGGGCCTGCGCCATCCGTGTCATCGCGGTCGAGTTTACCGTTATCATCCGACTCGCCAATGATGCCCCATTCCGCATCCGTGTTGCGGTAGTGCACGTCCCAGATGGGATCATTGTAGCAGCCGTTGGGATGCAGCACGTGAATGTCGACGTCTGTTCCAACGAACTGTCCGGTATCGGTCTCATCGGCGTCGCCAGGGGTCGTCCAGGAGAGCTCGATTTGAATGTCGTCATCTGGACGAGCAATCACGCGGACTAAGTCGCTGCGAAGAGCGCGACATCCGGAGTCGTCGAAGTCACCAGCGGGGTTGGTACACGCCAACGCCGAGTTGGTCTGCTGCGCCGCGGTGCAACCTGCGAGATCCGGGATACGGTCCGAGTCGGAGTCGCACGCGATGACGTTCAACAATCCACTATCGTCCGTCACCTCAGCACCAAGCTCGTACGAGCCAGAGAGGTCGACAAACAGGGTCGTTACTTCAGCGCGGTCTGGCTCAAACACACTGGCAGAGCCGCGAGGTGAGCTCTCCTTGCTCCAACTCCAAGAGATGATGTTACCATCCTCATCGCTGCTTCCAGCTGCGCTGCACTCAACGGTGTCCAGCGGCCGTACAATCAGCTCGCGGCTGAAAGGCCCGTCGGTGTTCAGCAAACGACAGCCCACATCCGAGACCGGCGGCGCAAGGTCGGAGCCCAAGCAGTTCAAGCCGATGTCGAGCTGCGGTTTCAGCGCATCGTTGGAGCCGATGCGCAGTAGTCCGCTGTAAGGGACGAAGTCCTGCGGCGTGCATGTCACCAGGAAGGATGCGCTCTCGCCGGGCTCAAGCACCAAGTCGCCAGGAGGTGTCGGAACGGCGTATCCTGCGATTTCATTCTCGCGCCCTTCAACGGCGACCAACTCGGTCGAATCGACAAGGAGTGTCTCGCCGTTTGTGAAGGAAGCGCAGTTCGTGATTTCGAACACTGCGGGGCGGGCTTCACCGACGGGAACGCGGCCAAAGTCATAGCCTTGCTCGAAGTTCACTTCGATGCACGGTTCCGCACCGTTACCGACCAAGTCGACGAACTGTCGTTCTTCGCCCAACTCAATCAGCAGGTTAGCGCTCGCCGGCTCATCCGTTGCCGGCGCGAAGCAGAGCGTCACTTGGATTTCAGCGTTTGGATTCAGAGTGACCGTTCCGGTGCTCGTAGCGGCAACGGCGTCGAACACGCTCTCCTCGCGAACGCGGAACGCGCCGCCTCCGCCGAGTACCGACCAATTCGTGATCGTCAGTCCATCGGTACCGATGTTGCGGAAAAGCGCATCAACGCAACGCTCTGCACCCGTTTCGTCAGAGGCGACGCGGCCGAAATTCACAGGGTTGGGATTCACATCAAGACGGCCGGTAAGACCAGGAACAACAAGCTGAACCACACCGAGCCCTGGCGTGCCGCCTTCGATGTTCGTTTGCGAAGCGTTCGTCTGGAAGCGAAGCTGACCTTGCAGCTGTGCAGACGTCTCCGCGTAGTAGGTCAACAGCACGTCGACCTCGGCTCCAGGCGGGAGTTCAATACGCTGCAGCGCTTGGAAGTTGTCGATCCCGCAGACGCTGCCCGTAGCGGGTGTGCCACCCACAATGCAGTACTGGGCCCGAACAACCGGGCAGCCATTGCCGCCGCACCAATCGAGGCCGTCGGACGACGGGATGCCCGCGAGCGTGGTCGAGTCGATGACGAGATCGTCACCGCTCGGATCCGCTTGCCCGTTCGACACCACGATGACCTGTTGGTCTGTCGTACCGAGCCCTTGTGGGCTGAAGGTGACCGTGTTCGTGTCAACGTCGAAGATCGCCGGAATCGACAAACTCGACCGCTTCGAGTCACTCCCGCAACCGGCTCCGGCTGCCATCAGGCAGATCAGAACAGCGGGAACGCCAAACCGGGTAACGCTGTCTGCGTACATCTTTGCTT
>JBLFZA010000060.1:0-17861 GCA_047610025.1 Bradymonadia bacterium | reverse complement strand
ACGAGGAAGACCTCCTGGCCAGCAAGCAAGTCCACCGTGACTGTGGGAGTCTCCACTTCGCCACAGGCGACTTCGGACTCCTCATCACGACACGTCTCTCTCACGTAGATCGTGACGTCGACCGAGCTATCGGTGATCGTGAAGGTAAACTCGCCGCTCGTCTCCGCCCTGTAGGTCAGCACGCCCTCGGTGCCGGCTCCGCCGCAGGACCCTTCCTGAAGGCTAACCGGCCACTCTGTACGGATGGTTGCCTCAAGAGTTCCGTTCAAGAGGGCACCCGTGCTCTGCTCATTGATGCTCTTGGGACGCGCGCAGGTGTTGCCTGCATTCGGCTCGCAAATCTCAAAGTCGCTACAGAAGAAATCCTGCTCGCAACGCGTCGACAGACCCGCGAGATCACACAACTCGCCCGCAGCAGCCGTCGGAACTTCGCGCGCGCTCACTCGAACGTCACCGGCCGCGCCACCGACCAGAATATAGACCGTCTCGCCTGCGAGCGCGTCGAAGGCCGCCACGTTAGCGGCACCCTCATTCTGCGCGCAGCTCGTCTGTGCTTCCGCATCCTCGCACCCCTGACGAAGCGTGACTTGCGTGTCCACAATCAATCCATCTTCACGCGTCGCGCGTACAAGAAGCGTCGCCGACGACGCCATCTCGTACGAAAGAACAGTGCCCGTGTCGAAACCACAAGGCGTCTCGTATTCGATGGTCGCGTCATTCGTCACCGTGACAACGGTGCCCGCTAACGTTGCGGCCTCCGGCTCAGCACAGGTTCCCGAAAGCGAGCCGACGCAAATGCCAGCGCCTGCGCCAACATCAGCGCATGTGAGGTCAGCCGCACAAGCTTGCGTCACGTCGTCAGGCACGCAGCTCTCGCCATCGAGCGCAGGTGGAAGCGAGCAGAGGCTGCTCGTCGCGTTGCACGTTGTGCCCTCAACACAGGGAGCCTCCGCGTCGCAGCTCTCGCCCAACAGGGAAAATGGGACAATCTCGACGTCAACCTGCACGCTACCGCCGACAGTGTCGTCGGAGTCGATAATTACGAAGTAGGCTTGGCCATCGCGCACGGTCGCGCTCACGACACTATCCGTCGCGCAGGCCAGCTCACCAACCGACGAGCCGCACGTGCGACGAAGGTAAGTCGAGGTGGAGAAGCCGTTACCGGTTGCCGTCACGCGGAGCTCACCCTCCGCGTCCGGAACAAGCCGAATCACGACCTCCGTACCCGCGCCACCGCAACTACCCGTCTGAAGGGCCGATCGGCCATCGAGCGTCACAGTGCCGCTTAGCCCGGTCGAGAAGTCACCCGTCAGTATATCCGAGCCCTCAAGCGCCGTGCCACATGTGCCCGCTGGAGGCTGGCAAAGGTTCGACACACACGCCAAGCCTGCATCGCACAGGCCCTGCGGGCAGGGGCTGCCGTTGATACCCGGCGCCTGAATCGAGACGACCTCGACGGTGACCGCGCCAGCGCTCAGGGCATCGATGACGATCGGATAGCTCACACCTGCTTCGGCCACCCACGTGACCAGCGAGCTCGTCCCGTCGAGTTGGTTGTCGTTGCACGCGACCAACGTTGGGTTCGCGCAGTCGCCGGAGTTTACCGTGATGACAGTGTCTGCTGTTGTCGCCGGCGAGTCTGTCCGCGCGACGTACCAGCCCGCTTGAGTCGCGGTGAAGAGGACGGTGACCTCGACGGAGTCCACCGAGCGGGTGCAGCTCGCGACGTTTGTCAGGTCTGCTGTAACCGCGGACGACTCGAAGGTGTATCGGAACCCTCCGCCGGCTGGCGTGCCTTCAACGGCCAGGTCGATTGCGTCTGCGTCGAGGCAGCTTGCGGCTGCCGAAATGCTGCAGTCTGCTTGGCAGTCATCGCCGCCGTCACAGTCTTCGCCGGTGTCCACGACGTCGTCCCCGCAGGACGCGAGCATGCAGTCTTCGCGGCACGCGTCCGCGTCCGTGTTGGAGTTCGCGGCCCCGTTGTCGCATTGCTCGCCAGCCGCGGCGTCGACGTTCCCGTCGCCGCACGTGCCGGGAACGAGTGTGCAGTCCGCCTCACAACCATCGCCATCGACGTTGTTGCCATCATCACACTCTTCATCGGCGTCGACGGTGCCGTCGCCGCAGGACGCTTCGGTGGTACAGGTCGACGAGCAGCCATCGCCGTCGGCCGTGTTGCCGTCGTCACACTCTTCGCCAGTGTTGAGGGTGTTGTCGCCGCACACGCCGGGCTCGGTCATGCAGTCCGACGAGCAGCCATCGTCAGGCGTCGTGTTGCCGTCGTCACACTGCTCGGCGCCTTCTTGCACGCCATTGCCGCAGACCTCGCCAACAACCTGCTCTATCTGACAAGCTGCGTCGCAATCGTCGCCGGGGGTGGTGTTGCCGTCGTCACACCCCTCGCCGGGATCGACGGTGCCGTTGCCGCAAACCGCTTCGTTGAAGCAGATGCTGTTGCAGCCGTCGCCGTCGGCATTGTTGCCATCGTCGCACTGCTCGGGCGCCTCGAGGGTGCCGTTTCCACAGGGGTTGTCGGCCGGCTCTTCGCCGCCGCCGCCACACGCAGAAAAAGCCAGCAGGCCGAGGGCAGCGAGGGCACGAGTTACATTCATTCGGTTTGCGTTCACCAGGTCTCCAAAACGGGGAGAGGGGTGGGATAGATTCTCAAGTCCGTCACGCTAGCACCCTTGCGAATGTGTGACCAGAGCGCAGCTACGCTTACACGCGGGGTGATTTTGACGCGGCTCGGCGCGTCATTGGCAGTAGCGCAGTCTCCAAAAAGCAGCAGCGCCCGCTGACCGAAGTCAGCGGGCGCTGAAGAAGCTACCTAGTAGTGACTAGGGGCAGACTGCGGTGTTCACACCGAAGTCGAAGTTCGCTGAAGCGCCGGCAACGGTCACGTTGTCGAGCAGCACCGCACTGGTACCGTCGATCACGTCCATCTCATGCCCATCCCAGCCGTCCCCATAGGCATCGACGAGTTGGAGCACGTAGCAACCATCCGCCAAGTTGAGGTTGGGGGTATCAACGACGCCGAACACCGTGGCCAAGACCACTGTCCCGATCGAATCCACAACGGTGTACTCTTTCTCACCAGCCCAACTACCAGCTGTCACGAAGTTGAAGCTGATCAGGTTCGTCGGGTCCGGGCAGGCCGCGTCACCGAGGCAATCCGAGTCCGCGCAGTCGATCGCGCCATCGAAGTCCTCATCGACACCGCTGTTGCAGATCTCGGCCGCCGACTCCGTGACGGACACGTCGTCGATTGCCCAGCCTTCACCTTGCACGCTGCCGTCTGTGCCGAACTCGAAGCGCACGCGAACATCTGCTACGCCAGCCGTTCCCGGCAATACGACGCTGTTCGCTGTCCACGCGAGGATATCGTCTTCCCAGCACGCGCTCATGTTTCCGCTATACGATGTAGCGATGCATGCGGAGCCGGTGTCGGTGCCAGCCGGGACCGAGGCCCAGGTGGTTCCTGCGTCAATCGAGACGAAGATACCGAACTCGTCCCAACCGTCATCGACCGATGCGATGTGTGAGAAGTTCAACACACCGTCGAGCAAACCGGTCAAGTCAAGCGCCGGCGACTGAAGCACGTAGTACGCACTCGCCGAGTAGTCGGCGTCCAGGTCCGTCATCCAAACGTCGGTACCCGTGTTCGCAGCCGACAATGTCGCCTGCGCGGGTGCGCCCAGCTCGAACGCAAACGTACCGACCGAACCCCAGCCTTGAGCGCCGAAGTCGAAGTCAACCGCATATGGGACAGGTGACGCAACGCACGCCGGGTCTGCCGCGCAGTCGGAGTCGATGCAATCGATAGCGCCATCGAAGTCCTCGTCCGTGCCATCGTTACACACCTCAGCCGGAGCCGAGACGACCGAAACGTCGTCGAGAGCGAAGCCCTCTTCCGCTGTTCCGCTACCGTCGAAGTACACGCGCAGTCGAAGGTCCGACTCGCCAGCAAACGCTGTCAGGTCAGCGCTAGCCTCCGTCCATCCGATAACGTCGCCATCTTCCCAGCAGAGGTCGCCGTTGGTCGTACCATCACCACAATCACCACTAAACGTTGCGATGCTGTTACCCCAGCCGACAAGGCCAGCGTTGAGCACCTGCCACGTCACGCCACCATCGATCGACGTGTCGAAACGCGCTTCCGCGTTAAAGTTGGCCGAGTCGAACTGGTAGTTGATGACGAGCATCGGCTTATTGAGAGCGGTGACCCCCGAGAAGTCGAAGCGCGGCGAGTTCAGGAGCGAATCCACCGAGTTGTGGTTTCCAGCGAGGGTGGTGACCCAAGCGTTCGTGCCACTGTTCGCCGTGTTGAAGAGCGTGCCAGCAGGCGTGCCGAGCTCGAAGTCTTCTGTTCCAACCCACCCAGCAGCGCCGGACTCGAAGTCCTGCGTGTAGGGGAAACCAGCGCTGAAGCATGCCGGGTCGAACGCGCAGTTCGCGGTATCAGCACAGCCAGCGAAGGTGTTGCCATCTTCGTCGAGTGCTGTGCTGCAGTCTTCTGCGCAACCGAACGCCACACCGTGGCAGTCCGTATCCGCGCAATCGATTGCTGCATCGCCATCTTCATCGAATCCGCCTGCATCGCAGACCTCGGTGCATGTCGTGCCAGCGAACCAGCAGTCATCATCCAAGCAATCGACGAGGGTGTCGAAGTCGTTGTCTAGTGCGTCGCCACACTCAAGTGCAGCAGTCTCCGGAACCGGAACGCCAACGGTCAAGCCCTGAAGCGCGAAGCCCTGGTCCTGAACGCTGCCGTCGCTGTCCACGAAGATGCGGAAGGTAACGTCAGCAACTGCCGCCGAGCCCGTGAGCGTGAAGGTCGAGACCTGCAGAGCTCCGAATCCGTCGCCTCCGAGTGTCGCAAGGTTCGCGTACGTGGCACCGCTATCGATCGAGTACTCGATGAGCACATCATCGCAGCAGTTCTCTGTCGCGTAGACGTACGAGAACGTCGCCACCGCATCCGCAACTTCTCCCGAGAAGTCGAAGTTCGCCGAGGTGAGGCTTGAGTCGAACGAGTCGGAGTTGACGGTGTACTCACCGCCGATGTTTGTCACCCAGCCTTGGCCGAGTGCAACCACTGACGCGAGGTCGCCCCCAGCCTCCGTACCGAACTCCCACTGACCGTTCGATGTCCAACCTTCCGTACCGAGCGCGAAGTCCGCCGTGTAGGGGAACGCGTCGATCGTTGTGAGGCAGGAGCTGTCCGTCGACGGGCAGTCCACGGTGTCAGCACAGTCTGTCAAAGCATCCGCGTCTTCGTCGTTTCCGCCGTAGCAGATTTCAACGCAGATCGGGTCGCCGTTGCAGTCGGTGTCGATGCAATCAAGTGCTCCGTCGAAGTCGTTGTCCGTCCCGTCGCCACAGCTTCCGGCCTCGATCGGTGTCTCACCAATGGTGATGTCGTCGATCACGAAGCCTTCACGGCCAGCGCCGTTGTTTGACCCGTCGTAGTACACGCGGAAGCGAGCATCTGCTTCGCCAGCGAGCGCGCTGATGTCAGCACGTGCCAGTGTCCAGCCGATGACGCTGTTGTCTTCCCAGCAACGAGTGCCGGTGTCGCCGCCATCATCACCACAGTCACCACCAAAGGTTGCCGTGCTGTTACCCCAATCTGTGAGGCCAGTGTCGATGTTGCTCCATGTTGTTCCGCCATCGATCGAGCTGTCCACGCGGACTTCCGTCGTGAATCCAGCGGTGTCGAACTGGTAGAAGAACTCGAGGTACAGGTCGTTCCCAGCGTTCGCTGTGAAGTCAAACTGCGGCGAGGTCAGGATGGCGTCAAGACTGCCAGCCTGGCCTGCGTGAGTTGTTCCCCAAGCGTTCGCTCCGCTGTTGGCTGTCGTGAAGACAGCGCCTGCCGGTGTACCGTACTCCCAATCTTCTGTTCCAGCGTACCCACCGGAGTTGGTCTCGAAGTCTTCGAAGTAGGGTGTCGTTGCGACGATGCAGAGCGGGTCAGCTGCGCAGTCTGCATCAGCGCAGTCCACGTCAGTATCGCCGTCTTCATCGTTTCCAGCGCCGTCACACACTTCCGCGCACAAGCCGCCTGCCGTCCAGCAATCGCTGTCAGCACAGTCGATAGCACCATCAAAGTCCTCATCGGTTCCGTCGTTGCAGACTTCTGCGAGGGGCTCGAGAACGGTCACGTCGTCGAAGGAGAAGCCTTCCACCTGGCCGCTACCATCAGCGTTGAACACAGCCTGAATCTGAAGCGTCGACGAACCAACGGTACCCGTCAGGGTTGCCGCCGAGAACTCGTAGCCCACGCGTGGGTTACCGAATCCGACGATGCCGCCGGTCGCGCTCGGGTTCCAGTTCGCGAGACCATCAACGATCGGAGCGAACGCCGCGCCGTCGATGGAGTACTGCAGCTGAACGATGTCCCACGCGGTAGTCGCGCCTTCAAGGTTCGACCACCAATTCCACGTGATGGCTGCGTCAACCGTCAACGAAGACGTGTCGATGATCGGCGACTGAATCGTCGCGATATCGTTGGCTGAGTAGCTGGTGAAGTGCACCGAGTTCGCGCCGCTGAATGCTGCGTTAATCGTTGCGCCGGCCGGTGCTCCTTCGACCCAATTGGTGCCGAAGAAGACCTGCCAAGTCGATGCCGCTTCGAAATCTTCGAAGTAAGGCAGGGTCTCCACACAGAGCGGATCCAACGTGCAGTCCGAGTCGAGGCAATCGATGGCGCCATCAAGGTCATCATCGACGCCGCCAGCGCACTCAGCGCCGGTCTCCGTGCATGTCGGCTCGTTCGTGAGGCAGAAGCTCTCCGCGCAATCGATCGCTCCGTCAGCGTTATCGTCAATGCCGTTGGTGCAGTCTTCGACGAGCTTCTCATCGAGAGTCACATCGTCAATCACAACACCGACATCGTCTCCGCTACCGTCGGCGACAAACAGGAAGTTCAAGTAGAGTGTCGCAGCGCCCGGGGGCAACACGATCTCTGCTTCAGCGAGCAAGTACCCAGCGCTGTCGCCCGACCAAACGGGAGCAGCACCCAGTGCGTCGTTGTACCAGTTGCTGAGACCATCAACGACGACCACGTCGGTTCCGTCGATGTTTGCGACGAGCTGAGCTCCGTCCCAACCGGCTTCGGCGTCGTAGTCGATCTGGAAGGTCACAATCAGCGTGTCGTTCGACACACCCGACACGTCAAACGTGGGCGAGCGGAGGAATCCGAGCGAGCTGTTGTTGTAGTTTACGGCAAGGCCGGTTGCCCAGGCGTCACCATCAAATGCTCCGGAGAGCGTCGGATCGCCATGTTCCCAAGGGACATCGTTAGAACCTTGCTCGTCCGTGCTCCAACCACCGTTGTCGGTGTTGAAGTTTTCGGCGTAGGGCAGGGTCGCCGTCGCGCAGACCGGCAGGCTTGAGCAGGCAATGTCTGCACAATCTGCGTTGCCGTCGCCGTCGTTATCAAGGCCATCAGCGCACGCGTTGAGGTAGGCCTCGTTGGCGTTGATGTTGATGACACCCACATCGCTCGGATCGATCGCGCCGTAGGCGTCGATGAAGAGGAAGTAAGTTTCTCCGTTCACGACGTCGAGGTCGAAGATGGAGAGCGGGAAGCCCGCGCCATCATCGTTGCATTCGATCTCAAGTGCCTGGTCTTCGCAGGTCGCTTGGTCCGATAGACCCGCCGCGTGGCGAGCGTAGAGGACGGTGTCCCAGGTCGAACCGATCGTGTCGATCGTGATCGTGCCGTCGTTCGTCGCGGTGTACGAGAAGACGAACTCGTCACCAGCTCCAATGGAGCTGAATCCACTGCAGTTGCCGCCGATAAGCGTCGAGTGGAAGCTGTTGACGTCTTCCGGAGTGACCGCGTTCGCGCCGTTCACTGCAGACGCGGGCGACTGGCAGGTTCCGAGCGGGAATGCGCATCCGTCAACGCCGAAGCATGCTTCTTCGTCGCAATCGAGGGCGCCATCGAAGTTGTTGTCGATGCCATCTACACATGCGCCAACGCCGAAGTCCGTCTCCGGTCCGTCGTAGCCAATGTTGAGCGAGACATCGCCAGCGCCAATAGCCGTACCAGAGCTGTAGGGCTCTGCGGCGATCATGTACTCCGTTCCCGCGGTCAGCGAGATCGTGACCGCCGATGCGCTGCTTCCACATGCTGCGAACGAGTCATCGTTGAACGCCAGCTCGGTCGCCTGCGCTGCACAGTCACCGTCGTAGACACCAAGCGTGGTGTCGAACGGGGTGCCGCACGTGTCGATGACGTAGTCGCCGGTTAGTGCCGGTGTGAAGAACCACGCGACGTCCTCGGTATTTGCACCGGCGCGTATTGAGGTGTTGTCTCCAGCGCCGATAACGTTCGCCGTGTAGGCGCCGAAGTCGGTGATGGTGACACCACAGCTCGGGCACGTAGCGCCGAGGTCGTCCACGAGTCCAGCACAGGCCGCGTCAGCACAGCCTTCGAGGCCGTTGCCGTCTTCGTCGCCTGCAGCCAAGCAGTCTTCTGGAAGCGGAGAAGCGCAGACGCCCGTGTCGCAGTTGAAGGACACGCAGTCGGTGCCGTCGAGGCAGCTATCCACCGCCTCTACGCCACAGTTTGCGCCGTTGCCTTCGTCGCTGTCGACGATACCGTCGCAGTTGTCGTCGAAGCCGTTGCCGCAGATTTCTGGGACAGCACCGACGACGCGGCCGCTGAATGTGAAGGGCTCAGGCGTGTACTCAAACACCCACTGTGAGGTGGACGTCCCGGCATCCGCGATGTCGCCGTAGCCCCAAAGGCCGAGAGCGTTTGACGGAGCGCCGTTGCCTGCCGTGATGCTGGCCGGGTTGACGCCGTTACCATCAGGGAATGCATATCCGTTGTGACCAACGGAGGGCGTCATCTCGGTGATCTCTGCATAGACTTCATCTACGCCAACACCGAAGTTGTTGACGAGTGTGATGTCCGCGCAGAACACGCCGAGTGTCGAGTACGGGAACCCTGCCACAAAGCCGCAGGCGCCCGGGTCCTCGCCAATGTTCGATGTGCTGATTCCGAAGGTGCCGCTTGCACCGCCGGGTGTGGCCCGGATGGGGCAGAACAGACCCTGCTCGGCGTCGCGGAGAACTTCTCCGTTCAGCATCGAGAGCATCGGCGTCTCGATCGAGGTGTTCACCACGGCGATATCAAAGATACCGGTGGTGGGGTCGTAAGAGGCGACGTACTCGAGCTCTACAGTCGCGGCGGATGCGCGCGTTTGTAGATCGACAACGTCGTTCTGAAGGGATGCCCCGTCGGGCAGTGTGACGACCTCTTCCGACGTGTCTGAACACGCGGTAGCGGTCGCGAGGACCGCCGCAAGGCCAAGAATTCGATAGCGTGCTTTACCCACGACGAATCTCCGTTTGAGGGACGAGCGGACCGGTGAAAGCGTGAGGCAACCGGGCGCGCACAAATAGGATCAGAGAAAGAACCAACTACACTTGCATGCGGGAAACATGCCACTTGATAAGATCGACGTATCTCAAGGGAAGATTCCACCCAATCAACGCCCTAAGCCTCCCAAGCTGCGCGATCAGACCGCCAGAGCGCAGCCCAATCACATCACCTACCCCAACCCACAACCGACGACCCAGGCCCACAACGCACCACCCGGTGACAAATCTTGTCACCGGAGAGACGCAAATTGTGCAAGCTATGTCACTTGAGCCCAACGCCATCGCGGTCTACACCTAAAACTAAGGGGAATCGTGCAAGTGTAAGGGCCGACCCTACCCGAGTACGCCCTCTCTGCAAAGGGGCGCCAACCCTTCCACAACGCCTCGCAACACCACGGTGGCCCTCATGTCAGAACAGTCCCATCATAAGCGCCCATCGCGCCGCGAGTTTCTCAAGGCCACCCTCGTCGTCGCCGGCGCCTCCAGCGCAGCCGCCGCGTGCGGCGATGACCCGGAGAACCCCACAACCGACGCGGGTACGGACGGCGGAGCTGACATCGACGCGAGCAGCACGGATGCCGGCGGTGATACCGCTAGTGATGCCGTCGGTGACGCTCCACTCGACGTCAGCGACGCGCCGATCGTCATCGACACGGCCCGGTTCCCACAGGGTGTCGCCTCCGGCGACCCAGCGGCCGACAGCGTCGTGCTCTGGGCCCGAGCGCCCCACGACGGGGACCTGCCAATCTCGCTGGAGATCGCGACGGACGAGGCCTTTACCGAGCGCGTCATGCTCGACGGCGGTTTGAGTCGAGAGCTGCTCGCGGAGTCACGCTTCGACCACTGCGTAAAGGCGCTGGTGACCGGACTGCTGCCCGGGGCCACCTACTACTACCGCTTCGTCGTGCAGGAGGCCCTCGACGGCGAACGCGCCTCGAGTCGCATCGCGCGAACGAGAACGGCCCCCGCTGCTGACGCGGACGTGCCCGCCCGCTTCGCGTTCGTCTCCTGCCAAGACTTCAACGGCCGCTACTACAACCCGTATGAGCGCCTCATCGCAGAAGACCCCGATTTCGTCGTGCACCTCGGCGACTACATCTACGAGACCAGCGCTGACCCCGTCTTCCAACAGTCGACGCCAGAGCGCTCCGTCACCCTCACCGACATCGACGGCGCCATTACGCTCGGCGCCGCAGACAGCCCGTATTACGCCGCGCGCTCGCTCTCGAACTATCGCGAGCTCTACCAGACGTATCGCGGCGACGCGCTCCTGCAGCGCGTGCACGAGCGCTACCCGATGGTCGTCATTTGGGATGACCATGAGTTCGCCGATGACGCCTATGGCGCCAACGCGACGGCAACGGATGGCCGAGAGGACGAGCGCGACGTGCAGCGCCGAAAGAACGCGAACCAGGCGTGGTGGGAGTACATGCCGGCGCGCCTGCGCGCAGGTGACGCCTTCGAGTACGACCCCGACGCGGCATGGCCCGGCGATCTCGACATCTACCGAGACGTGCGATGGGGGGCGAACCTCCACCTCGTCCTGACGGATCTGCGCCAGTACCGACCCGACCATGTGGTGCCCGAGGACGGCTTCCCCGCATCGGTCGTTCTGCGCGAAGCCGCCCTAGTCGAGCGCTTCGGCGACGTGCCGGAGTGGGCGCAGCCCTACCTCAACCCGACCACGTACGACGGCGGCGCGTTCCTCGCGCTCGTCACCGACGCCTTGGCGAGCGACGGAGACGACGCTGCGCTCGCGAACTCGGACCTCACGGTCGACTACGTGAACGCGCTGCTCCTCGCGCAGTCCGAAGACGCGATGCTGATCGACGACCCCGACCTCCCGCGCGGACTCGCCTACGTTACGCTCGGTAAATCGGGGCGTTACAGCCAGATTGGCTCGCGCTACCTCACCATTCAGGCGCCCTACCAAGCGCTCGCCGACGCGCGATTCGAGGAGTCGGCAGGCGCCTCAGAAGACATGATGGGCGCAGAACAGGAGACGTGGTTCCTAGAGACAATGCAGCAGAGTGATGCGACGTGGAAGGTGTGGGGCAACGAGTTCTGCCTTGTCCAGCGCGCTGTCGACCTGACGGACTTCGGCGCGCTGCCCCCGGCGTTCGCGCAGCAGTTCTTGCTGTCGGCCGAGGACTGGGACGGCAGCCCGAACAAGCGCGACGAGCTCATCGAGGCGCTGGCGGACGTCGGTAACGTGGTCGCGATCACGGGCGACATTCACGCGTTCTTCGCCGGTGTGCCGGGCTCTCGCGGACGCGCCGACGCGCGCATCGTCGAGTTCGTCACCGGCGCGATCTCCTCGGCGCCTTACCAAACCCTGCTCATCAACCAGGCGAACAGCGACCCGACACTACGAGAGGTCGGTGCCGCTGCACTCGCGCTTCTGGTAAAGGACCTGCTGCTCGACACCGAGAAGGCGACGAATCCCCACCTCGTGCACGCGGATTTGGACCGCCACGGCTTCGCGATGGTCGCCGTCACCAGCGATGACCTGACGACGACGTTCTACTCGATCAACAAGTCATTCGCAGATGAGCCCATCCCGGATGCTGACGTCGCGACCGCGTTCGAGACGTCGACGTTCCAGGTGCGCGATGGCGCTGCGGTGCTCTACCGCGACGTTGAGGGCGCGTGGGAGCGTTGGGATGTCGAGACGCTGAGTTGGGTTGCGGACGAGTAGCCGCACCGCATGAGTCACCACGAGACGCGACGCTCAGAGCGGGACGTCTCGTGCTAGCCATCGACCATCGATGCGAAGGAGCGCGGTCGTGGCCCCTGCTGGGAGCTCAACGGACCAGACCCCGGCGTCGCTCGTGAGCGAGAGGAGCTGACCCATCTCTTCACCCGCGACCCACGCGTCCACGACCTCTGGGACGCCTGCGAGCCAATGCTCGGCGGCGATTCTGACCGTGAGCCGCGAGGCGCTAACGTCTGCCGAGAGCCAATCTGGCTCGCGAACATCGACAACGAACGCGTCACCGCAGTCGTAGTCGGCCTCCGCTCCTGAAGGGAAGCGAACGCGGCCTTGGAGGTGTTCGGTGATCAGCCAAGGCGCGTCGGTTGACAAGACCTCCCCGTGACTAGGCCCGGCCTCCCAGACCCCATTGGGACGTCGGACACGGTATCCGGCACCCCAGCTGTTCACCGAGTTTGGCTGAACCCGCAGGGTGCAGCGCGGCGTCGATCCCTCCACCTGATAGACAAAAGGCGGGCCGTTAGCCGCGGCGACGAACACCTCCGGGCGACCGTCGAAATCGAAATCTATCTGGAGCGCCGTACGGCTCGCGCGGGTCGTCGAGTGAGTCGGATCAATGTAGTCGTCGTGCGACTCAAGCCCCGCCGACAGCTCAACGTTGTGCGACAGCCGCCAGCCGAGCACCGAGTCCGACGGCTCGCCCAGCAGCACGCCGTCATCATGGGTTTCGTGCTCGACGATGCTTGGCGAAGCGCGGCCGGAGCTGACAAAGAGGTCGGGATAACCATCGCCGTTCCAGTCACTCGCGACCAGCCCCCACGAGTTCAACCAGCCATCCTCGCCCCCAAAGGGCATGTGAGAGCATTCAACGGGCGCGCTGACGAACTGACCGTCTGCGTAGTACACTGGCCGTGGCTCGTCGCGATCGGCCAGCCAGTAGATGTCCCGGCCTTCGAGGTCTGTCAGCACCTCGAAGCCCATGTGGGAGCCCCACGCGAGCGGGCCAATGCCGATGGGGATTCGTGTCGCGTTGCACTCGTCGGTTGGGGGGCAGCGCTGCAAAACACCGCTAGGTGTAACATCAGGATTGAACGCCACGGGGCTGCCGAAGGTGTCCACAATGCTCGTGAGGTCCAGCAGCCCGTCGTTGTTCACGTCTACGATGCCCAGCCCGAGCACATTCTCGTTTAAGTTGAAGATTGGACGCCAGATGCGGGTCAACGCGAGCGTTGTGACGTCGATCGAGAACGTGCGCGATGGCCCACCGCTGACCCCGCCGGGCCTGCGGTTGTCCGGCATGCAGGACACGACGACCTCCGGGGTGCCGTTCCAGTCTTCGTCGACGGCCGCTAAGGGTCCAGCGATGCAGCTCGTTTCGAGCGTGGCGGGAGAGTCTAGAAGCCAGCCCTCCGACGCCCGAAACCGGTACACCTGCGACTCGGACGCCGCGACGAGCTCATGCACGCCATCAAGATCGACGTCGAGCCCCGTCGCGACGATGATGCTCAGCTCTGACGGAGCGCACCACGCGTCTCGGCGCGAGAACACGATGTCTCCTGGCACGGAGACGTTCTCGTAGATACAGGCCGACACCGTGCTTCCGGGCACAGAGCCGACGAACATGTCGAGGTCGCCATCGCCATCGGCGTCGAGCGGCGCGACACCGTATCCGTAGGCGAAGCCGTTCCACGGCACGCCTTCCGTTGCCACATCATGCGCATCAAAGACCGGCACCGGATGGCGCGTGAAAGATAAAGCGGGCGGAGCTTCGACAAATTCGGTGTCTGTTGGCGCGTCTTGGACCTCGGTGTCGCTCGCATCGGTAACGTTCGCCAGGTCCGCTACATCGACTGCATCGCCAACGTCGGCCACGGCATCGCCAACGTCGGCCACGGCATCGCCAACGTCGACCACAGTATCGCCAACGTCGACCACAGTATCGCCAACGTCGGCCACGGCATCGCCAACGTCGGCCACGGCATCGCCAACGTCGGCCACGGTATCGCCAACGTCGGTCACGGCATCGCCAACGTCGGCCACGGCATCGCCAACGTCGGCCACTGTGACGTCCTCGCCCTCCGCGTCAGCTGTGCCAGCTTCAGCGACATCATCGTCGACATGTTCAGCGACGTCCGACGCTGTGGGTCCCTTGACATCGGCGTCGACGGTACACCCAGACGCGCCAAGCGCTGCGATCCATGCGTAGAGGACTAGATTCAGTCTTTTCACGTTCATACTCTCTCGGGTTTCGAGACCGCACCGCCGCCAACAGAGCCGATGAAGAGAGGCGAGACGTGACATCGAGCGGGCGTCGAATCACCGAGCGACGTTGGCACAGCGCGCGTCTTCTTCGTCGAGCCACCCAGCCACCTTTCCCACGGGGGCCAATCGGCTGGGAAACGACCGGGTTGCGCAGGCCAGAGTCGCGCGCCCGCGGTCATTGGAGTTCGAACCATCGGGCGACCCATTGCCCGTCGATTCGCAGCAGCACGCGTGTCGGCCCTTCGAGTGCGAGCGCTCGGCTCTTCCAGAGTCCGCCGGCACCTTCGAGCTCGATGAGCTCGGCGGTGTCCGTTGAGTCGACCCAGGCCTCGACCTTCGTTGGCTCACCGTTCCACCAGACGCGTTCGTCGACGGTCACGCTGAGGGCACCCCCGACGAGTACGTGGGTGAGCCAACTGGGCTCCACAACATCGATGACGGTGTTAGGGCCACAGCGGTACGGTACGGCTGCTCCGGATGGGAAGCGTAAGGTGCCTTCTCGTTCTGCCGTGATGAGCCAGGGGCCATCGTTCGAAAGCACCTCGCCGTGAGCTGGGCCGGTTGCCCAGACACCGCTTGCGCCCAGAATGCGGAAACTCGCTCCCCATGTTGCCGCTGTCTGTGCGTGGGGGCGGACCATACACACCTCGGCGCCCTCTTCAGCGACGTAGACGAAGGGCGCGCCGTTTGACGCGGCCACGATGATCTCCGCGCGACCGTCCTGGTCGATATCCTGCTGGATCGCTGCGCGACTCGAGCGCGGACTTCCATGAATCGGATCTCGGTGCGCGTTGGGGTCTTCAAACTGCTCGCTTGCGGGCGCATCGAGCTGAGCGCGCATTCCGCGGTCGTCGAGCGCGCTTGTGAGAATGCTGTCGTGACTAGATACCGCTACGCCGTCCTGCTGCGGCGCCGCTCGGCCGGTGGCGAGGAAGAAGTCCGGAATTGAATCTGAGTTCCACGCGCCCGCAACAATGCCCCAGATGTCGAAGTACCCTTCGCTGTCTCCGAAAGGCTCGGAGGGCAGCGTTAGTGGCGACGGCGTGAAGAATTCGTCACCGTAGTGGACCGGGCGTGGCTCATCGCGGTCCGCGAGCCAATACGCGTCGCGACCGTCCGGCATCGTGACCACCTCGAGGCCCATATGGGAGCCCCACGCGAGGGCTCGGTCCCCAAAGCGTACGCGTTCACTACCGCAGCCTCGGTCTGGACCGCACCTGCGGAGCAGCGCGCTCGGCTCCACTTCAGGACTGAAGCTCCGCGGAGATCCGAAGGTGTCGACGACGCTAATGAGGTCCGGCAAGCCGTCCAGATTGGCATCGGCGACTCCCAAACCAATCGTGTTCTCTTGGAGAGGGAAGATGTCGTGGTCGGCCTGCTCAAGGACCCATCGCTCGGTGTTGATTTCCAAGGTGAAGCCGGTGCCCTGGCGAATTCCACTGCGCGCGCGAATGTCGGGAAGGCATCCCACGACGACCTCCAGGTCGCCGTCCCAGTCCACATCGATGGCGGCGATCGGGCCTCCGTCACAACGCTCGAACTCGTCGATCATGCCTCGCTCCGTCCAGCCAACTCGCTCGCGGAAGAGGTAGGCGGCCGTCTCTGAGACGGCGACCAGTTCGTGCTCGCCGTCAAAATCTGCGTCCAAACCAACTGCGGACTGTAGCTCCCACTCTAGGGGAGCGCACCAACGCTCACGCCGGACAAACTCGATGTTGCCGGGGGTCGAGACGTTCTCGTAGATGCACGCCGGTATCGCGCTAAGCGGCAAGGTGCCGACGAAGAGGTCGAGGTCTCCATCACCATCCGGATCAGCCGGGGCGATGCCATACCCATACCCAAACCCTCGAACGGTCACGTTCTCGGTCGCCACCTGGTGCTCGGCCAGCGCCCCTGCTGCTACACGAACAAAGGAGGGGGCTGAGACATGCTCAACATCTTCCGGCACGTCACCCGAGGAAATCCCGTCGGCGTTCCCACCGTCTTGAGAGAGGTCATTGGAGACGTCAGTGACGTCGGTGGTGACGGCATCCGTCGCATCAAGCGCAGCATCCGAGACAACGTCTGGGCGAACGTCCGCCCGAGCATCAGCTGTGATGTCGGAAGTATCCGTGGCGAGTTGCGCGTCAGTATCTCGTTCGTCGGTCGCTCCGACGTCAGGAGCAAGGGACGCATCGCGCTGGAATACGTCCGCGCCCGTCTCACCTGAGTCGTCATCGGCTGCGCCGCACGCGAACTGAGCGCATAGGAGGACGGCCACGCAAGAGTGCGCGCCGTGCCGGCTGGCAAACATCATCTAGGATGCCCTGGAGGTTGGTATACTGCCCTACACTTTCACGCTAGCGGGCGTACACCTACTTGGGAATACCCTAGCTACAGATTCTTACACTGAATGCAAATCTGAACCGATGTCATCATTCCCCCATATTTTCAGACAGTTGAAGCCGCAACCCCTTTCCCGTTGCGTGACAATTGCGTGTCGGTATTCTTTTTAGGGATCGTACGAAAGCACCGGAGTCAGCCACTTCTCCATCCGCGTCACAGACTCTCCCTTCCGACGAGCGATCGACTCCACCTGGTCCGCGCCGATCGGCGCCACCGTGAAGTACCGCGACTTCGGATGAGAGAAGATCGTGCCGCATACCGCCGACGCGGGGAACATCGCCAGGCTCTCCGTCAACGTCAGATCTAGGCGCTCCTCACAGCCGAGCAGCGAGAAGAGCGTGCGCTTCTCCGTGTGGTCAGGGCACGCAGGGTAGCCGGGTGCAGGACGAATACCGCGGTAGTTCTCTTTCATGAGCTCGCCGTGGCTCAGCCCCTCATCGGCACCAAAGCCCCACGCGATACGCGCCTGCTCATGCGCATACTCCGCGAACGCCTCCGCGAATCTGTCCGCCAACGACTTCAACAAAATCGACTGGTAGTCATCGTGGTCCGCCTCGAATTCAGCCGCGCGCTCGCGCACGCCGTGACCCGTCGTCACCGCAAACGCCGCGACCCAATCATCCGCGACGTGCTCGGGCGCGACAAAGTCAGCGAGCGCGATGTTCTTCTGCTCCTCTCCCGCCTTTTGCTTCTGCTGGCGCAGCGTGTGAATCGTCGCGCGCTCCGCCCCCCCACGCTCCGACTCCCACAGCACGATGTCGTCCTCGCGCTGGCTCGCCGGGAAGAACCCCAGCACGCCGCGCGGCGTGATCCACGACTCATCGATCATCTGCGCCAACATCGTCTTCGCGTTCGCAAAGAGCTCGCGCGCCGCTTCGCCGTACTTCGGGTGGTCCAGCACTTTCGGGTACACCGAACGCAGCTCCCACGTCGTAAAGAACGGGGTCCAATCAATGTACGGTACCAGCTCAGCGAGCGTCGGCGTGAGCTCTTGCACCCCCGTGAACGATGGCGCGGGCGGCGTGTAGCCCTTCCACTCAAGCTGTAGTCGATTCGCCTTCGCTTGGTCGTAACTCAGTACCGTTGTCGCGCGACGCTCCGC
>JBLFZA010000059.1:0-17935 GCA_047610025.1 Bradymonadia bacterium | reverse complement strand
ACGGCGACTGTGTTGACGTCCAATCCGACGACAACCACTGCGGCCGCTGCGACCAAGTGTGCTCGGGCGACGCGAACGAAGAAGCCAGCTGCGAAGCGTCGGTTTGTTTGGTCGGCTGCGTTGAGGGGTTTTACGATCTCGACGGCAGCCCCGGCTGCGAATACGCATGCCCCATCGCCGTGCCCGCCGACGAGGTCTGCGACGGCCAAGACAACGACTGCGACGGGCTCACCGACGCAGCCGACCCTAGCATGGATGTGCCACTCTGCACCCGCCAGCGCGGCGTTTGTGAAGGCGCGATCGCTACCTGCGCAGGCGGAACGTCCGTCGAATGCAGCGACGCCGATTACGCCGATCACGCGGCCGCATACGCCGCGGGTGAAGAGGTGAGCTGTGATGGTGACGACAACGACTGCGATGGCGAAGTCGACGAAGGCTGCTGCGTGTCGGACTTGGTCGTGTTGGAACCGGTCGACGATAGCGAGGCGATCGATGTCACCGTGTTCCAAACGTACAACCTGTTTGATGGGAACGACTCGGTGACTGTGTATACGGGGAGCCGCTTTGCGGCGTCGTATCCGGAGTTGGATTTTGGTGTGCTGGGTTTGGATGATGACACAGCTGCCATTCTGGAAGTACCGCCACTAGCTGTAAACTATGGAAGTTCAGTCATCGCAGAAGTAGTGGATAACGATTTGAAGTGGTGGACGTCTACGACTTCTGGCGTGCAATCGGGAGCAACTAGTCGTTCGGGAAGTGAAGCAACCGATTTCACGACAGTCGTCTCAGCTTTTCTGAGAGGTACCCCGTTCGGCGGGGTTGCGGCGGCTTTCGTGTCTGACGAACGCTTCTTGGTCGGTTTGAACCAACGCGAGTCCGGCGACCGACTTCGCGCGGTTTGGCTAGATGATGCGGGAAACAGCGATGCGAGATTCTGGGACTTTGATATCACCCCTGCGTCCGACGGCCTTGCCGCCTGGGGCACCTCCGACCGCTTCTTCGTCTGCGCAACCCGCCTCATCGAAGCCCAAGAGTCTATCCACTGCTACGCGCTCGACACCGACCTCGAGCTCATCACCGACTTCGCGTTCGCTGACCTGCCGTCCCATGACCAAATCCGCCCCTTCGCCTCCCGCCCGGATGGCAGCGCATCCATCTACGGAGTCTTACCTCCCGCGGAGTGCGGCTCCCCATGCGCTACCGACATCGTCGAGCTCGTCATCGAACCCGACGGCACCGCCGCTCCACGAACCCTCGGCATCACCGCGCTCGACGGAGTGATGGACGTCTACGCCGGCCTGAACGAACACTGGGTGTTTGCCAAACAAGCCGACGACGAAGCGGCAAGCGGCACTGTGCTCGCGCTCTACCGCGTGACAGCCGACGAGGTCACACGCGTCGCCCGCTTCGAGGGCGCTGACGACGACCGCGTGGTCGGCGTGCTCGTGCGCGATGGCTTCCCCTACGCGGTGATGCCCGTGCCGAACGCCGCGCTCGACAACCCCGCGATGGTTGTGGTGCCGCTGTCGCTCGAAGGCACGCCGCTGTGTGACGAAGGCCGCGATTGAGCGAGTGGGTCTCATCTCGCTGGGTCTCATCTCGCTGGGTCTCATCTCGCTGGGGCACATCGCCGTGGGCAGCCGTGTGCGCACCAGTGTGGGCACCGCTCTGCTCACTTCTGGTGCTCGCGATGTCGGCGTGCTCGCCGAGCGGTTTGAGCCAATCAACAAACAGCGGGGCAGACGTCGCGGCTGATGGCGCGACGGACGCGAGCGAAGAAGTCCCGTGCTCACAAGGGCAGACTGACTGCAGTGGGCAGTGCGTGTCGATCGAGACGAGCGTGCTGCACTGTGGCGACTGTGGGCAGGTGTGTTTGCCCGACCAGGCCTGCGAGTCCGGCGCGTGCCAATGTCGCGATGATCGAACCTTGTGCGGCTTCGAGTGCGTAGACGTCGTGCGCGACCCTGCGCATTGTGGGGCGTGTGGTATCGCATGCGCTGCCGGCGAGGCGTGCCTCGTGGGGGTCTGTGGCGCCGTCTGTGGCGACGGGCAAACACAATGCGGTGACGAATGCATCGACGTGGAGTCGAACGCCGAGCACTGTGGTGGGTGTGACATTGTGTGTGGCGCAGGCGCGTCGCAATCGGTCGTGTGCGACGAAGGCCTCTGCGTACAGATGTGCAACGAGGGCTTTGTTGACGTCGATGGTTTCGCGGGCTGCGAGTACGAATGCACGCCGACCAGCCCAAGGCAGGAACGCTGTGACGGCATCGACAATGACTGCGATGGTCTGGTTGATGACACCGACAGCGACCTCCTTACGGCGCCGTGCCCGCAGCAAGCAGGTGTCTGTGAGGGAGCACGCTTTGTCTGTATCGCGGGCGAACTCGCTGGGTGTGACGCGGAAGACTACTCACGCGTCGCGTCGCCAGACCTCTACGTCGATGGCGCGGAGCTGCTCTGTGATGGCGTCGACAACAACTGCGATGGCCAGGCCGACGAGAGCTGCTGCCCCACGATTGGGCTTGATCTCACGCAGCGCACTGCTGGCTCGGTGCTGCCCGGTGTGCCTCTTATGTTTGGTCGAGTTGTCGGCGCGAGCGACCTGACGACGCTCGTACTTTCGGACGCCGAATCGTGGCCTGTCTCGACGTTTGGCTTGGCAGAGGTGCGCGGCAGCGTGCTGCGTCCCGTCCTCGGTATCCGCACAGTGCCTGACGAACGCACGTGGGGGCTTGGCGTGGCCGCCGAGCAAATCGACGGGCAGCTCCGTTGGACGACCGCGACAATCGCTGGGATTCGCGAGGGGTTCACCGACGATCGAGCGGAGGGCCCGAGCGGCTTCGCGTACATCGACGATGCGGCGGTAGACGGCCGCGCGGTGCGCGGCATCACGGTCGCTGAGCACCGGGGCGAGCGCTGGGTGGCTACCTTGAGAGAGGAGCCGCGTACGGACGAGTTGACGCTCGTCGTGCAGCGCTTCGACGAGACCGGCGCGGCCGCTGAACTCTATGAGCATGTCACGCCTCTGCCGATGCGAACGGACCTCGTCTCGTGGGCCAACGCCGACACCGTCTCCATCTGCGCGCCGGAAGACGGGGACACCGTTGGGGAGCTGATCTGCTGGACCTTCGAGCACGACCTCACCTCAATCGACCGGCGCAGCGCCGGTTCACGGTCCGTCGTTGATCTCATGCGCCAGCCCATCGCCAACGGAGACGGCACCGCGAGCGTCTCGACGGCGCGGGTCCCCTTGACCTGCGAGTTCGGTCGATGTGAAGCCGAGCTGCTCGATGTGCGCCTGGGCGCTTTGGGGGGGCCTATCGTGAGCGACGTGGGCAGCAGCAGTGAGTACACGATTGGCGGTCAATACGAGGGGGTCGACGGGGAGCGGTGGTGGCTCACGGCTGCTCTCTCTGACGCTGTCGTTGGCGAGTTCGAGATCACGCTCTCTCGCGAGCGGCTGGGCGAACTCACTCCGATCGCGACGATGACCTCGGTCGACGCCGTGACGCTGCTGACCGTGCTCTATCGCGACGGGATCGCGTACCCCGTGTTTCGCTACGGCATCTATGGGCAGCCGACGAGGATCGCGATGTTTGCCGTGACCGAGACCGGTGACGTGCTCTGTGAACCCCTCGGAGACGACTGATGCGTATGACCAGATTCGGGCCAATTCACCTGGCGCTCGTTTCGGCGCTTTGCTCCGCAACGCTCGCCTGCGGGACGGCCGAGAGCTCAGCGAGTGACCTCGACGATATCGGCAGCAGCGATGTGGTCGTCGCGGAGGACGGAGCGCATTTGGACACCGCGAGCGACGCCGCGAGAGACACCGCGAGAGACGCAACGGCGCTCGATGCGGGCACTGACGCGGGGAGCGACGACGCCGATGCGACAGACGTGACGGGTGACTCGCATGACGACGACGCGCACGGCGTCGACGGCAGCGTGCCTGATGTCGGAGAGCCAGAGTGCTTGCCTCCAAACGCCGAATGCAACGGCGAGTGTGTAGACGTGCGTACCTCGCTTGAGCACTGCGGGTTTTGTGGCGCGGTGTGTGCCGCCGGCGTGAATGATGTCGCGGCGTGCGTCGGGGGTGTCTGCCAGAGCGATTGCGCCACAGGCTTCGTCGACCTCGATGGCGAGCTCGGCTGCGAATACGAGTGCACGCCAAGCAACAGCGGCGAAGAGATCTGCGACGGTGTCGACAATGACTGCGACGGCGAGACAGACCTCGATGACGACAGCTACGTCGCCACGCCGTGCTTGCGTGGTGAGGGTGTCTGCGCGGGAATCGTCCGAGAGTGCGACGCCGGGGTAGCGCGCGTCTGTACTGATGAAGACTACAGCGAATACGCGCTCGACGTCTCCGGCGCCTCATATCAGCGCGGCGAAGAGACTCTCTGCGACGGTTTCGACAACGACTGCGCTGGCGGCGTCGACGAGTCTTGCTGCGACGGACAGGTCGTCGACTTCACCCGTATGCCCGCCGACGTGACGCCCGGTCGAGGATACAGAAGGGCGGAGTCGCGCTGGGTTGGCGCCGCGTGGCTCACCTACGCTGTCAGCGACGTCGACGCGCCTGTCTCCGGAAGCCAAGCCGTCTTGCTCTCGGCAGACGGTGACCCACTCTCCGCCGCGCTCCTGGTGACGCCCCTCGGCAGCGTGGTTGGTGAGCAGGAGTCGTTCGGGCTGACGCTCTCCGACACGCTTCTTGTTTGGTCTGCGAACGCGGATGGCGTTGTCGTCGAGAGCGTGTCGCTCGCCAGCGAAAGCCGAGGCGAAAGCCTCGAAGCGCCACGCCTCATTATCGACGCGCCAGGCGCATCGCAGGTCGCGGTGACGCAAGACGGCGTCTCGTCGTATGTGGCGTACGTCACGCCGTCGCCAGACAACGCCGAGCGCTCCCGCTTTCACATTCGGTCCGTCTTCTCGAGCGGCGAGCCGACGCTAGACGACGACGAGCAGGTCGGGCAGCTCGGCCAAGTCGACAACCTGCGCCTGTGGGCGACGCCAAACGGCGTGGTCGTGTGCCACCTCGAGCGCATCTCCACAAAGGTGAAGTGTTTGCCCTTTGGCATCACGCTCTCCCCCGGCACGGAGGTCGAAGGCACCTTCGTCCGCCCTGACCAGAACCTCTCGCCTTTCCTGCCCTGGCCAGACGGCGGCGCTTCGGTCTACGTCGTATCGCCTCGCGGCATCTGCACCGAGTCCTCGTGCCCCTTCCCCGTATTCGAGCTCCGCGTTGGGCCGGACGGAGGCGTGTCCGAGACGCAGCTCTCGCTGCAAACGCAACAGGGAGCGTTCCGCGCACTCGGTGGTCAGACGGCGCACTGGTTCGTGATCAGCGAGCCGGCCGAGCCGCCGGACGGCACCTTCACGCAGGCCCTCTACCGGCGTGACGGAGACGAGTTTGAGCGCGTCGCTATCCTGCCGGAGACAACCCCGGACGACGCGTTTTCACTCATTGATGATGGCGAGATCACCCGCTTGCTCACACGGCGAGGTCCAGAGAACGCGGCGGTATACACCCTGGTCGGCATTTCGCCCGACGGCGCGCCGCTCTGCCCGCTGCCCTAGAGCCTAAGGGATCCGCTGCTCCGTGACGATTTTCCACAGGTACGAAGACCTCTCGGAGACACGATGCAAGGCATGGAGCGACGAACAACCCGCAGACTCAACTGCGAGAACATCAACGCCACCGTCGAGTGCGAGGGCCGCACTGACTCTGTGGTCGTCAAAGACGTTGGCGCCGGTGGTGTGCTGGTCGACACGTCGGCCACAGATGCGCGCTTTTTTCAGGGGCAGACCTTCACCGTCACGCTCCTGCTCGAGGCCTTTGGCACGATCGAGTCGTCGTGCCGCGTGCGCTGGTACAACCCCATCGCGCGCACAGCCGGCTGCAAGTTCATCAGCCTGGAGGCAGAGCGTCGCAAGTCGCTCGAGGCGTTCATCGAGGCCCGATCGCTCGCCACGAGCCTGCGCACGATTCACGGCGCTGCATAGACGCAGGGGGCCGCAACGCGGGTGGCGCACCCGGGCGCACTTGCTCAGCCTGGGAATAGACCCTGCGATGCGCCGCGTTCCCCGCCTTGACCAAGTCGACCTCGCTCGTGCGTCGCGGCGTCGCGCCCGTTTCCAGCGAGCGCGCGACCGCACTGGTGCAGCGCGCCAAGAACGCGGCGCGAGTGCATGTACCGCTGCCGATCCGCATCGAGCGAAAGCGCCTGATGCGGGTGCCCTCGTGGCTGCTCGAACGCGGCACCATGGCCAGCACCCGCGTACCGGCCTCGGCGCGCACTCGGCTTCCCCACGCGCTGGCGGCCAAACACTCCCCGCTCTGTCGGGGCGGAGGCTATGCCGGCCGACTGCAACAGGCAAAGGAGCAGAACGTGCGTCGCGTTTCGGGGCTCGTGAACGGCTTCGTCGGCGCCTCCGGCGAGACAGTCCGCGACGAGGAGGTGCTGCGTAACGTCGCCGAGACCGCGTACACGCCGAAGCAGCTCGCCCACACGCCGCGGGTGTTGGCCTCTGATGCGGTGGCCTGGGACGCGGCAAACGACCGGCTTGTTGTCGAGTAGCGCGAGCGCCAGCCGAGCGGCGTACCGAACGCGCTGGATACTGCGCTCGGACTCTGCGTATACCCCACCGGCGAACACCCCTTAGCGAGAGAGCGCCGGTGCCCACTGACGAACACACAACCACACGCGCGATTGAGACGTTCTTAGGGAAGGCGAACGGCCCCGTGAGCGAAGCCGACATTGCCGCAGGAAGCGGCGTGGGCCTGCCCTTCGTGCGCACGGAACTCTACACGCTGATGCGTCGGTATGAGTGTACGCTCAATGTGCGGGACGACGGCGCGATCGACTACAACTTTGGCGGCCGACTGCGGCACATTGGGAAGCCGACTTTGGGCGAGCGGGCGAAGGCCTTTGGAGCGAAGCTGTGGCGAGGCTTCAAGCGCGTGTATCGCTTCTCGCTGGCGGCGGTTCTGGTCACGTACACGGTCGCCTTTTCGGTGTTGATTCTCGCGGTGATGTTGCGGGCGATGGGTGATTCTGACGACGCGGATATGGGCGGAGTGTTCCGCACGATTGGGCGACTTTTTGCAGCAATCTTCGAGGCGACGACACATACAGCGGTGATGCTTCACGCGGTCGATAACCGAGGTTACGGGCACCGTCGATACCAACCGAGTCGGCCGTGGTTGAAGGCGAAGCAGGCGCGCGATGACAAAAAGTCGTTTATCGCGAGCGTGTATGACTTCGTGCTCGGGCCTGAGCGGGTGCAGATCAACGCCGGGGCGCAGACGCGTGAGATCGCGGCGTTTGTTCGCACGCGAAAGGGCGTGCTGACCGTCGCAGACATTCAAGCGCTTTCGGGCATGTCACGAGAGGAGGCGCAGCGCTTCTTCGCGCGCTTTGTTGCAGAGTTCGAGGGGGAGACGGTCATTACGGAGCACGGGCTGCTCGTTGCGTTGTTTCCGGCTCTGCTGGAGAAGGCGAGCAGCGAGTATGATGAGCCGATCCAGCTTTTCTGGGATGAGTATGAGCCGCCGCATGAGCTGAACGGTAACGAGGGCTCGACCAATATGCTCGTGGCAGCGCTTGCCGGCGTGAACCTGTTCATGTCGTTCGCCGTGCTCTCGGAGTTCGGCGGCACGATGCTCGCGACGTGGCTTGGCGGCATCCCTGCGCTCATCTTCTCGCTCTTCTTTCTGATCCCGTTAGCGCGTTGGTTCTTCGTTCGTCGTGCGAACGAAGAACAGCATGAGACGAATCAGCGAAAGCGTGTCTTTCGGCAGCTCTTTGAAGCGCGCGAAGACAGCGTGCCTTTGGCCTCGGTGCTTCAACGTGCCAACGCGGCCCGCACGACGGAAGAGGTGCTCGAGCTTGAGGCGATGGACGCCGTGCTTCAACAGGCGGCGCGCGACGTGGGCGAGCTGCAGGGCGATAGGCAGAGCGGGCTCTCGGCCGATGCGCACCTCGTTCATGAGGAGCAGCACGCGTACGAACAGCTTGAAGTCGCTACGCGTAAGATGCGCTGACCGCGGGAGGGCTAGCAACGGGGGCGATCGTGGCAGGCAGTGCACTTACCAGCGTTAGCTGCGCTCCGCACGGGACGCGCCCTGTTGCACTCTGCGTCGGCCTGCTACGCTATCGATATCTTCGTTCCCAAGCGGCATGCCGAATCGCACGCTCCGTCAATTCGCGCGCTCCCTAGCGCTCTTCGTCGCCTTCGTCGCGCTCGCCGCAGGCTGCGCCCGCGGTGTCGCCGACGAAGAGCTCGACCCGGCGCTCGTAGACGCTGACACGGGACTCTCCGTCGACGTGCCGGAACTCGACGCAGGGGCCGACAGCGCCGACGCGATAGGCGACGCAATGGCCGACACCGAGGAAGTCGAGGACGCCGCAGACGTGGCGCCCGACATCGTCGCGGACGTCGCGCCCGACATCACACCAGATATCGCGCCAGACGTAGACGCGGACACCGGCCCCGAGTTCCCCACCATCATCGTCGCTGTCGAGACCCGCCTCTCGACCCCCGCCGTGCGCGCCGGAGACTCCGTCTTCGTCTCCTGCGACCCCGTGGACGACGAAGGCGCGTTCGTACCGCTGCCGCCCGACACCAACGTCACCTACGGCATTACGCCGCTCGCCTCGCTCGAGCGTGGCGCCACAGTGGGCGAGTTTGTCGCCGTGCAAGTCGGAGACGCCACCATCGCGTGCCGCCTCCCTGGCCTCAGCCTCATCGACGACACCCCGGAAGACCTCGAGATCATCCCCGGCGTGCCCTTCACCGTCGTCACCTCGGTCGACGAGGTCATCGTCAGCGCAGGCCAAACGATCAACGCCACCTGCGAAGCCTTCGACATCTACGGCAACCGCGTGCCAGACGCACCGCTTGAGCTGCTCGTCACGCCCTTCGGCGAGGGCGTGCTGGTCGAGGGTACCACCACCACCATCGAGCGCTCCGGGCAGTACACACTCGCCTGCTCGGTCGACGGAGCGAGCGAGCTCGTGCCGGC
Source organism: Bradymonadia bacterium (assembly GCA_047610025.1). Taxonomy (GTDB): domain Bacteria; phylum Myxococcota_A; class Bradymonadia; order REDH01; family REDH01; genus JBLFZA01. The sequence continues at coordinate 8,907 of JBLFZA010000059.1, read as the reverse complement.
GCTCGTGGAAGTGCGACCCGCCTTGCCAGCCTCCCTCACGCTCAGCCTCTCGCCTGACCGCGACGTGTACAGCATCGGCGAAGTCGCGACCCTGCGATACCGAGTCGAAGACCGCTTCGGCAACCTCGTGCGAAACGCCCCCGTCAGCTTCTGGTCGCTCCCCCTCGTGCCGGCGTTTGGCTCCGGTCGCTACCGCTTCGACAGAGAAGGCGAGTTCGAGCTCGGCTTGCGCGTCGCCCCGCCCACCGAGGGCGATGTGGTGCTCGAAGCGTCGCAAGTCGCGGTCGTCAACGAGGTCGGGCCAGACATCCAATGCGATGCACCCTTCGATGGGCAAATGGTCGACGCCGCGCCCGGCGAGGTCGTCGTCTTCGAAGGCTTCGTGGCCGACGTCGCCGGCGTCGATAGCGTGACCGTGAACGGCGTGCCCGCCACGCTCGACGACGGCGTGTTCCGCGCAGACGTCGTGGCACGATTCGGCGTGAACGTGGTCACTATCGAAGCCTTCGACACGTTTGGGCAAGGCAACCGACGCGTCTGCGCCTTCCTCGCGAGCGACGAGTGGGCGCCGACCGAGGCCTTCATTAACAACAGCATCTCGCTGACCCTCGCCGCCTCCGCGTTTGACGATGGAAACCGCAACGACGGCCTCGACTCCATCACCGACCTGCTCGTCACCGTGCTGAACAGCCAAGGCCTCGTGAACCAACTCGACGGTGCCCTGCGAGCGGCCGACCCTCTCTATCCAGAGAGGTGTGTGGTCGACGCGTGGCTCTTCTGCGCGGTCAACTTCGGCCTCAACTACAATTCCGTTTCCATCGGTGGCGCGAACGACATTTCGATCACCCTCACGCAGTCCGGCTTTCGCGTCGACACCACGATCCGCAACGTGAACCTGGGTCTGCGCGTGCGGGGCACCTTTAGCACCAACGGCAACGTGCAGCTGAGCCGCCTCCGTTTGCGTATGCGCTTCGGGCTATCGCTCTCCGGCGGCCGCCCACGCGTTGTCTTCGAAGCGCTGGAGACCGTTGAAGTCGGCGGAATCAATACAAGCTTCAGCGGCGTCTCTGGCTTCATCCTCGACCTCATCGTCGACATCTTCGAAGGCACCGTGCGCAACATTGTGCGGGACGAACTCAGTGACTTCGTGACCGAGAACTTCGCGCAGATTCTCGACGAGCTGGTCTCGAGCCTCGACATCGACTCCCTCGGCGCATCATTCGACGTGCCCAGGCTCGACGGCTCAGGCACCGCGCAGGTCGGCTTCGCGGCCCGCTTCAGCGAGGTGCGTACCGGCACGAACGCCATCACCTTTGGGCTCGGCAGCCGCTTCTCCGGGGATGTCGCGCGGCCCGATACACTGGGTGTTGCCATCGAAGCCTTCGTGCCTCTCGACACCTCGAATCCAAACCGCACCGTGCGCGCGGCGGTTCAGCTCGCGCTTCTCAACCAGGTGTTGCACGCGCTCTGGCAGGGTGGGTTCTTTGATGTGGAGCTCGGCGACGCCTTGCTCGGCGACGCCATCGAAGGGGTGTCGGTCGACATACTTGCGGCGCTACCGCCTGTCGCCGTTGGCCGCAGCGACGGCGCAATGGACGTGCACATCGGCGCTTGGGAGATCGCTCTTGAGTATCCGGGGCTGCTGGCCGAGCCGCTGCGTTTGCGTATCGGCGCCGTGGCGCGGGTGGATGTGGACCTTGTATCGGACGAAGAGATCGACTTCTCAAACATCACGCTCACCGAGTTCTACTTCGACCCGCTCGGCGTCTCGCTAGAGCCGGAGACGAGCGCCGTGCTCGACGGATTCTTTCGCCGCGTTGTCGAGGGCGCGCTTGACGCAGCGCTCGAAGGGGCCTTGCCCTCGTTGCCTGTGCCTGCCTTCGAGCTGCCCTCGTCGCTCGGCGAGTTTGGGCTGCCGGTGGGCGGGTACCTAGGGCTTACAAACGCGGTGCTGCAGCTCGAGCGAGAGCGCTTTGTGCTTCAGGGGAACTTTGGCACACGATGAACGACTTGTTTGATAGCGCTCGTTTGTATGTGTTCATCGTCGTCTGCGCCTGCCTCGGTGCCTGCTCGAAGGGCAGAGCGATCGGCGACCAAGATGTGGGCACGCCGTCGCCGGACGTCCAGTTCGACGCCGGCCAAGACGTCGCGGTCGAGGTTGAGCCGGACGTCGTGGACGCCTCGCCCGACATCACGCCCGATGCGGGAAGAGACAACGCGCTTCTCGCTGTAGGATTCCGGCCACAACGCGCCGTCTATCGACCCAACACCGGCGTCACGCCCTTTGCGACCGTGTACGACAGCGAGGCAGACGAGGCCGAGGTCGAGGCAGGCGAGGTCGTGTGGACAATCACGCCCGAGAGCGGCGCGCGCGAAAATGACGACGCGACGTGGACGTTATTGCGAGAAGGGCGCATCAACTTCGAAGGCTGTGTGGCCAGCCGCCCAGGCTCAGATGAGCAGGTGTGCGGCAGCCGGAGCGTGATCGTCGACGCTGGCTCGCCCGTGATCACGCTCTTCGCCCCAGAGCCGGGCGCCGAGCTGCTCGCAGAGGAGACCCCCGCCATTCAAATCCGAGGCCGAGTCGACGACTCGAACGGAGAGCTGCGGGTGTTTGTCAACGGCGAACTCGTCGAGCTTAGCGCCGATGGTCTATTCGCGGCGGAGATGATCCCAAAGCTCGGCGTGAATCATGTCGACGTTGTCGCAACGGACGCGTTGAACCGCTTGGAAGCCACAACGGGGCGCGATGTACTCTGGGCGAACCGCTACGTGCCCGCTCAAACAGATGACGACGGGAACATTCAAGCACGCGCGATCGACAGCGTGCTTGTGCAGATCAACCAACGCTACCTCGACGCTGACCGCGACGTGATCGTGCCGCCCGAAGCGAGCCTCATCGTCGTTGAGGACATCGCGGGGCTGATTCAGTTCTTGCTGTCAAACATCGACGTGCGAGCGTTTATCCCAGACCCCGTGGTCGACAGTGACGTGCTGCAGCTCAGCGTCACCGACGTCCTAATCGGAGAGGTGATCGTCGACGTCGACGTCACGGATAACGGCCTCGAACTCTTCGTCTCGCTGCCGGCGATCGAATTGCTGACCGCAGGCCAGGCCTCGATATTGGAGGAAGTGCTCAGCCTGAACGGCAGCGTGACAGCGTGGATCTCCGCCGTGATGACGCTCGAGGTTCGCAAAGAACGAGACGAGCCCCTCGTCGTGGACGTGCGACGGGTGGAGCTCGCGCTCGAAGAGGCCGAGCCCGCTTTTGAGTCAGCGGAGGCAGACGCGTTGTTTCAGCTGCTTGAGAGCGCGCTCTTCTCGAGCATTGAGGACGTGCTGCTAGAGGAAGTCGCTGGATCGTTGCTCGACGAGATTCCTACGCTGATCTCTGGGCTGCTCGGGTCGCTTGATAGCGCGCTCGCTGATCAGGAGATTCCGCTGAACCTCGGGTTTGGTGAGCCACTGGTGCTGACGGTTGACGGCGAACTCGCGACCATGACAGCCGTGGAGCGCGACCACCTGCGCGCGACCTTAGATGTCGTGACAGGCGTGCCGCGGGCGAGTCAGTTCCCCGATTCGCGTGGCGTCGCCCGGTCAACGCGCCGCGACCGCACGACGTCGCTCTTCTCCTTGAGCCGCATGCAAATCGCGGTCGCGGAGTCACTCGTGAACGGCGTCTTGCACAATCTCTGGTCTGGCGGGCTACTTGAGATCGACGTGACGGAGCTGCTGCCGGCTGATTTGAGCTTCCTGGTGGAGTCGGTCGAGGTCGAAGGCCGCTTGCCGCCTGTGCTCGTGCCGACTCAGGTCGGGTCCGTTGGCTATCCCCTCGTGCTCGAGCTGGGGCAGGTTGAGATGACGCTCACCCGCGGGGATACGACGGAGCTCGTCGGCGCGACCATCACGCTTGGCGCGTCACTCGACGTTGTCGGCACGTCGCTTCAGATCCAGCTGCAGGAGCCGCCGATTGTGCAGACGTGGCTGATCGACCGCACGGGCGATGCCATCTTCGAAGACGTGTCTACCCTGTCGGCCCTGTTCGTCGGTGTCGTCTGGCCGCAGCTGAGAGACGACCTCGGCGGGGCCCTCACGATCGCGTTGCCAGCCCTTGATGTGAGCGCAATCGCCGACATCGCGACAGGCGTTGAGAGCGTCGAGATGATGCTCTCGTTGGACAACCCCGTCGAGGTTCGAGAAGGTACAGCGATCATCGATGGCGCGTTTGATGCGGTCATCCGCTTCGAGTAGAGACAGTGACTCGTGCTGCGACTAGATGCAGTGGCTAGATACCGCGAACGAATACCGCGAACAGACACGGCGAACTGATGCGAATGACCATTCAAACACTCTTGTACACGGCGCTTGTCACGACGATTTTCGCGTGCGGCGGCGGAGAGGGAGACGACGACGAGTGCAGCGGCGATGACGACTGCGCCGTGCGCGAAGTGTGCGAGTCCGGTGCGTGCGTCGTGCCAGGCGCGGAGAGTGACGCCGAGTCCGACGGCGCAGACGAGTCGGATGCTGATCTGCGCGATGTGCAGGTCGACGTCTTGGCGGATACCGCTGCGGACATCGGTGACGACAGCAGACCACAGCCAGACGCGGCGACGGATACTGGCGAAGAAGACAGCGTTGCTCCCGACGGCGAAAGCGATGCTGCCAGCGACGGCGAGAGTGATGGCTCCGGGGAGGCCGACGCGGCGCCCGATGTCGACGAGGATGTCTATACCGGGCCCATCACGCTGACGACGGAGATCACGTCTCCCGATCGCAACGATACCTTCCAGGTGAACTACGTGATCAACGCGACGGGCGTTGTCTCCGACAGCGTGTTTGCTCCTGAGGAGCTAACGGTCCGTTGGCGCACAGCGCAAACCGGCGACTTGGCGACCTCGACTCCCGACGCAGAGGGCAACGTCACGGCGCGCATTCGCTTGCCGGATGCGGGCACCTATCTGATCGAGATGATCACCGAGACGCCAGAGGGGCAGACCGCGTCGACGACGGTGCAGGTCGGTATCTGCGACTTCTCGACTCCGGAGACCTTCGACCCCGACCTGCTCAGCGACGACTGGCGCATTTATGGCGACGCGCAGTGGACAGAAGAGGGCTGGCTGGAAATGACAGGCATTGAGACGGGCCGCTCCGGCGCGATCTACTTCGTCGGCTCGACGGTTGACCCCGGCGATATTGGCTTTGAGTTTAGCATCTACACGGGCGGCGGCGCGGGTTCTGGTGCTGACGGCTTCGCGATGAGCGTGTTCAACGCAGCGAACGTCGAGCAGCTCTCCGAGTGGGTCAACGCGGCCGGTTCCGGCGGATGTATGTCCTACGGATTGGTCGGAGACTGCGGCGTCTACGAGGACATCGAGGCGTTCCACATCGAGTTCGACACCTGGTACAATACCCTCGGCGATGACTCAGGCGTGCAGGACCCAACCGAGAACGACCACGTCGCGATCGCGCTCGACGGCAACCCAGCGGACCACGTCGCCTGGGCCGACGTTGGCGATATCGAAGACTCGGAGTGGCACACCGTGCGCGTGGACATCGAGGGAGCGCGCGTGCGCGTTTGGCTCGACGGAGCGCAGATTATCGATGAGGTCGTGACCGGCTTCACGTTCAAGGGTGGTTATCTCGGATTCAGTGGTAGCACCGGGCTCTACACTAACTTCCACCGCTTCGATAATCTGACGATTCTCGAAGAGTGCGTCATCGACTAGAGGCTGCTCGTAACGGGTTTTTCGAGCCGAATCGTTGGGAGTGCAGTGTGCTGCCGGCGGACGCTGCTCGCACCGTGCTCGCTGCGAGCAGCGTTTGGGGCGACTCGGAGAGTAACGTCGATTGCAGTGACGACGTCGTGGAGGGACTCTTGCCGTCGCGACTGGAGCTTTCGGCGGTGCTCGGCGATGAGCGATTCTTGGACGCGCGGGGCCTCGGAGTTCGAGCCCCAGCCGGACTTGTCGGTCGGCGTTAGCTGGCGCGTAGGAAGGCAACTTCATCAGGTGCAGCGATGACTTTGGTACTGCGAACGCGCACGTGGCTCGGTGCGAGCCCGTCTGCTACCCTGCAGGCACGGCTCGCACCTGAACCCAGCTCCGCCCATGTTCATTCGTATCCTTGCGCAGCGATGCGCTCTCGTTCTCCTTGTGGCCTCCAGCGCCGCGGCGTGCGCCACCGCTGAACTGGGCGATGAGCCCGACGCCGCGCGAGACGTCGGTGTCGCAGACGTTGCCAACTCCGACGTGCCCTTGCTCGACGACGGGACGGACGATGACACGTCTGACACGGGTCCATTGCCGGATGTTGCTGAGGACGTGGAGGACGACACGGAGCCGGATACTCAGCCAGATGCAACACTGGACGCAGATGACGACACGAGCACGGACGTGATCCTCGACGTCTCCGAGGACACCGGGAGCGATGTTGTGACCGACACCACGACGGACGCCGACGCGGCGACGGACGTCGAGCCCGACAGCACCGAGGACACGGGCTCCGACAGCGGCCACGACATCACCGACGCAGAGTCCGACGTCATCGAGCCCTTCTGCGGCGACGGAACGCTCGACGATGGCGAAGCATGCGATGACGGCAACGACGTTGACGACGACGAGTGCAGCAACGCCTGCGAGGCGCGCGCCGCCGCCGCCTGTGCGCCCTGCACCGAAGACGATGAGTGTGGCTTCTCCGCCGACCTCTGCGTCACGCTGAGCGACGGCGACTTCTGCGCCACCAGCTGTGAGGACGGGTGCGCTGACGACGAGACTTGCGGTGAAATCGATGACGCCGGAACCACGCAGTGCATCCAGTCGGTGGGCTGGTGCGAACGCTGCCCCGACGATGACCGCGACACCATCTGTGATGATGACGACATCTGCGCGGGCGGCGATGACCGCACCGACGGCGACGGCGACGGCTTGCCAGACGGCTGTGACCCCTGCCCTGGCGACTTGACCAACGACAGTGACGGAGACACCGTCTGCGACGGCGTCGACGTGTGCGCGGGCGAAGATGATCGCATCGACAACAATGAGAACGGCACGCCGGACGGCTGCGACCCCACCAACGAGCTCTTCTGCGACAACGAAGTCGACGACGACAACGACGGGGATACGGACTGCGCCGACAGTGACTGCGCCGCCGCCTGTTTGGTCACGGCGTGCGACATCGCGACGCCGATCTCGGGCGCAGGGACCTACACGGGCACGACGGTCGACGGCTCAGCGACCATGTCTGGCTCTTGCGGCGTTGATGGCCGCGCACCTGAAGTTGTGCTCGCGTTTACGGCGCCGAGCGCAGGCGGGTGGTGTGTGGACACCTTCGCGTCCGAGTTTGACACCCGCCTAAGCGTGCGAACGACCTGCGATGACGCGTCGACCGAGCTTGTGTGCACGGACGACACCGGGGCGCTGCGCCAGTCCGAGGCGCAGTTGGAGCTCGCAGCAGGGCAGACCGTGTATGTGATCGTCGAGGGCTACGACGGCGCCGCTGGCATTTACGCGCTAGAGGTGGTCGAAGGCGCCTGCCCCGTGCCTGGCGAGATCTGCAACAACGGCATGGACGACGATGACGACGACGACGTCGATTGCCTGGATGAAGACTGCGCCGCGGATGGCGCGTGCGTTGAACTCGTGTGCGGTGACGACGTCGATAACGATGACGACGGCGTCACGGACTGCTTAGACCCGGACTGCGCGGCCGAAGCGGTTTGTATTGAGAGCCTCTGCGAAGACGATGTCGACAACGATGACGATGGCGCGACGGACTGCGATGACCCGGACTGCGCAGCCGAAGCGGTATGTATTGAGAGCCTCTGCGAAGACGATGTCGACAACGACGACGACGGCGCAACCGACTGCGATGATACCGACTGTGTGGGCTCTCCGCTCTGCGGGCCTCGGGAAGAGTGTGCCAACTTCGTCGACGACGATGACGACGGAGCCATCGACTGCTTGGATGATGACTGTGTAGACGACCCGGCGTGCAACCTGGTTGGCGCCGGAACGTGCGAGGCGCCCTTTGCCTTCGTTGGCGTCGGCACCCGTCTCGGCGATACGACCGCCGCAACGAACGATGCCGTCGGCTCGTGCCAATCAAACAACAGCACCGACCACGTGTGGCTCTTCGAGCCGCCCGCTGCTGGGTCGTACTGCGCAGAGACGGTCGGCACGTCGTTCGACACAGTGCTCTACGCGCGCACGGCGTGTGCTGACGCGGGAACGGAGACCGCCTGCAACGATGACGCCGTGGGACTGCAGTCGCAAATCGATCTGACCCTCGCGACCGCTGACCCGATCTACCTCTGGATGGATGGCTACAGCACGAACGTTGGCTCCTACACGTTGAATGTGCGCAGCGGAACCTGCGTGGAAATCGTGGGTGCGTGCGATGACGTCGAGGCGCTCACTCTCGGAACGATTTCGGGCACGACGGTTGGGGCGTCTGCGGATGTTGCCCTCTTCTGCGGCTTTGATGGGGACGGCTCCGCGCGCGTCTATGACTTCACGCCAACGACAACGGGCCCCTTCTGCGTCGACACGAACGGCAGCACCTTCGATACGCGCCTCGGGGTCTTGTCGGCCTGCGATGGGGTCGAGCTTTCGTGTGATGATGATGCAGGGTTCAGCACGCAGTCGGCGATACAGTTCGATGGCGTAGCGGGAACCGCGACGACGATCGTGCTCGAGGGATGGGGATCAAGTGAGGGAGACTTCACGCTTACGCTAAGCGCGGGAATCTGCCCTGAGTTCCTCTAGGCATGTTAGAGCGTGCCTAGAGCGACCGCCACGGCGGTGAGACCCTCGCGAACCTCGGTAATGTGAACTTCGACGCCCTCCATAGCGCCCTCCACAAGCAGGACACGCCGACGGGCAAGCTCGTCGATCGCGTCATCTGGACGAT
>JBLFZA010000058.1:0-18053 GCA_047610025.1 Bradymonadia bacterium | reverse complement strand
CTGTCTGAGCAAATCTACGCTGCCACCGAGACCATGGCCGTCGGTGATGTCCAGGGCGTCGAGCAACAGTTCGCCTGGAGCATCATCAAGCTCGAAGAACTCGAAGAAGCGCGTACGTTGCCGCTCGCCGAGGTCCAATCGGACATCGCTCGGGAGTTGCTCGTAACACAACGCGAAGACAGCGCGCGCGCGGCTCTCCGCAGCCGTGGTGAGCGCCTGTTGGCTTTGGCCGCTGGCGAAGAGACGCTCGCAGCAGCCGCTGAGCTTGAGGTGGGTGAGCAAAACGACGCGGCCCGCGTCGCCGCTCGCGCACTCGCACCGGAAGATGTCGCCGACGAAGACCTGGAGTTCTCGCGCACGACGCCACTGCTGACCCGTCAGTCGCAGCCGTTTGCGCGAGAAACGGAGAGCCCCTTCATTGCAGACCTCGGCCCAGAATTTCAGGGCATGATTTTCCCGCCATCGCCTGCAGACGAAGTGCCGGGCGTAGGGACATCCCGCGAGATGGTACGCACGGCCTTCACACTAACTGCTGAGTCACCGCTACACGGCGAGATCATCGAGTCCGACGGCGTGCTCTACATCATTCGGCTTGCCGAGCGAACGGACGCACCAACGGATGTGCCGGCCGGAGACTACACCCGCATCTACGAGCAGCTGCGAGCGAACATGGCCGAATCGGTCGTGGGCTCCCGTTCCGCTCGCAATATGCTCCTCGCAGACGTGCCGGCTGAATTGTCGCCGTTCCTGCAGCAGCTTGTTGACGAGGCGATCGCTCAAGGTCGCATCGAACTCCGTGATGGGGCGTTTGAAGTCGACCCAGCGGCCGAAATCTAGCGCCGTGTTCGACCGAAGCTCCGCAGAGTAACCACATGCTTTTCGACAGACTGCTCGGCCTGTTCTCAACCGATCTCGCGATTGATTTGGGAACCGCAAACAGCCTGATCTTCGTCAAGGGGAGGGGCATTATCAGCAGTGAGCCCTCCGTCGTCGCCGTGGCGAAGGACCAGCGCGGTGGACGACGCATTCTCGCCGTAGGGCGAGAAGCGAAGGAGATGTTGGGGCGGACGCCGGGTTCCATCCAGGCCATTCGGCCGATGAAGGACGGCGTCATCGCGGACTTCGAGATTACCGAAGTCATGCTGCGTTACTTCATTCAGCGCGCTCAGAATCGCCGCTTCATGGCGTCACCGCGTGTCATCGTGTGTATCCCTTTCGGGATCACCGAGGTCGAGAAGCGCGCCGTGCGTGAAGCAGCCGAGCGCGCCGGAGCGAGAGATGTATTCCTCGTTGAGGAGCCGATGGCTGCTGCGATTGGGGCGGGGTTGCCGATTACGGAGCCTTCCGGAAACCTCATCGTAGATATCGGAGGCGGTACCACAGAGGTCGCGGTCATCTCGCTCGGCGGGATCGTGTACTCCCAGTCGGTTCGCGTCGGCGGTGACAAGCTCGATGAGGCCATCGTTCAGCACATGAAGCGGAAGTATAATCTGCTCATCGGCGAGCGCACGGCGGAGATGATTAAGTGCACCATCGGAAACGCGTATCCCTCTGAGGAGACGACGACGATGGATGTGAAGGGCCGCGACTTGGTCGCAGGGCTTCCAAAGACTTTGGAGATCAACTCCGACGAGATACGAGACGCCATCCAAGAGCCAGTCAACGCCATCGTTCAGGCCGTGCGCGATGCGCTCGAGCGCACACCGCCTGAGCTTTCGGCTGACATCGTCGACAAGGGCATCATGCTCGCCGGCGGCGGCGCACTCTTGAAGAACCTCGACCTGCTACTGCGGGAAGAAACGGGCCTGCCCGTTGTTATCTGTGATGACCCATTGAGCGCGGTTGTAATCGGCAGCGGCAAGATGTTGAGCGAGCCTGAGCTGCTTAGCAGGATCGCGCTCGTCTAGGCTGAAGCACGCGCGCTCCGCGTGACCCTCACATAGCCCTCAACGAGATGTTCGACCTTCTACAACGCAACCGTGGACCCATCGTGTTTGGGCTCTACATCGCGATCGCTCTCGTGCTGGTCCTCGTGGAACGGCGCGGCGATCAGCGCATGGGTGTCGCCGGGTCTGCGACGATGCAGGCCATGTCTTTTTCGCAGGGGGTGGCGAATCAAAGTCTTGGTGGCATCGGTGATTGGTGGTCGCGCTATGTGGATGTCGTGGGCGTCGCCGAAGAGAACGAGCGCCTCCGTGGAGAGTTGAACCGCCTCCGCGATGAAAACACTCGGCTGCTCGGCGTCATGCAAGAGAACGCGCGCCTGCGAGCGATGCTCGGGTTCGAAGAGTCTCATCCGCAGTTGGAGCTCGTCCCGGCGCGGGTGGTGGGTGTCGACACCTCACCGTTCTTCCGCGTGGTCTCAATTCAGCTCCGCAACCGCGATGGACGACTTGAATTGGGAATGCCGGTCGTCTCCTCGGCGGGCGTCGTCGGCCACATCTCGGAGTTGGCCGGACGCGACGCCATCGTGACGCTGGCCGTGGACCCCCGTTCCTCGGTTGACGTCTTGTTACAACGGAATCGCGCACGAGGCGTGCTGAAGGGCTTAGGACACGAGGCTGACTACCAAGCGTCGATCTCTTATCTCTTGCGCCGCGATCGCGCGCGGCCCGGCGATCTCGTCGTGACCAGTGGCATGGGCGGGCGGTTCCCGCCAGACCTGCTTGTGGGCCGTGTTCTCGGCATCGACAACGCCACGGCGGGCATGTTTCAGTCTGTGGTGGTGGAGCCCGCGGTCGACTTTTCTCGCCTAGAAGAAGTGTACGTGATCGTCGGCACGAGACGCTGAGATGGTCACCGCCCTCACGATTCTGTTCGGGCTGTTTTCGATCGTGCTCGTCTCGAGCGCGGCCCCGTGGCTGAACACGGACAGTGGCTTGCCGCGGATGGTCATCATCCTTGTGGTCTTCCGAGCCGCGAATCGTGAGTTCACTAGTGCGTTGCTCGTCGCGCTGGCTCTTGGATGGGTGGCGGGCAGCATGGTCGGGTTTGGCAAAGGGATCGAGTTGCTGTCGCTGCTCGCGGTGGCGTCGGTGACGTACTCCTTCGCCGGGCGGCTGCCGCTTGAGCGGTCCATTGTTGGGGGCTTGTGGTCGTTGTTGGCGGTGGGGCTGCACGACGTCGTTTTCGTTTTGCTCTCGTTGTTCACTGCAAACGGATTGCCAGCCTGGCGCGCGTTGTTGTCGGAGACACCAGAGTCGGCCTTGTCGACCGGTCTGCTCGCGATGTTGATCCTCGCGGCGCTTCGTCGCGTAGAACCGCTCTTGCGCGAGCGCCAAGAACGCTCCACCGTGCTGCGGTAGAATGTTCGTTTTTGCGGAGCCCGTTTGAGCCCAGGTCAGCCCATATCTTCGACATCATCTCGCAGTGATTTGCGCGAGTTTGATGGCCGCTTACGGCTGCTGGCGATCTTGTTCGCGATCCCGATGTGCGTGCTCGGCTATCGCCTTTATCAACTCCAGATCGTGCAGGGCGCGGCGTACTATCAGTTGGCGAACGAGAACTTCGTGCGTGAGGTGGAGCTGGCGCCAGAGCGTGGCAGGATCGTCGATGCTCAAGGCCGAGTCCTCGCCGAGAATCGTCCGTCGTATGACGTCTATGCCTCACCTCAGGTGCTGGCGAGCCGGCCAGAGGCCTTTGAACTCGCGTTGAGCGTACTGAACGTCTCCGAAGAGAGCGGGGAGACGCTGCGTCAGCGCATTTTGGCCCGCGGTGTGCGTGATATCGTTTTGCGCCGCGACATCTCTCGCGATCAGGTTGCGCAGCTCGAGACGCGCAACACCGAACTTCCGGGGGTCTACGTCGTCGTCTCTCAGCGGCGTCACTACCCGTATGACGCCCTGGCTGCTCACCTTCTGGGGTACATGAATGAGGTGACCGCCCGCGAGCTCGATGCGTGGGAGGACCTGGGCTACCACCCGGGTGACTACGTCGGGCGCTCCGGGCTCGAGCGTGCGTTCGAGCCGATTCTCCGCGGTGCCCCAGGCCTCGACCGACAGGTCATCGATGTGAGCGGAAACGTGCAGAACGAACACGTGAACCGGCAGCTTTTGGGCGACTACCGACACGTCGACCCCGTGCCAGGGAAGAACTTGGTGCTGACGGTAGACATGGAGCTGCAGGCGATCATGGAAGAGGCGGCTGGTGACGCGCTGAGTGGAGGGGTCGTCGCTCTCGACCCCCGTGATGGCACGATCTTGGGTATGTTTTCGAAGCCAGGGTTCAACCCGAATGCGTGGTCAGGCCGGCTCTCGGAGCAGGAGAAGAGACAGTCCGACAACAACCCGTTCCACCCGATGCTCGATAAGACGGTGCTTTCGTGGTTCCCGGCGTCGACCTACAAATTCATCACCGCGATCGCAGGGCTCGAAGAAGGGCAGATCACCGACGAAACGACCATCGAGTGTCCAGGCTACTTTGACTACGGCAACCGTCGCTTTCACTGCTGGAACCGCTACGGACACGGCGAGTTGAATCTTCGAGAGGCGATGGCGGTGTCGTGTGACGTCTTCTTCTATCAAGTCGGTTTGGAGCTAGGTATCGATACACTGGCGTCCTACGCCTACGAATTCGGGTTTGGTGAGCGGCCAGGGCTTGGGCTCAATGGAGAGTCAGCGGGCGTTGTCCCCACGAGGGCCTGGCACGAAGAGAATTCTCCAGGGGGCTTTCAGTACGGCTTCACGGTCAACACGTCGGTCGGGCAGGGCGATACGCGAACGTCGCCGCTTCAGCTCGCGTTGGCCTACGGTGCGATCGCCAACGGCGGAACGCTTTACTACCCCCGACTCGTCGATCGCATCACCACGTGGGATGACTCTATCGTGTTCGAATATCCGGGCCGCGTCCGCCGCGAATTGCGCGTCAGTGATGAGCACCTCGCGGACGTCGTGTCGGGGCTTCGAGCCGTCGTGCACGACGAGATTGGCACCGCACACGCGACCGAGCTGCCGTGGATGAACGTGGCAGGCAAAACCGGGACAGCGCAGGTGCGGTCACTGGGTACGGAGCGACTGCAGGACGGAGAGGTCATTCACTGGGACCGGGACCACGCGTGGTTTGTGGCGTTCGCGCCCATAGAAGAGCCGCAGTTCGTCGTCGCCGTTTTCCTTGAGCATGGAGGCCAAGGCTCCACGGCCGCCGCGCCCGTCGCTATGCGAATCGTCGATCGGTACTTCCGCGAAGTGCTTGGCTGGGACGAGAGCGTTGAGATGGTCACCTTCGAGGGAGATTCTGCTGAAATCACGGACTTGATGGAGCAGGACAGCGCAGCAGGTGCCGCGCTCCGCCAGCACTTCGAGGCGGTGATGGGCATCGACGTAAGCGAGCGCGTCGCGGCAGAGTACGCAGCCCCCGCGGCGCCATGAAGGTCCAGACGAAGCGTCAGAGGCGCCCCTTCGATTGGACCTTGTTGTTCCTTGTTCTCGCTCTGGCGACGCTGGGATTGCTGAATCTGCGCTCCGCCTCTGAAGTTGAAGGCGTAGCTCGGCACGCGACACAGTTGGTTTGGATGCTGATCGGGGGGACAGCCGCCGGCGTCATCGCGGCGATCGATTACCGGCAGATCCAGCGTTGGGCCTACGTCATCTTCGCCGGCGCGGTCTGCCTGCTCTGTGTCGTGCTCTTTGTGTACGCGCGCGGCGCCGACGGAGGCGCGCTCAACAACTCCCGTCGTTGGATCGATTTAGGCGCCTTCTATTTGCAGCCGTCGGAGCTGATGAAGGTGACGGTGATCGTCGTGACCGCTCGCTACTTCAGCGATAACGCCGACCCTGACGGGCACACGCTTAAGTCGCTGCTGGTCCCGCTAACACTGGCTCTCATTCCGGTTGTTCTGATCATCATGCAGCCTGACTTGGGCACGGCGTTGGTCATCTTCTTCATGTTCGCGACTATCGCGCTTTTTGACGGGATTCGTACCGGAACGCTGATCGGGCTTGGTGGCGCGGGAATCGTTACGATGCCGATGCTCTGGATGTTCGTAATGAAGGACTACCAGAAGTCCCGGGTCATCGCGTTTCTGAACCCTGGAGAGAACCTGCAGGGCGACGCTTGGCAGGTGAACCAAGCCCTCATCGCGATCGGCTCAGGTCGCCTCTGGGGCAAAGGGTTCTTGCACGGGACGCAGGTGCAGAACGGCTTCGTCCCAGAGCACGAGAACGACTTCATCTTCGCCCACCACGGCGAGCAGTTCGGCTTCGCGGGGAGCGCGTTGCTCTTAGTGCTCTACTTTGCCCTCATGCTGTGGGCGCTGCGGATTGCCCGCCACGGCCGCGACCACTTTGCCGTGCTTTGCGCGGTGGGTGTGGCCGCGTTCTTCTTCTGGCACGTTACGGTCAACCTCGGCATGGTTACCGGGCTGCTGCCGGTCGTTGGCCTGTGGCTCCCTCTCGCGAGCTACGGCGGATCGAGCACGCTGACCGTGATGTTCGCAATTGGCCTGCTGATGTCGATCTCGATCCGCCGTGCGAACTTCTAACCGGCGGCCTGCTCGAAGAGCGCGATGACGCTGTTGCGTGTGAAGCCGGAGACCCGCTGCACAACCTCGCCATCCTTGATCAGTAGCATCGTCGGGAGGGAAGACACGCCGTACTTGCCGGGGACTCCCTCGTTCTCCTGCATGTTCAGTTTTGCCACGTTGACTCGCCCAGCGTAGTCCTTCGCGACAGCCTCAAGGAGCGGGGTGAGCTGCTTGCAGGGTCCGCACCAGGGAGCCCAAATGTCGACGATGGTTGGCGTAGACGACGCAAGCACCTTGGAGTCGAACTCTGCGTCGGTTATATCGAAAAAGTTGGCGGACATGGGGTGCTCCTGAGGGCATCGGGTAACTGGGTCGCGAAGCTAAGGCACCGCTTGCCGCAACGTCAACCGCGCTCGATGCCGCGTCGGCTCTCTCGCGCTTACCTCTCTGAGATCACGGATGCAGATACTCTTTACTGGTTTCGGGGCGTTCCCAGGGATGCCTTGGAATCCAGCGAACGCCGTGTCGCAGGCGGCAGCGCGTCGGGCGGCTTCTCTGGAAGTTGAGGCGGGTTTTGAGGAGCTCAGTGTGACCTTCGATGCCGTCGAGCGCGCCGCCTGTCTTCTCGACGGTCGAGCCGAGCTAATCGTTCACATCGGAGTGGCCGGGTCACGCGACACCGTGACGGTTGAACGTCGAGCCGTGAATTGGCGGTCCGCGACCCCGGACGCGGCTGGGGCCACGGTCGAGAATCCGGGTAAACTCGTGCAAGACGCTGAAGCGAGGGTCAGCACACTCCCTCTCGGTGGGTTGGTCGATGCGCTCACACTTCGGTGGCGAGCCTCACGAGTCGAGTTGAGCGACGATGCCGGAGAATATGTCTGCAACGCGACCCTTTTTCACGGGCTCGGCAAGAGAACCCCGAGGGTCTTCGTGCACGTGCCGCTCCTCGAGGAGTCTGTCGCAGAGGAACTCGGCGAGGCGCTTGGTGACGCGGTGGTAGCGTGGTGGGCTGAGGCCGTGTCCGCAGGCACCTAGCGACGAGTGCACGCGAGACAGCTACGTCTCGGTCTTCTTCACCCAGCGATCGTCGTCGCGCTTTGTCACCTTCGTGAGCGTATCTGCAGCGACCTCCGACAAATCGATGCCGAGTGAGTTCGCGATCGTGCCGACGGTGAACAGGATGTCGCCGAGTTCTTGCTCGATAGTCCCAGGATCTTCGTCGGACTTCTTCTTCTTCGGGCCGAAGCGATGGTTGATCTCACGAGACAGTTCGCCGACTTCTTCCGTGAGCCGCGCGAGATTCGCGAGCGGCGGCCAATAGCCCTCGTCGTACTGTGAGATCCACTCGTCGATCGCACGCTGAAACTCATCCAAGGTCATTGCGCTCTCCATGCGTTGAGGTCCCTGTGGGCGTAGCATCTCCCCGCTGGGCGCGTCAGCCCCTCGTCAGAGCGGTGCTCTCGCTGCTTCTGCTTTGCACCCTCGGTTTGGGTCGCCCTTCCGTTGGGAACGCGGGCGGCTCCCGCGCGGAGGCTTGGTTCGTCGTGAAGAGCGAGCACTTCGTGGTGCACGGACCTCAGAGCGAGCGAGAGATGCTGGCCGAGGTCTCGGCGCTCGCTGAGCACGCGCACACGCTGCTGATGTCCTTCTTCGACACGCCTCCGCGTCACCGAACTCACATCGTGCTCACGGACGATGGCGACGGCGCAAACGGAAGCGCTGGTGTGTCGCCCTATAATACGATTCGGCTCAACGCGGTGCCGCCGCGGGTTGACGGCAGTCTCGGTCACTACGACCACTGGATGTGGAACCTGATCGTGCACGAATATACGCATATCCTCCATATTGGGAGGGTCGGCGGGGTGCCACGCGCCGTGAACGTGTTCAACAACAACGCGCTGGCGCCGAATCAGACCGTGCCGCGCTGGTTTACTGAGGGGCTCGCTGTCTGGGCGGAGTCTCGGTGGAGCGGGACAGGTCGGGTCGAGTCGCCTTGGTTTCAGATGCAGCTGCGTGCGGCTTTCCTCTCCCAGCAGGTCCCCGAGCTTGGCACGATGGGCATGGTGCCGCTCGAGTGGCCACAGGCGACCTCCTGGTATCTCTTCGGCGGGTTCATGGTCTCGTCGCTCATGGAGAGCGTGACCCCCGCGCAGTGGAACGAGTTCCACCGTCGCTACTCCCGACAGATGGTCGGCTACCGCTTCAACGCGTTCGCAGAAGCCGAGCTCGGCGTTCGCATCGACGACGCGTGGCACGAGTGGCATGCGCTGGAAGAGGTCCGCTGGACAGCGTGGGCGTCGCACCGCACGGATTTGGGGCTGACCGAGTTCGTGAGGGAGAGCGCAGGCGCCTTCGAGACCCGTCACGTGTCATCATCCTTTGATCGCGTCGGGTGGATCGAAGACGACGGACAGGTGAAGCGTCGCTTTGTGGTGAGAGGCGCGTCGAACAGAACGATTCCGATCCGCAACGCGGGGCCTTTCGACTGGCTGCCAGATGGGCGCGTCGTCATGAGCATCAATGGCGGTGTCGAGCGGGAGCGCCGCTTCGATGACCTCTGGGTGTTCTCGCCCCGCGACGAGTCATGGGAGCGCATCACGTACGCCGAGCGCGCGTGGATGCCGACCGTATCTCCGTCGGGGCAATCGGTTGCGTATGTTCATCCTGACGGCGGCCGCACGGTGCTGCGAGTGCGCTCGCTGGAGAGCGGCGTCGTAGAGAGCGTGTTCGAGCCGAGCGCCTGGGCACAGATCGGCCGGCCCGCGTGGATCGACGAGTTCACCCTCGTCGTGCCTGTGCTCGCACCCGGGTCTTCTTGGCAATTGTGGGAGGTGCCGATCGACGGGGAGCCGAGGGCGCTCACGGATGCGTCGGAGACGGCGATGGATCCACACGTCGTCTCGAGTGGACTCATCCTTTTTGCGTCTGACCTCGATGGAGCCTTTGAGCTACACGCGCTGCGACGGCACGATGGACGACGACGCCAGCTCACCCGTGGGCTCACCGGCTTGTTCTCGCCGGTTACCGCGGAGCTGAACGGGACCTCGGAGGTGTGGGCGAGCCGCTACACCCCGGATGGATTTACTATGGTGTCGCTCCCGGAGCTGCGCGGGTTGGATGAAGAGGCCCTCTGGGCGCTGGGATGGACACCGATCACGGACGCGCCGCGCGCCGCTGTCGTGGGCGGCAACGAACACCTGGAGGGGCGCACTCCGGAGAACATTGGCGAGCCTTGGCGCGTGGCGGCCGACGCCGATGTGCGCCGCCGCGCGCCGGTGCGAACGTTGCGCTGGCCGGTATGGTCTGCGCAGCTCCTCACGACATCCGAGGAGCAGCTCGCTGGTGTGGACCTGAGCGGCGAAGACGCGATGGGCGCCAACGCTTGGAACCTCTCCGTGCAGTGGCGCTTCGATCAAGACACGCCCACGGCGGCGGGCTCATGGGTGACGTACCGTCTGCCTGTAGCGCTGGGGGTCAGTGGTAGTCGAACGACGTTTGAGCGTGGCGACCGATTGTTCCTCGACGGCAACGCACGCTCCTACCGAGAGGAGCAGTGGAGAGCCGGTGCTTTTGTGAGCATCCCATTTCCGGCGCGCGAATCGTTCTACAGCCTCACTCTGTCTTACGACCTGGCTCGAGTTCGAGCGGTGGACGGGTTCCCTGACGTTGAGCTGACACCAGGCGCATTCGAGCCAATCTATCCGCGCTTCGCTCGACCGAACACCCTCGCGCTGACTTGGGCATGGTCCGATGTCGAGCAGTTCGCGCAGTCTTTTTCGCCGAACTCGGGGAGCGCGGTTCAAGCCACGTTCCGGCTTCGGAGCGCTGCGTTGGGATCCGACGCAGAGTCGAGTGATTTCGTCGTAACCGGCAGAACCTATCTGCGTTTAGGATCGCGCACTGCGTTTGCGATGCGGGGGGCTGGCGGGATGGCCGCGGCGCGTGGGGTCGGGCGACGGCTCTACGCGGTTGGCGGCCTCGCGTCTCAAGACGCGATTGTTGCCCTTGCGCGTAGCCGCCCCGTGGGGACAGTTCATGTGCGGGGATATCGAGTGAACGCGCAGCTCGGCGCGCGCTATGTGCTCGCCACGTTGGAGCCGCGCTTTCTGTTGGCGAACCTCTTCGATGGCATCAGCGTGCTTCCGATCGGCCTTCGGCGCCTCGTCCTCGCCGGGTTCGTTGACGTGGGTCAGGCCTCTCTCGACCGTCTGCGTGCGCGGGACACACTGCTCGGGGTCGGCGCGGAGCTCCGGCTTACAGCGAGCGTGGGCTACTACGACTCGGCATCCCTTCGCCTTGGCATTGCGCGGGGAGTCTTGGGACCGGGGATCTGGGATGGCTATCTTGTCTACGGCTTCGCCTTCTGAACGCTCCGGCAGAAGCGACAGAAACGAACGGCTGCGCGGTCATTCGTTGACAGCCTCGAATCCCATCGGTAAATGCGCGTCAGGATTTCGTTGCCGAAGTTGCTCACCGTGGGAGGGCATTTGGCGACACTACTCAAAACCTTGCGAGGCACCCATGGCTCTCGATACCAACGCAAAAGCCGACCTCATCGCGAAGATGCAAAAGCGCTTCGAACTGCCAGCCAACGATACCGGCTCCAGCGAAGTGCAGATCGCGATTCTGACGGCACGTATTACTTACCTCACTGAGCACTTCCGCTCACACAAGCATGACCACCACTCGCGCCGCGGGCTCTTGAAGCTCGTTGGCCAGCGTCGTCGTCTGCTTGACTACGTGAAGAAGGGCGACATCGCTCGCTACCGCGATGTCATCGCGGAGCTTGGACTGCGTAAGTAGTTTCCAGCCAAGCCCGGTTCACGCCGGGCTTTGTTGTTTCTGAAGAGTTCTTTTTAGTTCGAATTGCCTTTCCCCGCCTTGAGAGTGGAGCGTTGCCCTAGCTTGTAGTGGACCGCAGGACCCGATTCCTGCGCTGCACTACACGCTGCGGAACGACAGTCTTGAGGTGGCTTCGCCACACACGGAATGGGTCCGTGTGAGGTGAGGAACGGCCCCCACCTTCTTAATGAGGGACAATGACGATCATCCGTAAATCAGCACAAGTTGGCGACAAAACCATCACACTCGAGACAGGCCGTCTCGCCAAGCAAGCCGGCGGAGCCGTGCTCGTCTCCCAGGGAGACTCGATGGTGCTCGTCACCGTCGTGGCCCAGGGTCACCGCGAAGACGCACGCTTCTTCCCGCTCGTCGTCGATTACGTCGAGAAGTCCTATGCAGGCGGCAAGATTCCTGGCGGCTTCCTGAAGCGCGAAGGCCGCCTCGGCGATCATGAGATCCTGACAAGCCGCCTCACGGATCGCCCGATCCGCCCGCTCTTCCCGGAAGGGTTCAAGGGTGACACGCAGGTGACGGCGACCGTGCTCTCGCACGATGGCGAGTACGACACCGATATCCTCTGCATGACCGGCGCATCCGCTGCCCTCATGATCAGCAACTCGCCGTTCGAAGGCCCCATCGCGGGTGTTCGCGTCGCACGTGTTGATGGCGAGTTCATCGCCAACCCGAGCCTCGTGGAGCAGGCCGCATCCGACATCAACCTCGTGATGGCATGCTCGAAAGAGGCCATCATCATGGTCGAAGGCGAGTGCAACGAAGTGAGCGAGGCAGACTGCGTCGAGATGTTCGAGTTCGGCCACAGCGCCGTGCAGGAGATTCTCGAGGTGCAGCTCGCCATTCAGGCAGAGTGCGGAAAGCCCAAGCTCGAGTACACGCCAGCCGTGCCAGATAAGGGCATCGCGAAGGCCGTCGCCAAGGTCGCGACGAAGAAGCTCGAGAAGACGCTCGCCGTCGCAGACAAGATCGAGCGCTACGGCAAGCTCGACGAGCTCAAGAAGGAGATGGTCACGAAGGTCGCGGCTGACTTCGAGGGACGCGAGTCGGAGATCAAGAAGGCATTCGATGCGCTCAAGAGCGACATCATGCGCGGATGGGTCCTCAACGATAAGCGTCGCATCGACGGCCGTGGATTTCGCGACATTCGCAAGATCACCACCGAGGCAGGCCTCCTGCCCCGCGTGCACGGCTCCGCGCTCTTCACCCGGGGAGAGACCCAGGCCATCGTGACCGCCACGCTCGGCACCGAGCGTGACGCGAAGCTCATCGAAGGCCTGAATGGCCGTCGCGATGACCCATTCATGCTGCACTACAACTTCCCCGCCTTCTCGGTGGGTGAGATCAAGATGCTGCGTGGTCCGGGGCGTCGTGAAGTCGGACACGGAACGCTCGCCGCTCGCGGCATCAAGGCTGTTCTGCCGTCGGCTGAGGAGTTTCCGTACACCATTCGCATCGTGTCCGAGGTCCTCGAGTCCAACGGATCGTCGTCGATGGCCTCCGCATGTGGTGGCTCGATGGCGCTCATGGATGCGGGTGTGCCCATCAAGGCTCCAGTCGCCGGTATCGCGATGGGACTCATCGCTGAGGGCGACAACTTCTGCGTCCTCTCCGACATCCTCGGCGACGAGGATCACCTCGGCGACATGGACTTCAAGGTCGTCGGTACCAAGGACGGCATCACCGCCCTCCAGATGGACATCAAGATCAAGGGACTGCCGCAGAAGGTCATGTCCGACGCGCTCGACCAAGCCCGTGAAGCTCGCCTTCACATCCTTGGCGAGATGAGCAAGACGATCGCCGAGTCGCGCGAAGAGCTCTCGGAGCACGCTCCGCGCATCACGACGATTCGCATCAGCCCCGACAAGATCCGAGACATCATCGGCGCCGGCGGCAAGACCATCCGCTCCATCCAGGAGCGCACGGGCTGCAACGTCAACGTCTCGGACGATGGCACGGTCAAGATCGCGTCGTCGGACCGCGTCGCCTCGCAGAAGGCTGTGGACATCATCAAGGCGCTCACGACCGAGCCGGTCGTTGGCGAAATCTACCTTGGAACGGTCGCGAAGATCATGGAGTTCGGCGCCTTCATCACTATCCTCCCGGGTAGCGATGGCCTCTGCCACATCTCTGAGCTGACCGAGGAACGCGTCGATCGCGTCGAGGACATCGTCAAGGAAGGCGAGGAAGTGGTCGTGAAGTGCATCGGAGTGGAGCGCGGTGGCAAGATTCGCCTCTCGCGCAAGGAAGCTCTGGGCCAGAAGCCGACCATCGTCGGCAACACGCTCGACCTCTAAGAGAAGCGTAAACGGACGCGCCTCGTCGAGCCAACCGGCTCCTCGGGGCGCGTGTCGTTTTGGGCTCTGCTCGGCCTAACCGCGCCGCGGTTCAGCTTGACGACGCGAGCGAGTAGAGTGGGGCCACTTACAACGCAGGATACCCCTTGCCCTACGTCATTATCGACCGCGCCTATTCGCTTCGAACGCTCGCGTGTCGTCTGCCGGCCTTGCTGGCGTTCCTAGGCATCATGTGCGCGCTCGGCTGTGGGGAAGACCCCGATGACGGCGGCTTCCTCGGAAGAACAATCTTCGTCGACGCCGCGGTGGAACGAGGAGGAACCGGGACGGTCGGTGACCCCACTTCGAGCCTCGCCGAAGCGCTCGCCGTTGATCTGAAGGGGGAGGGAGAGATCACTCTCATTCTCGCCGACGGAGTCTATGACGTGCCGCCGACGCTAGGGGCCGTAGAGCCGATGCGCTGGGTCGGCGGGACAACCCCGGGCACAACTCTGCAGCTCGGGGGAGCAACGCTCGATGTGGCGGAGCTCAATCTTGAGCGGCTGACCCTCAGCGGTGATGGCGGGCACGTCGGCGCATCCGCTCGTCTTCTCGACGTCGCGCTGGTTGAGGGAGACACAACATGGGATGCTGGCAGCACGGAGTTCAACCGCGTGTCGATCGCCGACGCGAATGCCTCTCTGACGGGGGACACCGTGACGGTGTTCGACGCGCTCATGGAACGCGGCACGATCGCCCTAGACGGGGTCGCGAATCTCCGCGTCGACGGTCTGGATGCCACTGAGGGTCAGGGGCCTCTGCTCGCTATCACGGACAGCATTGGAGTGCTGAATGATATGCGGATGGTCGACGCCGGCTTCATCTCTGGGGAGCCCACCGACGTCGCCGCTGACGACCGGGTAGGCAGCGCCCTCGTGATTGCGGCGTCCGAGTTAGCGTTGCAGGACATCGTCGTGGAGCGCCCGTTGCTTCGCGGGCTCCTAGCCGCGGGTAGCCTGCTCGAAATCTCTGACTCCGAGTTCCGTGGTGGAAGCCGCGCTGCCGTCTCGCTGGTTCCCGACGAGCGAGGGCTCGGTGAGTACGCGCTCACACGCGTGGAGGTCGCAGATGCCACGATTCTGCTGTTCAGCCCCGGCGCGGCCGTTTCTGTCGCCGACAGCTTCTTCAGCGGTGGAGGGACCGCGGGAATTCTGGCATCCGGTGGAGCCGATCTTCACATTGTGTCGTCGACGTTCCTCGACTGCCCCAACGGGCACATATCGTTGCTTGGAGATACATCCCAGCTGACGCTCGAAGGCAACGTCATACGCGGCGCCGCGAACGAGAGCTGTGTCTCGATTTCATCGACCACTGCGCCGATCATCATTTCACAAAACACAATCTCGTCCTGCGCTGGTTCCGGTGTCGCGACGCTTGGGGTCGTGGACGCGCTTATCGAAGGAAACGATGTCTCGGCTATCACTCCGTCGCCGCTCTCCCCCGACGTTCAAGAAGGGATAAGCCTCGTGCAGTCGGTCGCCACTATTCGGGACAACGCCGTCCACGACTTCGGGGGGATAGGCATTGCCTTGCTGGACTCTGGCGGCACGATAGAGGGGAACCAGTGCACTGACCTCGGCGGCGCAGGGATCCGCGCTGTAGAACGAGGGGGGGTGCCGCTGACGTCGTCCAACAACCGGATCCTCCGAGCGAACGTCGCCGGAATCTTCCTGTTCAACGTGGAGGGTAGCAGCACAGGCGACGAGATCTCGGACACGCGCTTCGATGTCGAGTTCGGGTCGGGAACGGGGATCGCGGTCTCTGGGCCGACGTCATTCTCGATAGACAACGCGTCCATCACGGGCTCATCGCAGCACGGCGTGTACGTGGACGCGGAGACGGCTGTGACCCTGACAAACTCCACGATCGCGTCAAGCATCGGGTTCGCGATCGCATGCGCTGGGGGGGCGAGCCTCACAACTGACGCGAACACCTACACGAACAACCTCATCGGTGATGAGGACCCACGCTGCTTCTCTGAATAGCCGACTAGGCCGGGCGCCGCTTCGGTGCCCAGCGTGGCATGGCTACTCCATGCCCCAGCGGTCTTCGTGGTACTGCACATCGGCGGATTCAAGCAGCGTATTTACGAGCTGTTGTCGTGCCGTCTGTCGGTTACGGCGCCGTAACGGGTCGGCCAGCACTTGCTGCACTTCGTCGAACTCACGAACGCCCGCGTCGCGTCGGTCGCGGATCCAGAAGAGTTGCCAACCGAGCTGCGTTCGCAGCGCCTCGGTGACCGAGTCAACGGGAGCCGAGAAGAGGACGCCTTCAACAGACGCGAGTTGTGCTCGCCGCCCGCGCGGCACCCACCCCAGGTCGCCGCTCTGAAAGCGTTCGGAGGCCTCGGAGTGTTCACCAGCAACCGCGCCGAACTCTTGGCCCTCGGCGATTAGGTCGCTCAGGGCGGCGATCCGAACGCGGGCTTCTTCGACGACCTCATCGGTCGAGTTTGGGCGAACGCGAACGGTGAGCGTACTCAGCAGAACTCGGTCGTCCTCCCTCCAGTTCTCGCGGTTCTCGTCATAGAAGGTGCGGATCTCTTCCTCGCTCGGGTTGAGCTCTTCATCACCCCCAAGAGCGAGGTCGACCGCGAGCTGCTGGCGTCGCTCCGCCTCAAACGTCTCGCGGGTGGTTTCGCGGCTTAGGAGGTAACGCTCGTACAGACTTGGGTCCGCGTATACGTGGCGGAGGTCGGCGAGCAGTGTGGATGCGAGCAGGTCGTCAGGGACGTCGACGTTTTGCTCGGCGACGTGCGTGGCGACGAGCGTGGTGTAAACGGCTTCCTGCACGATCCGTCGCCGACGTTCGTTCCGCCATTCTGGCGTCGTGGGCGGTCGGCCTTCGATGCGTTCGTACCGCTCGACGAGCTCGTCGAGCTGGACCTGCATACCGGCGATGGTGATCACCGTCTCGTCGTTCACGGTCGCCGCTGCCGACGCGGTCTCCGCCTCGAGCTGCGCCGCCGCCTCGCCTGTCCCTTCAAGTGGCAACGAAGAGGTGCCTTCAGCGACCGGTTCGCCCGTGGTGGGCGGAGCCTCTGTTCGAGAACACCCGTCGCAACCAACGAGGGTAACGAGGGATAGAGGAACGGCGATGAGCAGGAGGCGTTTCATAGGACCGCAACGGTGTGAGGCAGGTGACGCGGGCTTTAGAATGCCTCACGCACTAGGGCAAGCGTTGGTGGGCCGCGTTGACACCCTTCTGCGCCCTCGTATAGAGCCGCAGGACTTGTTGTTCCCTTCGCTTAGCGATTCTCACGGTTGGAGTGCATGATGCGCCTTCGCGTCTTTGTCTTTCTTGTTCTTTGCGTGACTAGTGGCGCGTGTACCGCGCCTACGGAAGATTGGTCGGACCCAGCTTGGGTAGACCTGCGACTCGAGTCGCTCGACCCGCGGGCGTTCACGGAGTTCACGAACCTAACGGCGGAACAACAAGTGGCGCTCGTGCCAACGTTGGTTGAGGTTTACAATGGTGGGCTGCGACAGCAGGACGCGCTGCGCGCGTTAGTCTCCGCCGCCGACCCTCGCGGTAAGGATGTCTTCCTCGCCGCGCTCGACCGACCGGACGACGAGCTCGCAGGCCTAGGCGCACGCGGCCTCGCAGCCATTAATGATACGGCGTCGGCTGCTGTCGTCGCCCGTCGGTTGTCGACGGTGACGCAGCACGATGCGTACCCGGCGTTTCTCGACTCGCTGCGCGCCATTCCGACCCCAGAAGCCGGCGACGTGGTCGCTCAACTGATGGTCCGGCCTGCAGCTCGAATCGGTGGAATCAACACCGTACGACAGGGCTGCCACATGCTTGGCGCCGTCGAGAACCCTTCCGAGCAGGTGCTCAATGGGCTCGCGTTCGCGCTCATCAACTTTATCCCCGCACCTCCGCAGGACGCCGTGAGCGAGTGTGAGCTCGCGCTCATCAAACACGGAGACCGAGCGGTACCCGCACTGCAGGCCCTGCTCGCCGGCACCAACCAAGAGGTCAACACTCACCTGCGTTCATTGCAGCTGCCCGACTCGGTCGGTCGGCTTCGTGGCGGAGCGGTGCTCGCTCACCTCGGCACACCGGCCGCGACCGCCGCGCTCATCGAATGGTTCGGTACCTCCCAAGAGCTGCCGCGCCAGGAGCTGGCGCGAATGGATATCGCAGCGCAGCAGGCTTGGTACAGCCAGCAGGGGCAGCTCTTCACGCTGGGTATCGAAGGCCTCGCCATTGCGGGCACGGATGACGCGCTCGCAACGCTTCGATTGCTGGAGAACTCCGAAATCGAAGACTCGAAGCTGACCAACTTCCAGCAGTGGTTCACCCTCTCCAACGGAGCGGAGTTCGGGCTCCGCACATCCGTGCAGGAGGCTCTTAGCCAGGTCGGCACAGATGCCGACCGAGAGTTGCTTTGGGAA
>JBLFZA010000057.1:0-18142 GCA_047610025.1 Bradymonadia bacterium | reverse complement strand
GTCCGACGGCCGGCTCAGCTTTGGCGCGGCCGCTGCCGTTGGTGTGCAGCTCGCGAGGGCACTCGATGCGCTTCACCGCGGAGGTCTGCTTCACCGAGACGTGAAGCCCTCAAATGGACTCGTCGACAGGTCCGGCATTGTTCGCCTCGCCGACTTCGGGCTCGTTCGTCCGATCCTCGACTTCAGCGACCCTCGCAGCAAGGTTTTCGGCACGCCTGCGTACATGTCCCCCGAACAGCTACAAGCGTTGCAGCTCGGCCCGGCATCCGACGTGTATGGACTCGGCGCGACACTCTATCACCTGGCGACCGGCAAGCTGGCGTTCGGGGGCACCAACATGATCCTGTCGCATGTGATGGAGCCGCCGCCTGACCCACGCGCCGACGTGCCCGACATGCCTGCGGAGCTCGCCGACGTCATCCTGTCGATGATGCAGAAGGAGCCGAGCGAGCGCATCACGGCCCTCGAAGCGGCCGTCGCGCTTGCTGAGATCGCATCACGCGTGGAGTCTCCAGGCCGCGGATTGTACCAGCCGCGGCTCGCTTCGAGCGAAGGAAACGCGCCTCTCAGCGAACCCAAGACGCGCTTGCTACCGCTGACTTCTGACGTCGTCCCCATAGATGCTCCCGCTCCACGCCACGAGATCGAGGAAGTCGAAGAGACCCACGCTCCCAAGCGGCGCTGGCTTGTCGCTGTAGCCTTGGTCGTCGCCGGTCTCACCGCGTACGGCGCATCGGAGTTCGGCGACCCTTCACCGAACGAAGAAGTCGTGGGAGCCACCTCGGCTCAAGGCGATCAGGTACCGGCGGCCACGCAAGCTGCCGATCCGGCACCGGCGACCGAGGCGCAAGAGCCGACGGAGCGCGGAGCGGCGATCTCGCCGAGCGCAGACGGCTCGGGCTCCGAAACGGACACGCCAAGCACAGAGTCAGCGACCGTCGAGCAGGACACCCCCGCCCTCTCCGAGGCAGAGGCCTCAACCCCTTCGGACAGCCCCAACGCCAACGGAACAAGCGATGGCGAAAACCCGCTGGAAGGACGCACATCGAGGCGTGAACAGCAAAGGGAAGATTCGCCGCAACGACGTGAACAAGAGGAGGCTGAAGTCGCGGCGAGCGAATCTACGCCCTCCAACGTCGGGGAGCCGGCACCGAGCGCCAGCGCAGACGACAACCCAAGACTTCCGGAGCGAGGGCAAAGCGACCTGCCCGCTGTCGCAGGCGCAGAGCCACTCGCGGATCCTATCGATGTCGGAGAGGAAGCGGGAGAAGATGAGGCGACCTCAATCACGAACGAAGACGCTGCGACCCCCGCGTTGGAGGCCGCGGCTGGCCAAGCCGTTGCTCCAGACGTTGAAGCGGCCCCAAGCTCAACGCCCGAACCTCCGCCAGCGCTCGTCGTTGTCCCGCCCATCGCGGCACCGGCCGAGCCCGCTCGAAGTGAATCTGAGGCCGAGGACGATGAGCAGGAGGAAGACGGCGATCGCCCGAGACGCAGGCGAAGCAACGCGCCGCCGCTTGGATTCTAGGACAGCGTTCGTCCCCGAAGTGTTCAAAATCGCAACGTGACCCGAGCCCCCTGCGAGGCCGGTCACTGCGACCTCCGGCCTCCCCAACTCGTCACCCGCCCTTCACCTTGTGCCGAGCAGCGGCTATGTGCGTGCGACGATCCTCCTAGCCCCCCAAAGTGATGCCTGTCGCGACCGACTTTCAAAGTACCGAAGACTACATCGCCTCTGCGGCGCTTCGCGACGCTGTGACCATCGCGGTTGCGCTCGAGCGCCCGCTTCTCGTGAAGGGGGAGCCCGGGACGGGCAAGACACGGCTGGCGGAGGCGATCGCGAAGACGCTCGACATGCCACTGCTGCGGTGGACGGTGAAGTCCACGACCAAGGCACAAGACGGCTTGTATGTGTATGACGCCGTCGCCCGGCTGAACGACGCACGCTTCGGTTCGGACGACGTCAAAGACATCTCCAACTACATCCGCTTCGGCCCACTGGGCGATGCGTTCCGGAGGCCAGACCGTGTCGTCGTACTCGTCGATGAAATCGACAAGGCCGATCTCGAGTTCCCGAACGACCTACTCCACGAGCTGGACCGCATGTCGTTCCGTGTGGATGAGACAGGCGAAGAAATCACCGCAGCGAAGCGACCGGTTCTCGTCATCACGTCGAACAATGAAAAGGAACTTCCAGATGCGTTCCTTCGCAGGTGTGTGTTCCACTGGATCGACTTCCCTGATCCGGCGCTCATGCAGGACATCCTCCGCGTGCACCACCCGGACGTGGAGCAGGAGTTAATGCTCGAGGCGCTGGCCCGCTTCTACTGGATTCGTGAGCTGCCTGAGATTCGCAAACGACCTTCGACGAGTGAACTTATCGATTGGATCGCGGCGCTCCGCCGAGGCGGCCTCTCCCCCGAGGCGCTTACGAAAGATCTCCCCTTTCTCGGCGTCCTGCTCAAACATGAACGAGATTTCGCGACGGTGGCACGCGGAAGCCGCCTCCGGCGCTGATCGATGTTTGTCCCCTTCCTTTACCATTGCCGCGCTCACGGGCTCGCGGTCACGACGACCGAGTGGATGGCGCTAATGAAGGCGCTGTCGATGGGTCTCGCCCAAGGCTCACTGCAAGGCTTCTATAGCGTGAGCCGTTCGCTGCTCGTGCATCGCGAAGCAGACTTCGACAAATTCGATCGCGCGTTCTCCTCTTTCTTCGCGGGTGTCGACGAACAATTCGACGTCTCCGATGAGCTGCTCGATTGGCTCAGCAACCCGAAGCTTGCCGGCGAAATCACCGACGAGATGCGGCAGGCGATGAGTGTTTGGGACCTCGACCGCCTCCGTGAAGAGTTCGAGGCGCGAATGAAAGAACAGACGGAGCGCCATGACGGGGGCAACCGCTGGATTGGAACCGGCGGCACCTCTCCGTTTGGTCACGGCGGCACGAACCCACAGGGCATTCGCGTCGGTGGCACTTCGGGTGGGCGGTCCGCTGTGCAGGTCGCGATTGATCGACGCTACAAGAACCTTCGAAATGACGTTGTGCTGGATACGCGCCAGGTCGGCGCGGCGCTGAGGCGGCTTCGTAAGCTTGGTCAAGAGGGCCGCCTTGATACCCTCGACATTGATCAGACCATCGACCGCACTGCGCGTGACGCCGGAGAGATCTCCCTCGTGTTTGGCCCACCGCGGGAGAACAATGTGCGACTGCTCTTGCTGATGGACGTCGGCGGTTCGATGGACCCCTACGCCGAAAGGTCAGAGCGACTGTTCAGCGCGGCGCACGCCCACAGTCACTTCAAAGAATTCAAACATTACTACTTTCATAACTGTATCTACGACCGGCTCTATACCGACTTCGAACAGATGAAGAGCGTGCCAACGAACGATGTCCTGCGCACACTGGATCATCGGTGGGCGGTCGTGGTGGTCGGTGACGCCTACATGCACCCCTTTGAGCTGATGCAGGTTGGGGGCATCATCAACTACCGGGAGGTCAACGAGCGCACCGGCTGGTGGTGGCTTCAACAGCTACGCGACCGCTGCAAACGATCGGTCTGGCTTAACCCCGAACCCGAGCGACTTTGGGGTGCGCCGACGATCTCCCGCATCGCCAGCTTGATCCCGATGTATCCGTTTACGCTAGACGGACTCACGGAGGCGGTCGACGTTCTGAGAGGGGCAAAACGACCCGCGCCCACCGTCGACAGTTAGCCGAGGCGGGCGCGGAGGACGACGGACTTCGAACTAGAGTTCGAAGTTCGCCTGCTCGAGCAGCTCACGGACGCGGTACAGGAAGCCGTTGCCCTTCACGCCATCAATGATTCGATGGTCGTATGAAAGAGAGAGGAACATCATCGAGCGAATGCAGATGACTTCCTCGCCTTCGACCTTGCGCACGACGGGTCGTCGGACGATCTCGCCCATGCGCAGAATGCCCGCCTGAGGCTGATTGATGACCGCCGCACCGAAGAGATTTCCGCGGCGACCTGGGTTCGACACCGTGAAGGTACCGCCGCTCAAATCATCGACCGTGATCTTCTTCGTGCGAGCCTTCACCGCCAACTCATCGACCGCCTTTGCCAAGCCGGGGACCGAGAGACTATCGGCGTTCCGAATGACGGGCACCAAGAGACCCCCCGGAGTCTCGACCGCGACACCGAGGTTCACGTCTGCACGTTCGATGATCTCGTCGGCGCCGCACACAGCGTTCACGCCTGGGTTCTCGCGGAGCGCTTGGCACGTCGCCTTGAGCAAGAACGCGAGGAAGGAGAGCCGAACGCCCTGCTCCTCGTAGCGCGACTTGTTGCGCTTGCGCAGGTTCATCACCTCGGTGACATCGACCTCAGCAAAGCACGGCACGTGAGGCGACACGTGCTTCGAGTACACCATGTGCTCGGAGATGATTCCCCGGCGCTTGTTGAAGGGGATGACGTTGTCGTTCGGCCCCGCCTTAATCACTGGGGGCTTGAAGTACTTCCCGCCGGGAGGCGCTCCAAAAGTCCCGCCTGGCGCGGTCAACGGCGCGACCGCCGACAGCGCAGCAGCACCAGCTGACGAGCGAGCACCCGCTGGCGCTCGCGCCGACATAGGAAGGCTCGCGCCGGACCCTGAGGTCGGTGCGGCGATCATGTCGTTCGCCTTCCATGGGTGGTGCTTTCCACCGTTGTCTGAGACTGGTGCCGGCTTCGCGGGCGCAGCGGGCTGCTCGGCGACGGCGCTCTTCGGCGCCGGTGCAGCAGGTGCGGGCGCGGGCGCAACGGCAGGAGCGGGAACTCCGCCGCCTGCCACTTCGTCTGCGCTTGTCACCAGCTCTACCAGCGGAGTCCCCACGTCAACGGTTTCCCCCGCTGCGACGAGAAGTCGGCTCACGAAGCCTTCGCCGGTGGACGGCACGTCTGTGTTGGCCTTGTCGGTTTCAACTTCCAACAAGGCGTCGCCAGCACTGACTTTGTCGCCAGGCTTTACGAACCACTCGACGATTTGTCCTTCGACAACACTCTCGCCGAGCTGCGGCATGAGGATCTGTTGCACCATGATCTCACTTTCGGTTTCGATGCCCGGCAAATCCCAGGCGAAAAAGTTTGCTTACGATACGTGGCCCGGGCGAAAAGGCAACCCCGCCGCACTCGCGACGATTCGTGGTTAGCTGCCGACGTGAACGTCGCTGACCCGGTGGATAGCCTCCCCTTGCGGGATCGCGTCTACCGAGGTCACCGCTGGCTAAACGGGTCAGCTGGCGAAAAAACGTCTCCGTAGGCCTCCTCTATCGCGTCGTTGAGGCCATGGGTGTAGCTCGACAAGGGACTCTGGTCGGTGTTGAGGCGTGTAGCAGACGCGGCATACGGCGATGGATACGCGTCCAGCGTCTCGTCGACGCTCGGTGTCGCCTCATCAAGTAGACGCTCGAAGCGCGTCGCCCACTCGCAATCCCACGCGGGGTGCAGTCGCATCGCGTCGCGCCAGATCACCGGCAGGACCCCCTCGCCTGGCGCCTCGAATGAGAGCCAGTCCGTCTCCTCTGAGAGCGCGCGGTCCACTTCCGCGGGAAGCGTGGTTGCTGCCGAAAGCGCGATAATGTCGCGCCAACTGGCTGCACCGTCAGTTGCCCCTTCAGCGTCACGCAACGCGTCTGCCACGCGGTCGTCCGAAATGCGCCAGCGCCTCTGCATGCGAGCGAGGCAAGCGGGCCCTTCCAGTGCCGCGTCATCGTGTTCCCACCACGCGACGTGCTCTGTGCTGCCCCCCGGAGTGTGAGCGAGCCAGAGCGGGATGGCGGATCGTTCCATCGTCGCAACACCCGCGACAATGCGGTCTCGCAGACGCGCTTCAGGACCACAGGAGAGGCTGAGCAAGAGCGCGCTGTCATTGAACAACAGCCCGGGCATCGCGCCCGTCCATCCGAGCGGCGCATCCGGGTCGGCATCTCGTAGCTCGACCGGAACGCTCCGCTCCTCGTCCAGTGCGGCCCACAACGACGCGCGCACTTCAGACGCCCGAGCCGCGAGCGAGCGCGCATCGGCCAGTGGCCAATGTGTGAGCCAGCCGCGGCGCAAGCGGATCGGCAACTCAACCGCGAGTAGCGTGCCGGTCGCCACCGTCAGCTCCTCCGCCCAGCGATCGAGACCCAACCACGCGGCCGACGCATCCGCCTCGCCGACCAACGAATCGATCCACAAGACGTCCGGATGCTTCAGCGCGCGACCAGCGGCGATCGCGGCCGCGGGATTCGCCGTGGCTTCGTCATCGGCGCCGGAGACGAGCCCAAACTTAGAGAAGCGCTCAAGCAACAAGCGCCGACTGCCTTGTTCGCTTGGGTCGTCGAGCCACGCCGACAGCGCGCTGGCGTCTGGCGCGCTAAGCTGCGGAGGGGTCGCTCGCCAAAAATCATCCGCAGGCATCGTCCCGAGTGTTGAGCTACGCCGTGACCGTTGGAGCGGCGTGGCGCTGATTACGTAGCGCTCATACGCCGCCGCGGCCGCGACGAGAAGCTGGTCACGCACCAAGGGCCACGCCTTTATCAGGGAGGCGTTCACCTCCGCTGCTGACAGAATCTGCAATCTCTCTGTCACCGAAAGCCTCAAGTCTTTTGCAAGCCAAATCAGTTGGGCTACTGTGCGTGTTGTACGTACCTGCCAGTGTGATCACGTCAATACCGAATGCAGCCGCGCTCATGATCCGACTGTCTGTCATCAGTGGCCCCGATGCGGGGAAGCGCGCCGTCTTCACCGGAGACTGCGTCAGCCTAGGACGTGGCCCAGGCAATGACTTCGCGTTGCGGGACGGCCTCGTGAGTCAACGGCACGGCGAAATCCTGTTGAACAAAGCCGGCTTGGTCTACCGCGACCTGAAGAGTCGTCATGGCACCCTCGTTCGGCTTGATGACTCCACGGTCAACCTGCACGACCGTGACGACAATCAGGAGATCCCACTCGGCGCAGAGAGTCATGTCATCATCGGCGAGACGCTCGTACAAATCGAGGCGAAAGACCGCTTCGAGCGGAGAACCTCGACCGGACTGCTCGACCCAAGACTCGTCGACAGCCAAGAGATCAGCATCAGCGGCGCCGGCGAGCGGGTCGTCAAGCGAGCCAACGAGAGCCTCGACGCCGTCACTCGGCGTCTCATCTCGAAAGACCCTCGTCTCGTCAGTATCTTCAAGCTCTCCCGATCGCTGAACACGGTCACCGAGCTCAGTGGGATCCTGGAGCTGATCGTCGAGACGACCTTCGAGGCCTTCCCAGCCGCCAACTTTTTCGCCATCAGCGTGCCGAAGGATGGTGATGACCCAACGGCGGTCGAAGAACCCCTCATCCCGATGATGGTGCGAGAGCGCGGCAAGCAGCCCGATCTCTCTGCTCGGCACACGCTGCTGTCCAATACGCTTCTGCGCCAAGTCTACGAGAGCCAAGAGTCGGTGCTCTTCGTGCGCGACGACACGGGCATGCAGCCAACCGAGAGCATCATCAACGCGCGCATCGCCGCGTGCATGGCGGCGCCCCTCGTGGGTCAGCGCGAGCTCCTCGGCGTCATGCAGGCCGATACCCGCGGCATGGGAGGCTTGTTCGCCCCGGACGACCTTGACCTGTTCACCGTGCTGGCGAGCTACACGGCATTTGCCATTGAACGCGTCAACCTGACGCAGAGCATCTATGAGATGTTCGAGGGTGTTGTACGTCTGAGTGTGCGCGCGATCGACGCACGAGACCCGTCGACGGCTGGTCACTCTGAGCGCGTCGCCGAGTTTACGGTGCGACTGGCACAAGAGGCGCACCACGTTCAGTCGGGTGTGCTGACCGACGTGCGCTTTGAGCCGAGCGAGTTGAAGGAGCTTCGCTACGCGGCGCTGCTTCATGACTTCGGCAAAATCGGCGTGCGAGAGTCTGTCTTAATGAAGGGGGCCCGCCTTGGCGCCGAGCGTCTCGACGCGGTGCTTGAGCGATTCGAGTCAGCCCGAGCAAATCTCCACGCCGACGCGTACCGTGAAGCGTACGAAAAGGGCGAGGCGGCGTCCTGGTCTCTGCGAGAGGCGCGCGAGTACGCGCTGAAGCTGTCGGCCACGCGCATCGCCGAGCTGAATCTCGCCGAAGAGTTGATCGTCGACCATCAGTCGGGCCGGCCGATCGAGCCTGACAAAGCGGCGTTGATCCGCAACATGGGCACGCTGACGTTCCGCGACACATCGGGGCGAGAGCGTACGCTGCTCTCCGCCGACGACATTGAGAACATGACCGTGCCCCGGGGAACTCTGAACGAGAGCGAGTGGAAGGACATGCGCTCCCACGCGCGACGGTCCGAAGAGCTGCTCGAGCAAATCCCCTGGAGCAGTGACCTCAAGCGCATCCCGTGTTTCGCGGGCATGCACCATGAGAAGCTCAACGGCACCGGCTACCCGCAGGGACTGAACGCGGAGGACATTCCGCCTCAGGTCCGCATCATGACGATCGCGGACATCTTCGACGCGATGACGGCTGCCGATCGCTCGTACCGCAAGGCCGCCAGCGTCGAACGCGCCGTGCAGGTGTTGGTCGACGAAGCGAAGTCCGGACTACTGGACACGCACCTCGTTTCTTTGTTCGCTCGCGACGTCGTGCCCGACTTAGTTGCTCGGCAGCTTGTCGGGGCAACTACAGTTTACGAGTGATTTCGACCACTTACGACCGAATAGTCTCGAAGCGTCTCGGCGGCTTGCAAGGGCTGTAGGGCGATGCTACCCTTCGCCTCGTTCATCGCTAAGCATGCGTCTATAAGGTTACTCCACGCGTCGTGCCACTAGGATGCCTCGAGTAGTATTTAGTCTCACTGTCGCGTTATTTTCCTTGCTCGCCGCCTGCGGTTTGAGCGAGCGAGAAAGAGCCGTGTCTCAGGTGAACGAGGGAATCCTCGCTGCCGACACGACCGGACGCGTCGTTGCGGATCTCATCGCCCAGATTCCTGCAGAGGAAGCGGTCGGCGCGGATGACATCGCGAGCCTGCGCGACGCGCTGTCGCAGTACATGGGCGCGATGGAGGTCTTGAATGCGGCGATGCGAACCTTGGGCACACGGGTCGAGCCGCTGAGGGAACATCTGGAGACGGCCTTCCGGCCCGCTGCGGAAGCGGCTGCTTCCTCCTGTCAGCAGGCGTTGGACACGCTCAGCAGTCCAGCTCCCTCGCCCGACGAGTATCAGCGCGCGCTCACGCGGATCGGGCAGTGTATCGACCGCTATGCGGCCGCCATTAGCAACGTCACCGCTGCCCACGAGCGCGCCGCGCGCTAGCGCGCCGCTCAATGGGGTAGTGCGCCTAGCGCACGACAGCGCACGACAGCGCCTACGAGCCTTCGGCCGCGCGATCCCGCGTGGCGTGGGCCTGCGCGCCAATCGCAGTTGCGCGACCCCGGGCTTCGGCCCTACCCTCCTGTGGCGCCTCGCGTGCCCTCCCACAGCCTTCGGTGTTCCATGCGCAGCCTCACCAGACACTCCGAACAGCCCTACGGCATCTACTCAGCGCCGGTCGGACCCTTCGCGATGAACCAGTATCTCGTGATCTCCGGCAGAGAAGCCGCGCTGATCGACTGCGGGACATCTCCAAGCGCATTCCAGAAGGTCGCGGCCGATCATTCTTCAACGATTACGAACATCTACCTTACCCACGCGCACATCGACCACG
Source organism: Bradymonadia bacterium (assembly GCA_047610025.1). Taxonomy (GTDB): domain Bacteria; phylum Myxococcota_A; class Bradymonadia; order REDH01; family REDH01; genus JBLFZA01. Next base: position 8,488 of record JBLFZA010000057.1, on the reverse strand, counting down.
TCGCGGGGCTAGCGGATACTAAACGCATCATTGACGCTCCGATCTGGCTCCACGACGCCGGACAACCTGTCTACGCGAACGCCGTCGCATCTGGTTTGATGTTCGGGATGCGGATCGACGCGCCGCCGGCGACAGAGAAGACGTTGTCTGAGGGGGACGTGATTCACGTGGGGGAAGCAGACTTCGACGTCTGGCACGTACCCGGTCATGCTCCCGGTCATGTGGCCTTCGTGGACCAAAAAAACGGACTCGTTTTCGGCGGAGACGTTCTCTTTCGGGGCTCGATTGGGCGCTTAGACCTGCCTGGCTGCAGTGAACCAGCGATGATCGAGAGCCTGCGGAGGTTTTTGACGCTTCCCGACGAGACGGTGATCTACCCTGGACACATGGGGCCGACTACGATTGGCGAAGAGAGAGCTAACAACTCGATATTAAAGCACTTTAACCTTACATGAAGCGAGCGCCTTACATTGCGATCGCCGGGAACATCGGGGCGGGCAAGTCCTCCTTCGTCGCATTCCTTCAGTCCAGGTACGCGATCGAGCCGGTCTTCGAGCCGAACGACAGCAACCCCTTTTTGGAACGGTTCTACGAAGACATGCCTCGGTGGGCGTTCGCCAGCCAGATGTACTTCTTGGCGGCCAAGCTGCACATTCACAAAGACCTCGCTGAGAGTGCAGTTCCAATCGTGCAAGATCGCACAATTTGGGAAGACGCGGAGATTTTCGCGCGAAATCTCGCGGAGACGGGGGTGATGGATGGCGCGGAATACGCGACTTACCAGTCACTTTATTCAGGGATCGAGGAGACGCTTCGGCCCCCCGATCTGCTGATCTATCTTCGCTGCCCGGTCACAGTCCTCCGACGGCGCATCCGATCTCGGGGTCGTGAAATGGAGTCTTCGATCCCGCTGAAGTATCTCCGCTCGCTCGACGGACTCTACGAGCGCTGGTTCACTTCCTACGATCGCTCTCCAAAGTTGGTGTTCGAAACCGACCGCCTAGATCCGGTGACGGATGTGGTCGCGTGCAGCAAGATCATGGATGCTGTCGAGGTCTACTTTTCCGTCAACGCATGATCGCATGAACGTCTTAACAATGCGCATCCACCGTCAGATAGACGAAGCGCGCCGTCTCTCATCCGCTGCGCGTTCTATAGGCGGCCACGCGGGTGAGAAGAGGTCGCGGTCACCCTTCGGTCGAGCGCGGCTTATGCAAGCCGCAGCGCTCATTGCGCTAACGCTCTCAAGTGCGTCATCTTGTCGGCCTGAACATCGACCCGAGGAGATCCCGCTACGGCCACTCCTTCACACAGAACCTCGCGAAGGGACAACGCTTCCAGAAGGGTTCGGTCTCTGGACAAGCGACATTGACCCAGTCGCGTGGCCCTCACGATTTCTCTCCAGCGCCGCGGTGACGTCTGGAAGCTTGAATTTGATGCAGGCCACCACACCTGACCGGCTCGTTCTCGATGCGTATTACGCGCTCGTAAACGGAGAAGAAGACCGCCTGATGCGGCATCTGTTTTCTCCGGAGGAGCTCTCCGCCGCCGCAAGAATGGGGAGTGACACGGCGCTGACATCGTCCGAGGCGATCGCCAGCGAGGTCGCTGCGCTCTACGCCGCGTTCAACTCAGGACCGGTGTCGCAGCGTCGCGCGGGCGGACTCGCGAACCTACTGGAACCTGGCCAAGTCACGGTTGGACGACCGCGTTCGCTCGATGGTAGTGCGGTCCCCGCGGAAGCAGCGGAGATGCACTGGGGCAGCGAGATGTCTTTCCGCGTGCGCGGCACAGAGCTCAACTTCACACTCCGCTTCCCGAACCTCCTCGTTGGATCAGACGGTCTGTGGCGCCTTCGGTCGGCGCCTGATGTTGACGCGCGATTTGTCACATGGCGGCGCGCCGGCTTCGACCTCACACCAGCGATGATGGAGAACGACCACGCCGCCTTCCCGGTCGACGTCGGAAACTACTGGCACTACAGCACCCGACGCCCCGGTCCGCTAGGCGACGAGGGGGAACCTGACCGCCAAGGCTCCTACCGAGACGAGGTGGCCTCGGTCGAGTCGTTCCCCGGCTATCGATACGCGCGGCTGAGACGCTCGTACGACGACACCTCGGTATCCAGCGAACGCTACTCGCTCTTGGTCACCCCTCTAAGAGTCTACAGCTGCGACCGGGAGTGTGCCAGCCGACGCGCGAACGCCGCTTGGATTCTCGCATACGCACACCGAGAAATCCCCCTTCTTCAGCTTCCACTCAGCCCGGGTGACGGCTGGGGACCCGGCGGCCGTCAGAGCAGCGCAAACCCAGTGCGCGTGATGGCTGAGACCGAGGAGGTGTCGACACCGGCAGGTGTCTACGTGCAGGCGCTTCCCGTCGTGCGCAGCACGTCGCGCGGAAGGCAGACGCGATTCTTCGTCCCTAGCGTAGGCTTCGTCTCCATACGTACAGAGAGCGCAACGAGCACCATCATCGAGGAGCTCACCGACGTGCGTATTCTGCAATGAGACCGAGACGACCATGAGAGAACGCGTCGAAGAGGTGCTGGAGCTGCTGCCCACTCAGCCGGGCGTGTATCTCATGAAGGGGGCCAAGAGAGAGGTGCTCTATGTCGGCAAAGCGACCAACCTCCGCAGTCGTGTACGCAGCTACTTCAGCGGAAACGACCCACGAGCATTCGTAAGATATCTAGACGATCTTCTTTACGACATAGAGACGATCGTCACCGCGAACCCGAAAGAGGCGCTGCTTCTCGAGAACACCCTCATCAAGAAGCACAAGCCCCGCTTCAACGTGATGCTCCGGGATGACAAAAACTACTTGTCCATCCGAATCGACAAGTCTGCCAAGTGGCCAAGAGTCGAACTTGTTCGGCGAATTCGCAACGACAATGCAACGTACTTCGGCCCGTACCACTCCGCATCCAAGGTGCGAGAAACGCTGAATGTGCTCAACAGGCACTTCAACCTCAGGACCTGTCGAGACAGTGTGCTCAACAACCGTGTCCGCCCATGCCTCCAGTACCAAATCCAACGCTGTCCCGGGCCCTGCGTGATCGAGGTAGACGCCGACGCCTACATGGACAGCGTCGACGACGCTTCTCTCTTCCTGCTCGGCAAGGAGAAGCAGCTCACAACAGCGATCGAAGAGCGAATGATCGACGCCGCGCAGGCCATGAGATTTGAAGAGGCCGCACGGCTACGCGACCAACTCGGCGCAGTGCGAGACTCGCTCGTAAAGCAAAGCGCCGTACAAACGCAGCAGGTCGATCGGGACATCGTCGGTCTCCACAGGGAAGCCGAACGCGCGGCCGTCACGCTCATGCAGTATCGAGACGGATGCCTGCAGGATGTCCGCAGCTACGCCTTCAACCAGCAGCTGCTGCCCGACGACGAGCTGATCGGCGCCTTCATCGCTCAACGCTACGTCAGCGCTGTGGACCAACTACCGGTAGAGCTCCTGCTCCCCAACGCACCGCCCGACGTCGACGATCTCGCCGAGACACTCAGCGAGCTCCGAGGGCGCAAGCTGACGATACTGATTCCGAAGCGCGGAGAGAAGATGCGGCTCGTCGCGCTTGCCACAGAGAACGCTGCGAACCACTTCGCGGAGTCGCTATCGACGACCGCCCAGGCGGAGAAAGCCCTCGAGGGACTGCAGAAGAGACTCCGACTCCCCGTCCTCCCGCGCACAATGGAGTGTTACGACATCTCCAACGTACAGGGGTCCTACATCGTCGCCTCTCAGGTGGTGTTTCAAGACGCGATGCCAGACAAGGCGCGCTATCGGCGGATCAAGATTCGCAGCACGCAAACACAAGATGACTTCCTGTCAATGTACGAGGTCATCACGCGGCGGGCAAAACGCTCCGACAAGACGAACGACCCCATGCCGGACCTCATCGTCATTGACGGAGGTAAAGGTCAGCTGAACTCTGCTCTGCAAGCGCTGAAAGAGGTGGGGCATGGGGATCAACTCATCATCTCTCTCGCAAAGAGTCGTGTTGTAGGAAACGACGACTCGAAGGACACCACGGTCCGCTCGTTCGAGCGGGTCTTCATGCCGGGCCAGAAGGACCCCATCGAGTTGCCGGTGCACGGCGAAGAGACCTACCTGCTCGAACGCATTCGAGACGAGGCTCACCGGACGGCGATCACCTTCCACCGCGATCAGCGACGAAAGGGCACCCTTCGCAGCAAGCTGGAGGAGATTCCGGGGATTGGAGCGGAGAGGCGGCGCACCCTGCTTACCCACTTCGGCAGCCTCAAGGCAGTGAAGGCGGCTTCGCTGCGTGAGCTCGAAGCGGCGCCTAGCTTTAACCGCTCTCTCGCTGCTCGCGTCTATGCGTTCTTTCAGCCGGACGCGTTCGACGCCCCGCCAGATGACTCGTGACGACGCGGCCCATCGACACTCACGTTCATCTGGACGAAATCGAAGGAGTAGATCTCGATCGCACTCCCTACCGAGCGGCGCTCATCCCGGGCATCAAGGCGGCCAAGACGTCGCTGACGCTCAGCCGATGGCAGCACCATGAGTCGCTTCACTTCGCGGCGGGTGCGCACCCGTGGTACCTGCCGACCGCGTCGCCCCCTCAAACAAGCAGCACCCTGGCCGCGAGTGGCCCTGCGATCGTGCGCCACGGAACCGGGACGGACGCCGCTCACCTCCTCGACTTGTGGGACAACGATCGCGTCTGCGCCGTTGGAGAGATCGGCCTGGACCATCTCCGACACGAGAGCATGGAGGAGCGCGCCCACGCCGCCGCCTGGTGCGCATGGCAACTGGACGAGGCCGCGGTGCGCGGGCTTCCTCTCGTGCTGCACGTAGTGCGGGCCCACGAAGACATGCTGGCGATGCTGCGGCAGCGGGGCACACTTTCTGGGTTTGTTCACGCATTCGGCGGGTCGCTTGAGCAGGCGAGGCAGTACCACGAGCTTGGGTTCGCTGTCGGTCTCGGGCCGGCGGTGACACGCGATCGCGCGACACGTGTGAGACGAGTCGCAGCCGACATACCGTCCAGTGGGTACGTGCTGGAGACGGACGCCCCTTTCATGGCGGTCTCTCCCGCCGAGAGGGGATGCGGGAATCCGGAAGGCATCTTATCCGTTGCTTCAACGGTCGCGGCGCTGCGCGGGGTCTCCGTAGGACAGGTCGTGGACGAAAGCACCCAGAACGCGATAGATCGCGTTCCATCGCTACTTTCAGGGCATCGACAGGCCTAAACGCCGGATGCGCTGCTCGACTCCCCCTCAGGACAACTCCCATGACGCGACGATTCTCTTCCCGCGGCCTCTCTCGTTCCGTCGCGGCCGTGCGCGGCACAGCGCGACGTGCCGCGCTCGGTGCTGCCCTACTCGGCTGCGCGACGTTCTCGCTCCCCGGCGCTGCAAATGCCGAGATGCTCGCACCGGACTACTCGCACATTCATCAGCGCGTGATGGACAACGGGTTGACCGTCGTCGTGCTTGAGAATCAGGCCGTGCCAATTGTCACCATCGAGATTGCGGCACGCAACGGGGCCTTTACCGAGCCCCCGGAGTTGAACGGCCTCTCTCACTTGTACGAGCACATGTTCTTCAAAGCGAACGCGCTGATTCCAAATCAGGAGTCGTACCTCGCGCGGATTCGTCAGCTGGGCATGGTGTTCAACGGCACCACGTCCTCGGAGCGCGTGAACTACTACTTCACGCTGCAGCGACATAACCTGCGCGAAGGCTTGGAGTTCATGGCGGCGGCCATCAAGACGCCCGCTTTTGACGAGGGGGAACTTGAGCGTGAGCGCGAAGTCGTTCTCGGAGAGTACGATCGTAACGAGGCGAACCCGTACTACTTCATGTTCGAAGCGATCGCTGAGCTGCTCTGGTACGAGTACCCGACGCGCAAGGACTCGCTAGGTGATCGCGTGACGATCTCAACGGCGACCGTCGAGCAGATGCAATGGATGCAGGAGACCTACTACATTCCAAACAACTCGTTGCTCATCCTGAGCGGAGCGGTCTCTCCTGAGGACGGGTTTGCGATGGCCGAAGAGTTCTTCGCGGACTGGGAACGCGGCGAAGACCCCTTTGAGGCGTACCCCATTCCGGAGCACCCTCCTCTGCAAGGCACACGCGGCGTCGTCGTACAGCAGCCTGTCAGCGCGCCCGTGGTTCAGCTCGCATGGCACGGACCTGACACCCGCAACGATATCGACGCCACCTATGCCGCTGATGTGTTCAGCTTCATTCTGTCGCAGACGGGTAGCGAGTTCCAAGAGGCGCTGGTGGAGTCTGGCGTCGCGCTTGGCGCGAGCATTGGCTACTCAACACAGCGCTACGTCGGGCCGATATCTCTGACGCTTCAGGTGACTCCGGACAATGTTGAGCGCGCGATTGAGATCGCCAACGAGCAGATCGCGCTCTTTGCGAACGACGACTACTTCACCGACGCCCAAATGGAGACGGCTCAAACGCTGCTCGCCATTGATGACCTCTACGGCCAGCAGCGTACGGATAACCTCGCGCACACGCTGAGCTACTGGTGGTGCACTGCCTCGCTCGACTACTACCTGACATACCTAGACCAGCTCGCTGCCGTCGAGCGTTCAGACATTCGCGACTACGTAAATGAGTACATCATCGGGCAACCGCGCGTTTCGGTGCTCTTGGCGGATGAGGCTGCGATTGGCGCGGCCGGCTTCACCGATGAGTGGCTCACCGAACGTATTGTCGCAGGCGTGGAGGTGGCACAATGAGCACACAGACGGAATCAAGCATGCTGCGTACAACGCCACTCTCTTCTCTGCTGCGCCGGGGCGTGGTCGGGGCATCGCTTCTCGCACTTAGTGCGTGCGGCGGAAGCCAGGCGCCTGCTCCCGAACCAGCGACTTCGGAGCGAACAGAGCTTCGCACGAGCGACTCTGCGAGCTCGGGCACAGGGCTGACGGCAAACACGACCGCGTTCACGGTTGACGGGATACTCGTCATCCTCAAGCAAACGCCGGGCAACCCCATGGTCGCCTCTCAGTTGATCGTACGCGGCGGTGTCCGCGATGACACGGCGACGAATGCCGGGCTCGAGCAGCTGATGTTCAGCACGATGTCGATGGGCGGACCGTCCACAATGTCGAAGACCGAGTTCTTCCAGGCCCTGGCCTCGATGGGGTCGGGGGCATCGGCGGGCGTGAACTATGACTACGCCACAATCGCCTGCGCCAGCGTCCTACCCGTGCTCGACGAGACGTGGGAGCTCTGTGGGCAGATGATTACGCAGCCCGCGTTCCGTGAATCGGACCTCGAGCTCGAGCGCGAGCAGCACTTGCAGTCCCTCCGCTCCCTCACGGAGAGCCCCGATGACGCCGTCGCCGAGATGTTGCGCGACGCGGTCTTCGCTGGGCATCCATACGAGCGCCGACCCATTGGCACAGCGGATGTCATCTCCGGCGCAACGGTAGCCGATCTTCGTGACATGCACGCCACGGTCATGACGAAGGACCGCTTGCTCTTCGTCGTCGTCGGGGATGTAACCCCAGAGCGCGTTCGGGACTACGTCCGGCATACCTTCGGCGACCTGCCGGACTCGAACGCTGAGCTAGCGGTTCCGGAGTTGGTGGGGCCGCAGCTCAGCATCACGCCTGTTGCACCTCTGACCGAGGCGAGAGACGGCCTGCCGACCAGCTACGTGCTCGGCTACTACGCGCTGCCCTCTCCGTCAGACCCTGAGTTTGCCGCGGTCGTCGCGGGCGTCGAGATCTACAGTGATCGCCTGTTTGAAGAGGTCCGTACGCGCCGCAATCTAACCTACGCGGTCTCGGCGGGCACCGGTCGCCGCGGAACGAACACCGGCTTTCTGTATGTGACGGCTGCCGATCCGCACACGACGGTTCAGGTCATGCTCGATACCCTCGAAGGCATGACGACCGCCGATGGAATCGCACCGAGCGATCTCGAGGATCAGATTGAGATGTACCTCACCCAGTACTGGATTGGCCTGCAAATGAATGGCGCGCAGGCCGGCATGTTGGCCCGTTGGGAGCTACTCGGTGGCGGATGGGAAGACGCCGACCGCTTCGTCGAACAGCTTGAAGCGCTGACACCTGAAACCGTGGCGAGCGCGATGGACCGCTATCTTCGTGACATGCAATTTGCGATCGTGGGTGACAGCGCCCGCCTCGCGCTGCCGGCGACGCCCTAGCGTATGGCGGGCACTCTGGAATATGGCGCGCGCTTCAAGCTGCGCCGCACGACCTTGAGCGACTCTACGGTGATCTACGAGGTCACCGTAGAGCGTCACGAGATCACGACGCTTGTCTACGCCCTTGAGTTGACCCTCGGCGGTGAGAAGACGGTGCACCAGGTCTCGCCAATCGGCGAGGCCGCTGACGCACCCGCATGGATTACAAAGCATGTGGGCACGCTTGGGCGGCAGCTCGCGAAAGGAGACAGCTGGCCACGCCTGTACCAACGGTGGCGGGCGGATCCGTAGAGTCGCGGCGGCGAGCCGGCGG
>JBLFZA010000056.1:0-18551 GCA_047610025.1 Bradymonadia bacterium | reverse complement strand
CGCCCAACATGTCCTTGCTGGTCACGGCGAGCAATACGGCACAAGCCACTCCCGCGGCGGCCATCGCCATTCGTTGCTGCGCAAGCCACGCCATGAATCGGCGATCCGACAACGATAGCGCTGCACCGACCACCATTGGGAGTACGATCGGGGCGAAGTACACATCGTTGAGGCTCGCTGAGAGCCCGACGAGGACGACGCCAGCAGCGGTCCATAAGACGAAGAACTGCTTCAGTGCACGTGCCCCGTCATCGTCATCGTCAGTGAACGCGTGATCCGGATCGCTGGTCTTGAGCAGGTACGCGAACGCAATGGGGAGCAAGACTGTGGTGGGGTAGATCGAGGCGCCCAGCAGTCTCACCAGCACGTCATAGGTGACGTGGTCCGGCATCATGAACTCGTTGAACGTCGTCTCGTAGAGCATCGACGCCAGGACTTGATCGTGTCCGACGATTCCTGTGGCGACCGACCAGGGCCAGCCGACAAGCGCTACGAAAAGCACCAGCGCGACCGGGCCGCCGACCGGGTCAGCGAGAAATCGCCCGCGACCGCCGGGCGCTGCTGCGATGAAAAGCGTTAGAGGGAGTCCGACCGCTACCCCGACACCGAACAAGTTTTTCCCTTCTTCCCATGATGTCTGGGTGACCTCCCAAATGGGGTAGCCGACGAAGACGAGGAAACAGGTCGCGGCGGGCAAGAGCCAGAGAGGGGACCACGAGCGTATGTCAGCGCGCTCTCTCGAACCAACGGCGAAGAGCGCTGCTACCGAGATTGGTACCGCGAACCCCATGGCACCTCGCCCCCAGACGCTGAGTGCCAATGCGACGCCGGCGACTGGCAGCATCCAGACCGCTCCGACTCCTCGCCGGGCCATAACAACGCCGAGGGCGAGGGTGGCGACAGTGATTGGTGCAATACTGGTCGCGTCGCCAGCGAGGAACACCCCGCTGAGCGAGACGGCCGGCGCGAGCCCGAATAGCAGCGCTACGAGCCCGGCTCGCAGTGTCCCGAAGAAGGGGCGGAGCGCCACGGTCACGAATCCGGCCGTGAGCAGGAGCATGAGCGCGAAGGGCAACCGGAACGCGAACTCGGATCCGTCTCCGATCAGGTAGCCGATCCGCAAGAGCGCGGTCTCGAGCCACGGTCGCATCACGTAGGCTTCTCCGACCGGGGCGAAGATGGACATGGTGTCCGACTCCGCCAAGGCTCTCCCGAGTGTGGCGAGCGGCGTCTCCCAGGGCTCCCAGAATCCCAGCTTCGATGCGGGGTAAAGGAAGAGCCCGCCGAGAATGGCGAAGAGCGCGCCGAGCGTCGCGGGGAGCTCGAGCGGGTGAGTCGTCTGGCGATTCGCCATGCGTTCCGTCGTCGGCGCGAGTCGGCCCGTCGCCTGTGTGGAGGATACTTGACGCGAGGTCTGCGGCGCCCAGAAGGTGCAAGAGTCCTGCGATAGCGTGGGCCGCGAGGTAGTCGTGGGTGCAATCTCGTGTCAAGTCGAGACCCCGTCTACTGGAGCGCGCTGTGTTGCCTTTTCTCTCTGGCGTTCGACGGAGTCTTCGATGCGGATCGACGTTCTACATGGGCCGAATCTGAACTTGCTCGGCACTCGCGAGCCGGCGATCTATGGGTCGACGACGCTGAACGAGATTAACGAGCGCCTCGTTAAGCAGGGTGCTCTCACGGGTCTCGAGGTTCGGTGCAGTCAGCACAATGGTGAGGGAGGATTTGTGGACGCGATCCAGGCCGCTGCAGCGGCCGAATGCGCAGGATTTGTCGTGAATGCGGCTGCGTACACGCATACGAGCGTGGCGATTAGGGACGCTCTTGTCGCGAGTGGCGTGCCCTTTGTCGAAGTGCATCTCTCGAACGTTCACGCTCGCGAGGCGTTCCGGCACACATCTCTGCTCGCCGATGTCGCGATAGGGGTGGTGTGCGGATTCGGCGCGCTTGGCTACGAGTTTGCTCTAGCGGGCTTGCTAGAGCGGGTGCGCGCGCAGTAAGTGCAGCGCCAAAGCCGATTTTGAGATCACACTCCTGAACTTCGCGACAACGCCATGCCAGATACAACATCATTCCGTAAGAACCTGAAAATCGAAGTTGACGGTGAGCCTTGGGTGATCGTGAGCTGCCAGCATGTGAAGCCGGGCAAGGGCGTCGCATTCGTCAAGACGCGGATGAAGAACCTGATCACGGGACGCGTCCTCGACCGGAACTTCCGCTCGGGCGATAAGGTTGGTGATCCCGACTTGGTGCAACGGGGCATGCAGTTCTTGTACGCGAGCCCGGACGCGTGGGTGTTCATGGACACGAGCAACTACGAACAGGTGGAGCTCGCGAAGTCTGCGGTTGAGGAGGCGTTGCCCTACCTTCTGGACAACATGATGGTCGATATCCTGTTCTACGAAGGGAAGGCCATCACGGTCGATCTCCCGACATTCGTGGATCTAACGGTCACGCAGACCGACCCCGGCTTCAAAGGGGATACGGTGCAAGGCGGGAACAAGCCAGCCACCGTTGAGACGGGCTACTCGGTCAATGTGCCTCTCTACATCGCTGAGGGGGACGTGGTTAAAGTGGACACGCGCACCGGTGAATTCGCAGAACGTGTGAAACGCTGACACGATAGTCTCATGCTCCGAAGCGCCCCCGTCTTGACGAAGCGCGCCGGGGCTCCGTATACTCTTCAGCCGCTTGGCTTTTTTCTCGCCGCCGCCCCACCGCGACTCTTCCGACTTGGCTATCAATCGCGACAAAGTCGTTGCTGCCGCGCAGAAGCACATCCAGAAGGGTGCGTTCAAGCGAGCCGTTAAGGAATACGAGAAGCTGATCAAAGAGCATCCGGACGACGTCCGTACGCTTCAGAAGATCGCCGATCTCTACGCCCGCGCTGGTAACAAAGAAGACGCGGTCTCGACCTACAATGAGGTCGCTGATCATTACGTCGCTCAAGGGTTCTTCCTGAAGGCGGTCGCCATCTACAAGCAGCTGCTTGAGGTGGCCCCCGAGCGGCTTGAAGCGCGCCTGCGTCTCGCCGACCTCTACGTACAGCTGAGCCTACTGCGGGACGCTCTCTCAAACTATCAGAAGGTCGCCGATCGCTACCTTGATATGGGGTGGACCGACGCGTATCTCAGCACCCTCGAACGGATTGTTGAAGTCGACCCGGACAACGCCGGCAATCGCATTCAATTCGGTGAGCAGCTCCTCAAGCACGGTCACGAAGAGACGGCGGCCCCCCAGTTTGCGCAAGCCGCTGATATTCTCCGCGGCACCGGTCGATACGAAGAATACGCGAAAGTAGCGGAGCGATATGTGCACCTCCGCCCCGACGATGTGCCCGCGACGCATACGCTGTGTCGCGTCTATCTCGACCAAGGGCGCGCCAAGCGAGCCTTGGCTCGGATCCAGACGGTCTTCCGCGAAGAGCCAACGAACAAAGAGTCGCTCGATATCTTGGTCGATGCGTTGCTCGCGATCGGTGAGGGCGCCCGCGCCACCGAGATGCTCGCAGAGTTAGGCGAGACCTTTGCGAATGAAGGGGCGACGGGCGCTAGTGAGAACGCGTACCAGAAGCTTTTGGAGTTGGATCCCACCAACGTCGCAGCCCGTGCTGCGTTAGGGCTCGCTGACGGAGACCCGGTGCAGCCCGCTCCCAGCAAGGCGGGCCCGGTCGCAACGGTCGCTCCGGCAGCGACTGTCGACGTCGACAAGCTCCTTGCGGAGACCGACGTCTATCTGAAGTACGACCTGCACGATAAGGCGCTTGAACACCTCAAGCACGTCTTTGCTGTCGACCCGGCCAATGCCGGCGCGTTGGAACGCCAAAAGTCAGTGTTGCTCTCGAAGGGCGACAAACCCGCAGCGGTCGAAGCGCTCTTGCGCTTAGCAACGGCTAGCCAAGAGACGGATCCGGTCGCCGCGCTAACGTACGCGAAAGAGGCCGAGGCGTTGATCCCGGGCAACGCCGACGTCGCGGCCATTTTTGGTGCGCTAGAGGCGGGCACTCCGTTAGCGCCTGCGCCACCTCCTCCTGTCGCACGCCAGGCGACCCCTAGCGCTAGCTCAGAGCAGATTGACGCGCTTATTGATCAGTTCGATGCCGGCGAAGACAGCGGAATCGGTCATCAGGCCTTGAGCGATGATCAGCAGTTCATCAGCGAAGTCGCGAATTCTATCGAAGGCACGGTGAGCGAAAGTACGGGGACGACCGGAGAAGTGGTCGCCTTCGATGACGGTGACATTCTGCCAGCTGACCTCGACGATGCGCTGATGTTGATCGACCAGCAAGTCGAGTCCGGCGAGTTCGACGAGGCGAGTTCTGCGCTCTTCGAGCTACTCGGTGAGTGGCCTGGCCACGACGAGATGTTGATGGATCGGATGGACGAGCTGACGAAGCTGCGTCCGGTGAACCCCAACACTGCAGCTGCCGCGCAGGGCATGGGCGACCGAGAGGCGAGCCCGGCTGATGATGCGCTCGACTTCCTTGCCAGTTCGTCCGCTGCGTTAAGCAACACGGAAGAACTCAGCGCGGATGAACTCAGCGCGGACGAGTTCAGCGCGGATGAGTTCAGCGCGGACTCTCTGTCGATCGAGATCGTCGAAGAGGTAACCGTCTCGAGCAGTCCACCCACCGCGCCGAGGGGCCCTGCACCCGTGCAGTTGGTCGACGATGACGATGACCTGTTCCTCATCGAAGATGATGACGTCGTGGAGCATGTGGCGCCTAGCCCGTCGCTCGACAAGGGTCGGATCACCGGCTCGCTCGAAGAAACGGCGGCCGGCGACTACATCGCAGAGCTGCTCGACTCCGCGTCGGTCGAGCCGCTGAACACCGCAAATCCCCCTGTGGCTGACGGTGCACTGGCCGGTGAGATACCGCGTGCATCAGCGTCTTCGATGAGCGCCCCTGCGCCACCGGCACCGATTGACCGGACGGAGGAAGTACGCGTCGCGGCGGACCACGACTGGGTGGATGAAGAGTTTGAAGACCTCGATGATGACGCGCTGGACGCGTTTAGCGACAGCGTGATCGAGGCGCCGCAAGGCCGACCAAGTCGCTCGGTGACACGAGCGTTTGGCCCGAGTGACCAAGCGATAGTCAGCGCAGACCTGCCGTCGCTCGTCGAGGCGATTGGCCAGCGGCGAGCCGGTGACGGCATGCTCGCAATGCTTGTTCTTCAGGAGCACTTGGCGGGGCCGCACGGAGCAGCCGCCCAATTCGAACTCGCAGTCGCGAACATGGAGCTTGGTCTCTATGTCGACGCCGTCTCCGAACTTGAGAAGCTGCTGAGCATTGCGGGCGTGGACGTCAGCGACCGCCTCGTGCTGCACTATTACATCGGTATTGGGTACGAGGCGTTGCATCAGCCGGACACAGCGCTCCGCCACTTCCAGTCGGTCGACGCTCGGGACCCGGTCGGTTTTCCAGACGTCGGCATGCGCATTAAGCGGCTCAGCGCAGCGAGCGCTTGACCGAACGAGGGCGGGTTCGGCAAAGTATCCGGCATAGGCGGGTGTAGCTCAGTTGGTAGAGCATCAGCTTCCCAAGCTGAGGGTCGCCGGTTCGAATCCGGTCACCCGCTTCTATGTGTGTCTTTTAGGAGTGCCCGTCTCGCGACCAGCCCAGTCCAGCGCACCTGCGCTGTGACTAGCGCTCTTGTGGCGTCGAGTATCTCTTGCGCTGCGCGGCGCGCGAATGATGAGATAGAGATGAGCTGTTCGCTCGCAGCTGCCAGCGCCTCGCTTGCTCGTTCTGCCCCTACACACAGCACCAGGATCCCGTGAGACTCCCACCGCGACTTATCCCCCTCCTTGACGAAGGCATCATTGATGGCGTCGTTCGCCCGCTCATGAGCGGGAAGGAAGCACAGGTCTACTTGGTTGAGTCCGGCGGCGAGCTGCGTGCGGCCAAGGTCTACAAGGACGCGAACCATCGCAGCTTCAAGAATCGCTCCGGCTACACCGAGGGCCGAACAGTGCGGAACTCGCGCGACCGGCGTGCGATGCAGAAGCGCAGCCGTCATGGACGCGAGCGGGACGAGGAGTCCTGGATCTCCGCAGAGGCAGACATCATCTATCGGCTCGACGCTGCGGGTGTGCGCGTACCGAAGCCCTACGCGTTCGTTGAGGGCGTACTTGTCATGGAGTGCATCCAGGGCTCGGATGGCGGGCCGGCTCCGCGTCTCGCTGAGTGTTCGCTCGGCGCCGAGCAGTCCGCTGAGATTTTTCACGCGCTCATGCGCGAAGTCGCCACGATCCTGTCCGCCGACCTCGTGCACGGCGACCTCTCAGCGTTTAATGTGTTGCTGGAGCCTGCGGGGCCCGTGGTCATCGACTTTCCTCAGGCGATCGATGCGACAAAAAACCGAAGCGCCAAGACCATCTTGTTGCGCGACATCGCGAACCTGACGTCGCACCTGATGAGTGGAACGCCGCGGAACCAGCTGCGACATGGCCATGAGATGTGGGACCTCTACGAGCGCGGAGAGCTTCGTCGCGATGCGGTCCTCACGGGGCGATTCAACCTGCCGCAGCACGAAGTCGACGCCGAGCTTCTGCTTGAGGAGATGCTGGAGATCGAAGAAGACGAGGCGACAGCGCCGGAGGACGGTGACTACGAATTCGTCGCGCCGAAGAAGGAGACGCCGAAACGAACCGGCGCGCGCGTGGTGAAGACGGCCGACCCGAATTCTCCGCCGCCTTCAGGCAGCGGGCCGCGGCCCGGCGGCAGAAACCGGGGCGGACGCGGACGCGGAGGCGGCCGGCGCTAGCGGTTCTCGCCTTGCATCCTGAGCGCTGGCCTCGGCATCCGAACGCCTGGTTCGTCTCTCGTTCCGCTGAGTTCAATGCGCCTTCCAACGCTAACGATTGCCGCGCTTCTCTTCTCGACGCTTGGCCTGACCTCCCCGGCGCTCGCACAGCTCGACACGCGGTGGACGGCGGGTGGTTCGTTTGAGGCCTTAATCGGGGGGCCGACACCCGGGCACGGCACGCTCTACGTGCAGACAGAGTTCTTCGGGCAGGCAGGCACCACAGGGGCCATCACCTTCAATACGGAGACGCTAGCGGGTCGGCTGCGCACTCCGCTGAGCGAAGTTGCGGCGCTACGAATCTCCGCGAAGGGCGAGGCGCTGGCCGCCAACGTGCTGGCGGAGAACTACGAGCGCCTCGCTTTCGTAGCCGGACGAAGGCTCACCGCGAGCTACGCGCAGTTGGGGGCAGGTCTCGACCTTGACGTTCAGCGCCGCCACACACTGCGCCTCGATGCGCGAGTCACGAAGTGGTTCTTGGCGGCGCCTGAAAACACGAGCGCCACCTTTGTTGTGCCGAACAACCCGTGGCTCGGTCGCGCGTCGCTCGGCTGGACGTACTGGTCATTGCAGCCGGACATTGCCTATGGGGCGCTTCACAGGCGCCGCGAACGGCTTCGTGGTGTCGGTCTCGGGGTCGAGATCGGGACGGACGTGCGAACGGAGCTCGATTCTTGGGGGGCGCCGGAAGCACTGCGTCCGAACGACCCCGACGCGGTGTCAGGAGTTGCGAATCAGTGGCTCCGGCTAGGGGCCGACGTCGGCGATCGTACGAGGATTCAGCTCACGCAGCGCGCCCAGTTCGCGACTGGCGGTGACGACCTCACGCGCGAGCGAATCGGGGGGTTAACGCAACCCTTCGTGACGCCGCTCGCCGGGCTCCCATGGGGCGTGGTCCGCTCGGACCGTTTCGTTGTGGCGCAGCCATCGGCCGCGTTCCGCGTCATCAACCGTCACGAACTTGGCGTTCTTCTCGACGTCGCCGCGACGCCAATTGACGGCGACGACGCCGTTGTCGCGCTTTGGGGAGTCGGGATGTTCATCGACCTGCGCTGGGAACACTGGCAGGCGGACGCGTCTCTCGGATGGTCACCGCAACGCGCGCAGGCGGTGAGTTCATTTTTCGGTGCGCTAATCGGCTTCGGTTGGTCGGGCTAGCGGACGCGATGCGGAACGAGCGGTGCCCAATCCGCGTTGTTTACAGCCTAAATGGGCACCAGCCCTTCGGAAATTCGTCCGGCGTCACTACACTGTAGCTACACGGTATCATGACATGGAGTTTGGGAATGGGCAGAGAGTTCACAACCAATCCGGAGCGTCTCGTCATCGGCGGACAGCAGCGCTTTGGCACGTTCGCCGAGCCTCTTCAGGCGATTAACCTCCTCGACTCGGTCATCACGTCGCCGCTGCCGAACTCTCTCCGCCCCCTCCGGCTGAAAGAGTGGCAGTCGATGCAGGTTATCAACGAACGCTGGTTCGGCATTGTCTCGATCTTCGATGCTAAGATCATGGCGCTCGTTCAGGCCAAATTCTACGATCGGGAGACGGGGCAGAAGTATGTGTACGAGCGCAAGGTGAGAACGACCTCGATCACTCATGCTTCGACGATGCTCGACAGCGAGTGCTCGTACGACAAGCGGGGGGTGATGGTGCGCTTCGACAACCACCTCGAAGCCGATTCCGTCAGACTCTCGATTCACCTGCCGGCCGAAGGTGCCATGCCGGCCATCGTGGGGTCCTGGGACGCCACGATGATGCGCGGATCGCTGCACGTTGGCTCGTGGCCCTTTGGTCGCGGTCGCGGTGCCGTGTCTCACAAGGGGATGATGTCCGTCTCCGGTGCGTTGCAGATCGGTGACCAGGAGGTCACCTTCTCGCCGGGGAGTAGCGTCGCTTTCTTGGACCATCACAAAGGATTCTACCCCTACGTGATGCGCTGGGACTGGGTAACGGTCGGAGGTGTGCGCGACGGCCAGAGTCTGGGTGTCAATCTGACCAACAACGACGGGTTGCAGGCGGACCGATATAACGAAAACGTATTGTGGGTCGACGGCGAGCCGACCCTGCTGCCTCCAGTATCCTTCGAGCGCGACGACAGCGTCTCTCCAGAGGTCTGGTCGGTCCGGGACGTGGACGGCTTGATCGACGTGACCTTCACTGTCGAACTCGATGGCCGCTACGAGGTCAACGCGCTGATTATCAAGAGCAAGTACCGGGGTCCGTTCGGACGTTTCTCTGGAACGGTCACCGCCCACGACGGAACAGTCGTCTCGCTCGATGGCCTGTTTGGTATGGGAGAGGCCTTCTACCTGCGCGCGTGAGCGTTCTGTTCCCGGTCTAAGGGAACACGAGCACCGCGTCCTCACCGTACTCTTCAATCAGCTCGTCCACGTGCGCCAACACGTTCGACCGTCGCTGCCAGAATTCATCGAAACGCTCCGACTCGTCGTCGTGCCAAGGGGAGTCTGGCAACATGATATCGCGCGCAGCGTCACGCGGCATCCACCGCAGCGCGTCGATGGTCTGTCGGGAGAATCGCTCGATGCGCTCTAGGCGCCGCTGCGTGGTGCGATTGCTGAACTCTTCCGGGAGCGAGAAGCTCGCGCCGTTGTCGATCGACAGCAGCTGACCTTCGGTAAAGTGTGTGTTCATCCCCGGCCAATCGCCCTGGTAGCGGTCAAAATTGTTAATCAGAGCGTCTATGAGATGCAGGTCGCTGATCTGATGGGCCAAGTCGTAGGTCGTCGTTGTGCCCGCGAGACCGCAGAGTTGCGAGTAGAAGCCGCGAGATCGATCGCGAAAATCGCGGAGACCTCGCCGTAACGGCTGGTCGCGCATGCTGGCGAGGTCCTCTTCGTCTTGCTCAAGCCACTCCTCCCATGTGTTGCGGTACTCGATTGGAAAGCGTGAGAAGCGTGGAACCCAATCTTTGATCAAGCCAGGAAGCAGCCGCTGGCCCTCGTGCTCGATCCAAATGACGTCACTGTGTCTGGCGTAGAAGCTTGTGTCGTCTCCCTCATCGAGCCCCGTCAACGCGTAGAACTGCTGCTCGGTCATCCACGCGAGGCGCGTGCGGGGCATCAACACATCGCACTGCAACATCGCGCAGAGGCGATACGTCGCGATTTCGCCCCTGTAGCTTTGGTGTCTGGCAGACTGATGCGGCTTCCACGCCCCCATGATTTCGTGCTCCGCGTCGAACGCGCGGAAGATCACACTGCTGCTTCCGCGAAACGGATCGAGCGAGTGACCGCTCTCGCGGGTCAGCTCAAGCTCCGTCATGTCCATCCGCGAGGCGTCGCTTGCGAGCGCTCGATAGTACTGCGCGAGGAAGGTTTGACGATCCGATTCAAACGCTTGTGCTGCGGCCCACGCGAGCGCGGTCGCGTCATCGTGACGGCCAGCGGCGGATAAAACAGGGATCGCCGCAGCGACACCTTCTGAATCATCTAGCTGCGGCAGATAGCCTGCAAGGTAGGGGATGGCCTCCGCGTGCCGACTTTCGCTGGAGCGCGCCAGAAGCACGCTGCGGGCGAAGCTTGAACTCGTTGGATTGCTTGCTGCCCACGCATCTTGAAGAGTGCGAGTCGTGGCGTGGAATGCGAGTAAAATGGCCGCATCGTTCGCGGATTCACGCGCCTCTAGCTGGGCGAGCGCGACAACCTCGGCGCTGTCTCGAACGGCACTGCGAACGTGCGCGCATCCCGCCAAGAGCGCGAACATCGCGGCGACACCGCCCAGGCGATTCACGCGCCGAGCCGGCGTACGAGCGCGCGCAATGGAACGGGCAACGCCTCCACGAAGGCCGCGCGACGTGGAAAGCGCTCTGCGCGCTGTCTAGCACTCTGACGGTTGGTGACCTTTCGCGTCGGCCCCATGGGCACGCCCCAGAGGGTGTAGCGCACCTTCATGAGTTGTTCGCTCGGGATGACCAAGCGGGTGCTCGGAACGGCGTCACCGTCCAAAAGGACGCGATGGTATCCAAAGAACGCGGCAACGAGGCCGTAGATAAAGAGCCGCTGACCAGCTTCCGGTATCGGTACCTGTTCCCAAAGCAGCCACCACGATAAGCCGGTGAGCACGGCGCTGATGAAAATTCTTGTGATCATTGCGCGTCAGTCACTGGGTGCAGCACAACTGCTGCGCTCGCAACCCGATAGAGGTCCGCGAGCAGCAGTGCGCTCGGTGAGGCAGCGAAGCTCTCGGCGTCAGCGGCTTGAGCCTCGACGACGGCGTTGGGAGAGTTGGTCACATTAATCTCAGCACCGCAGACAGCCGCCATGGTCTCGAGGTCCACGAGGACGAGCGACGCTTGGAGGCTGCCCGGTGTGAAGACGCCCTGTTCAAATCGGGGGTATCCCAAGCCGCGTGTCAGGAGCAGGGGTTCCACACCCGAGAGAGGCGGTGCGCTAGCAAGCTGGGCTCGCAGTTCGGCCAAGCCCACCTCATCAATGGTGTCGGCGCTCATTAGGTCTGCTCCGACGGCGTCGAGTGCGGCGAGCCGTGCGCTCACCTGTGCGCTTCGCAGCGTTCCACTGTTCGTTTCCGTCAGCTGCCCCAAAGCGCTGAACTCGCCATTCCACTCGAGCTCGCAGTCGCCGTCAGCGAAAGTGGCCGTCTGCTCGAAGAGCGCGCTGAGCGTTTCACTCCACTGCGAGTCTGCAACGAGGGCCGAGTCGACTTCGCCGGCGATATCCGTTTGCAAGACCTCGACTTCTTCTGCCGTTGGCCCGCATGAGGCGAGCATGACGGCAACACAACCCGCCGAGAAGATGCGGCGAAGGGGGGCGTGGAATCGCAGGCCGGTGCGGGTGGCTGAGAGCATGTCTGAACGTCAAGAGAGGAGGAGTGATTCTGCGCGCCGCTCGTCTAGGCGACGCACAGTTCTCGCGCGTGTCGCGCAGTCACTGCAAGCGCGGTGTCTATCAGAGCGAACGCGGGGTCAAGTGAAGACCACGCCTTGTCCGCGTGCCGCGCTGCTGCGGTCTCCATGCGCCAAGGGTCTGCGGGCAGAGACTCGTACCACGGCCGAAAGTCCGTCGTCGGTATGAGAACGTCGGTTAACGCATGCTGGCTCGACCAGCGGGCCTGAAGAATGAGCGCCGCGTGCTCCGCGTGGACATCCTGCTGGCTCGTGTTGTCGAGGCCCCAGTCGGGTTGCTCGCGCGAGCGGATGCCCTCACATCGCCAGTGACAGAGCTCGTGGAATACGATCTGAGCAAACAAGTCGTCTTCATCGAGCTGATCGTAAGGGGCGATGCCGACGTTCCCGCGTCCGTCATAGGTGACAAACGCGTCGTGCGAGACGACGAGCTTGAAATTGAGCTCATCGCCGAGCTCGCGCCACAACGTATCGGTGAGCTCGCGCAGGCGACGATAGAAACCGGCCCGGTCTTGTCCTCGCGGGGCGATGATCACGGCGTGTCCTCGCGCGGGTCGAGCGCGCGAACGCGGCCGAGTCCGTAGATGAGGATCAGCGCGGGCAGTCCTGCGATAGCGGTGCCAATAAAGAAGCTGGCCCAGCTCATCTGCTCAGCCGCCGCTCCCGCTCCGGCACTGAGCATCGTGCGCGCCACGGCGGAGAGAGAAGTTAGCAGCGCATACTGTGTGGCCGCGTACTCTCGGTTGCACATCGAACTCAGCCAGGCGACGAGCGCCGTCGTGCCAAAGCCGCCGGTGAGGTTCTCAATGCTGATAACGGTTGTGAGCGCCCAGGCGCTCGTATCGACCACGGCGAGAACGGCGAACGTCAGGTTCGAGAGCATCATCATCACGGATGCCAGCCACAGCGAGTTCCGCATGCCCAGCCACTTCAGCAGAACTCCCCCCGCCAGGGAGCCCACGATGCTGGTGAACATGCCGTAGGTTTGCGCAATCGCAGCGATCTGCTCCTTGGTGTAACCGGCTTCCAACAAAAACGGATTCCGCATCACGGCGGCGAGCGCATCGGCCAGCTTGAACGAGATGACGAGCGCGAGGATGAGCAGCGCAAACTTCCCGTATCGCCCCGCGAAGTCGAGGAAGGGCCTTACCACGGAGGCCAAGATCGCTTCCTCGAAGCTCCTATGTCTGACCTGAACGCGTTCTAGCGGGGCGGCAAGGAAGGTGGCGCCAATGCACAGCCCTGCGATCAAGGCCATGACGGCGTAGGTCTGTGACCAAGCGAGCGTCGCAACGACGCCTCGAACATTTCCGGGGTCGAGCCACACGAGAAGTGACGCATTGGCGTAGATGTCCGCCGCGCGGAAGGACTGCAGCGCCGCCAGCGGCCCAAAGCCGAGCGTGCGTTCAAAATGCGCCGCGATGAACAAGCTGCCCGCGCCCGCGACCAGCATCGCCATTCGGTAGCCGAACACCGCGACGGCTGCGCCCGCACCTTGTTCAAGCGGAGCGAGGCGTTGCACGCGATACGCATCGATCGCGACATCTTGGGTGGCCGAGGCCGTTGCCACCGCCACAGCCCACAGGGCCGTCCACTCGGCTGCCCGCCTCGGATCCGTGAGACCCATCCCAATCAGGCCGATGATCAGCGCCACCTGCGAAACGAGAATCCACGCTCGTCTTTGGCCGAAGAGCCGGGAGAGTATTGGGATGCGGAGCTGGTCTACGAGCGGAGCCCATAAGAACTTGAACACATAGGGCGTTGAGACCATCGCGAAGACGCCAATGGTCGACTTCTCGATGCCCACCTCGGTGAGCCAGATCGTGAGCGTGCTGAACACGAGCAGCATGGGCAGCCCGCTCGAAAATCCCAACGCGAAGAGCAGCGCCATGCGGCGATCGGCGTACACCATCAAGCCGTCAGCCCATCCTTGGACGAGGCCTCGCTTCCCGGTCGAGCGCACGGGTAGTTCGGGGGGAGTCGACATCGTGCGGGAATCGGTAGGGAAAGGTGGGCTAAGCGCTGCGTGCGTTGTATCGTCTCCGCCGCCTCTTCGCAGCTTTCCTCGTCGTCAATTGCGTCTGATGTCTGAATGTGCCCACCCAATCCGCCACTGCCTGGCCTTCTTGCTTGTGGCCGCCGCCGCCTCGTGTGCCGGCGCCGACAGGCCCTCAAACGGCGAGATAGCGCCCGCCGCTGCAGACGCTCGAGCCGAGCCCTTTGTGGACCCGTACTGCCCGGAGGCGTTGCCGGCTGCTGAGCTGCTGCCAGGGGTGGAGCCGCATCATCGAGCGCTGGACTACTGGCTCTCGCGGGTCGGCGCTGAGGTCGACTTGGACGACGTGCTGCTCGATGCACCGTCCATTGCCACGCACAACGTCGCCCTCGCGTTGATGGAGACCGACCTGTCGCGGCACGACTTTGAGCAGCCCGTCCCGGCGGACACTGTGCGAGCGGAAGTCGATGAGCGGATCGCCTACATTGACGAGCGCTTTGCCTCAGAGAGCTACGTGCTCGTTGACGGCTCTGCCGTGCCGCAGGCTTGGCGCGACGCCATGGCTGTGCCGACTAACTGGCTGGGCACGCCTACGACCTACCGTCTGACGGCCGACGCCCAGGTTCGCTGCGCGCCACTGCCTGACACGTACTACACGCCGAGTCTCGACCTCCGCTTCGACCGCAACAACTGCAGCACGCTCCGGGCCGGCGAACCCGTTCAGGTGCTCGGTTCCTGGGAGAACGGCATGCGCTTGGTACGCGGCGGATACACGGTCGGCTGGCTGCCAGCCTCCGCGCCACTCTCAGGTCCTGTCGACGCGTCGACCTCGCGCCCCGGCACAAGCCACCCGGTGCTGACGCGCCGCTCGCTGCTCGAGCAGGCCTTTTCGCACCTCGACGCTCCCTATGGGTGGGGCGGCGAAAGCGGGGGGCAAGATTGCTCACGCTTTGTGATGGACGTATTCGAGCACTTCGGTGTGCGCCTTCCGCGATTCAGTGGTCACCAAGCCCTCGCGGGCAGCTTCTCGCTCGACGTCTCTGACGTGACCAGCGAGACCGAGAAGGCGCTGCTCATCGACGCGGCGTTCCGGCGCGGTGCGGTGTTGTTGCACTTCCCCGGGCACATCATGCTTTACCTTGGTCGTGACGACGATGGGCGGGCGATGGCGATTCACTCCTTCGCGGAGTACCTTGAGCCTTGTGACAGGGCGCCCGTCGACCCAACGCGCGCGCCGGAGACCCTGCTCGAGGTGGACCGCGTAACGGTGAGCGACCTCGAGCTGGGTCGCGGTACATCGCGAACCGCGTTTATTGAGCGCCTCACCCGCATCACCGTGCTCGGCGAGAACCCTGGTATCGAGCTACAAGGCGCTGCTGAGTGGCGTCCACCGGCACCCGCTCCCGCGTCGGAGACGTGCGAGAGCGACGAGAGCTTGTTTGCGGTCGTCACGCCACGGACGCCCAACGCGCGCCAGCCGCTCGCGATCGTCGGCACAGCCTCCGACGATCTCGGCCCCTTGCATGTGCGCTTCGAAGGGCCGAGCGGCCAAGTGTTTGGTACCGAGGCTGAACGCTGGGGCGGCCCGCCATACAGCTATTATGCTGCGCTCCCGGAGTTGCCTGAGGAAGGGAGCTGGCGAATCGTCGTGGGAGACGGCGCTCGTTTCGGCTCATGCCGTGACGTCGATGTTCGGGCCCGCCCGCCGCGTGAGGGCTCCGGCTCTGGCCCGGTTTGGGACAACCGCAATCGGTGGTCAGAGGACTTCGAGAACCTGTACGCAACCTTCGTGGAGCGCCTCTTCTCCTACCCACTTGAGGCCGACCTTACGTGGACCAGCTTGCACGAACTAACGCGGAACGAGGAGCACAACATCCTCCACAACTATTACGGCCAGGACGAAGACAGCGTGCTGGACCTCGGTCCCGATTGCGCCGATCTGCCCTACATGCTGCGCGCATACTTTGCGTGGAAGACGGGGCTGCCATTCGGATACCGAAGCTGCACGCGCGGTCGCGCCGGCAGCGCGCCACGCTGTAACAACTTACAAACGAACCTGCAGGAGCGGGCCGCGAGCGGCGACGTCGATGCCTTTCAGCGCTTCGCCGGACGCAGCGTCCGCAGCGGCGTGCACTCAGCCAGCGGACGAACGCACCCCGACGATGATGACACGGATTACTACCCCGTTGCGCTCAACCGGGAATCGCTCCGGCCAGGCACCTTGTACGCGGACCCTTACGGGCACCTGTTGATCATCGCCGGCTGGTACAACCAAGGCATCGCCGATTACGGCGTGTTGATGGGCGCGGATGCCCAGCCAGATGGAACGGTAGGGCGCCGTCGCTTCTGGCGTGGCTCTTTCCTCTTCTCGCCCGAGACGACGGACGTCGGCGCTGGCTTCAAAGCGTGGCGACCCGTGATCGCGTCGAGCGACGGCGAAGTGACGTCGCTCGACAATCGCGCGCTGTCGCGAACGGATGAGTTCGCTCGATACAGCCTGCAGCAATACGAAGGCGACACGGACGCGTTCTACGGAACGATGGAGACGATGATCAACCCACGCCCGCTTGACCCCGTCGCGCGCATGGTCTCGCTGGTGGACTCGTTGGACGAGTCCGTGAGCCGCCGTACCAACTCGGTCAACAACGGCGAGGCGTACATGGCTGGCCGGAGTTATTCGACCGTCGACATGCCCACCGGTTACTCCATCTTCGAGACCACGGGGGGATGGGAAGACTACTCAACTCCCTCGCGTGACATGCGGCTGCTCATCTCGATCGACACGGTCGCCCACTTCCCCGACGTCGTGCGAAACGCTCCCGAGCGATACGGTATCCTCGTGTCCGAGGTCGACGCGCGCGTCACCGAGCTTCAGGAGGTCCTCAACGCGGAGCTGCAGGAGAGGGCCTTCTCGTACACTCGCTCCGACGGGAGTGACTGGCCGCTTACGCTGCTCGACGTTGTGCAACGGGCCTCGCTCTTTGAGGTGTCGTACAACCCCAATGACTGCCCTGAGATTCGGTGGTCGGCGAGCGAGGGCACCGACGAGTTCTCGACGTGCGACCGGCGCGCCCCCCGCGCGCAGCAGCAGCGCATGCTGGACTATCGAGCGTGGTTTGAGGAGCGTCAGCGTCCGCCGCGCTAAACCGCGCGGATGAGTGGTGGGGCACGGCGTGCCCCGCTGACCGCTAGAGCAGCGCGTAGAGACCGAGAGTAACGCCGGTGTAGAAATACCCGTTGGCCGCGCCGGCGAAGTCCTGTGCGACGCGCAATCCAAATGTCAGCATCACGAAAACTAGCGCGGCGAGCAACATCCCGTACTGCAGGAGCACCGGCTCGCTCCCAGCCATGACTTCGCCTGTCACCAGGCCTGCGAAGAGTAGCCCGGCCGCGCCGAGCTCAAGCAGGGTGACGAGCCACCACTGCGGACCGGCAGGGAACTTGCCCAACCACGTCTCTTTGAACTGATCGACGAACCAACTCGGCGTCTCTCTTGCGATAATCTTAGCGAGGGCGGCTTCGCCGAGCACGAGCATCGGCAAAAGAGCGGCGATCAGCCGGGGCAGGTTGACGTCTTCCATGAAGGGTCCGGGACTCGGGGAGCACGCACGCTAGCGCAGCGCGCGCGCAGAGTCTTCCGCGCCGTGCCCTCTCGGCGATTTGCGTGGTCCCGCCGCAGCGTTTCACCTGGGTACGCCGAAAATTCGACGCCGTAAGTCAATGGAGTACACTTACCTACATTCGCTGCTTGTGTTGCACACCCGGGAGACGACATGAACATGTCGACCATAGAGTTTGACGGCGAAACCGTCGTGATGGACCGCCGATACCGAAGAAGCGTTAGCGCGACTGAGGCGCTGGCCTACCAGTGTTCGCACATTCGTGATGGCCTCTCGCTCGATGCGCTGGTCGTGTCCGACGACGTTGGTGATCGCTGGGTCGGCGCGGGTGACCGTTCGCTGTGCCGCATGCTGTCCAAGGCGGCGCCGGAACTCGTGCACGCAGGCTCTGCGGGCGCAGAGTTTCGATTGAAGGCCCTCCAGTCACTCCGTAGCGACCTCACAAACTCGCAGATCACCACCTGCGCGCTGAGAGTCCCCGGGCGCGAACGCCACATTTATGTGGCCGGCGTTGGTCTGAACAAGCTCCGCACGAGTGGCGTTGTCGATGCCGCGACCGGAGCCCGGCGCATCCTGGGGTTCGACCCGGTGGCGACGCCGGATGATAAGGCGAGCGCAGAGCGTCAATTGCAATCGATCGTGGAGAGGTCCTTCGAAAAAGTGACGTCCGCGGGTGTGATTGTTGGCACCCCGCCAGAGCGACGTTTTGGCCGCTTCGACGACACAGCCTACCGGGCGATTGTCCGGCACATTGTGGCACCGGCTTGGGAGACGATGGCGCGCAGTGGCGTTGTCGCTCGCGACCCCTGGCGCAGCTATAACTGGCTCAATCGCGAAGAGCACAGGGGCGAAGGCCTCTACGTGCGCCAGCTCGTTTCGCCGTTGCGCGAGGCCAGAACGGGCGTTCGTCTCGGTGACCTGCGCCTCGCGGTGCCTCACCGCCACAACATCTTCGACCTCCCGTCGGCGCCCCGCGTGACGATCCGCTGGAAGTAGAAGGCGGGCGCACGGTGGCCGCCGCACGGCAGGCGACTACCGGCGGACCCAAGGATGCGCCGGAGCGTGCTCTGCATCTTCTCTGCGAGGGGGCCTATCGACACAGCGACGCCGCCCCGGTGGCAGCCCCTCGCGATTGGCTCGACGCTCACGCGCTGACCCTCGGTCGCGCGGCCGACAAAGGCGGGGTCTGTTACGATACGCCTTGGCTTCAGGCGGACGCCCTCGCGGGCGCCCTCGTCGCGGAGCAC